>NZ_CP169391.1:1299308-1624135 GCF_041937525.1 Kytococcus sedentarius
CGACCACCATGTCGAAGGTGGAGCGGGGGATGTCCGAGAAGTTCGGGAAGGCCACCCACTGACCGTCGATGAGCGAGATGCGCACGCCACCGATGGGGCCGGAGAACGGCAGGCCGGAGATCTGGGTGGAAGCGCTGGCGGCGTTGATGGCCAGCACGTCGTACTGGTGGTCGGGGTGGTGCGCGAGCACGGTCACCACGACCTGGACCTCGTTGCGCAGACCCTTGGTGAAGGTCGGGCGCAGCGGGCGGTCGATGAGGCGGCAGGTCAGGATGGCGTCGGTGCCGGGGCGACCCTCGCGCCGGAAGAACGAGCCGGGAATGCGGCCCGCGGCGTACATGCGCTCCTCGACGTCCACCGTCAGCGGGAAGAAGTCGAAGTGGTCCTTGGGCTCCTTGCCGGCCGTGGTGGCCGACAGGACCATGGTGGCGTCGTCGATGTCGTCCTCGACGAGGTAGGCGGCAACAGAGCCAGCGGCCTGCTGTGCCAGACGTCCGGTCTCGAACCGGATGGTGCGGGTGCCGTAGGCGCCGTTGTCGATGACGGCTTCGGCGGACGTGATCTCAGGACCCTCCACGGGTCCTCCCTTCTGTTGAGAGCGCACGGGCATCGTCGTTGTGCCGTGCGTCTGGTGGCCCGAACTGCTGTGGCCGGGTGGCCCCACCGTCGGTGGTGGTCACCGATCGGACATCGGTCCGATGCAGTGAGCATGCACCCCCGTGGGTGGTCACGTCGAACGGGCCGGGTCGACGTGGGTCCCCATGCGACGAGAGCGGCCCCGGTTCCGGGGCCGCTCTCGGCAAGGGAAGTCTCTCAGCGGCGCAGGCCGAGCTTCTTGATCAGCGCACGGTAGCGCTCGATGTCGGTGGCCTCCAGGTAGCGCAGCAGGCGCTTGCGGCGGCCCACCAGCAGCAGGAGACCACGACGGGTGTGGTGGTCGTGCTTGTGCTGGCGGGAGTGCTCGGTCAGGTCCTTGATGCGCTGCGTCAGCAGGGCAACCTGCACCTCGGGCGACCCGGTGTCACCCTCGGTGGTGGCGTACTCCTCGATGATGGACTTCTTCTTGGCAGCATCCAGCGTGGTCAAGCGTGACTCCTCAGGGTCGTTGCGCGGCGCTCCCGGGCATGTCCTCCGGGGCATTCGGCGTCCGCGGCCGATCGAACGGCAAGAGAGAACCTTATCAGTCCCCCGAGGTGCTGGCGTCATCGGACGGGTCGCGGGCCTCGTCCGAGGCGCTGGGGTCCGCCGACGGGTCGCTCGGGTCGTCGCTGGGCTCGTCCTCCTGCTGGAACTCGGTGTCCACCGGACCCACCAGGGACTCCTCGGTGACGTCCTCGACGGTGACCGTCTCGGCCCCGGCCTTCTCGGCACGCTCCGCCGCCGCCTTCAGGTCGGCCGCGGTGTCCTGGGACGAGATCGGGTCGTCGGGCGACTGCGGCTCCAGCAGGCCCTCGCTCTCCATGGTGTTCCACAGCGAGCGAGCCACCGGCGCGGCGTACTCGCTGCCGGTCCCGGAGTCACCGAGGACCACCAGCGTCACGTACTTGGAGTCCTTGCCGGCGTCGTAGCTCACGAACCAGGAGGTGGACTGGTCGCCCACGACCTCGGCCGTGCCGGTCTTGCCCGCCAACGGGTAGCGCTCGTGGTCCCAGTCCCTGAAGGCCCAGGCGGCGGTACCACGGGTCACCACGCCCTCGAGGCCCTCGCGCAGGATGCGCATGGACTCCTCATCGAAACCGACGCGCTGGCGCACGGTGGTGGGGAACTTCTTCTGCACCTCGCCCTGCACGTCCAGCGCCTCCGCGGCCACACGCGGCTCGATGACGTTGCCGCCGTTGGCGATCGCCGCGTACACCACAGCCATCTGCAGGGGCGTGGTCGAGACGTCACCCTGGCCGATGGAGAAGTTCACCGCGTCACCACCGCGGTACTGGTAGCCACGCAGGCAGAACTCCTGCGCGCTCTCCTCCCGCTCGGCCCGTGTCTGCTCGTCCTCGATCTCCGGGTAGCCGGTCTCGGCGCGCTCGCAGTACCCCTCCTTGAGGGACTCCCAGTAGGAGAGCTTCCACTCGCGGTCCGGGATGCGGCCGGCGGACTCGTGCGGCAGGTCCACCCCCGTGCGGGAGCCCAGGCCGAAGCCCTTCGCCATCTCCACGTAGGGGTCGCTCACGTCCTTGGCGTTGATGCCACCCAGGGCGCGCCAGGTCCGGAAGGACCAGCGGTAGAAGGCGGTGTCGCAGGAGACCTCCATGATCTCCTGCAGCGTCAGGTCACCGTGGGCCTTGGACTCGAAGTTCCGGAAGTAGCGGTCACCGACCTTGACCCGGGCGGGGCAGCTGTACTCCTCCTCGGGATCGAGCCCCTGCGAGAAGGCCACCGGCAACGAGATCGCCTTGAAGGTGGAGGCCGGCGGGAACACCGAGGAGATGAGCTTGTTGGTGAGCGGCACGCCCTCGTCCTTGTCCACGAGGGTCTCGAGCTGCTCGGGGTTCACACCCCCGGACCAGACCTCCGGGTTGTATCCCGGCAGGCTGGCTGCGGCCACCACGGCACCGCTCTCCACGTCCATCACCAGGGCGGCACCGGTCTTGGCGCGGCCCTTGTCCTCCGGGTCGGTGGCCTCGTTCTTGGACGCGGCGGCCCGGCTCACCTGGGCCATGGCGTCCTCGGCCACCTTCTGCACGGCGGGGTTCAGGTGCGTCTTGATGTCCAGCCCGGCCACGGCCTCGGTGTGGCTGAGCTCCTCCAGGAAGCGTCCGGAGGGCGAGACGGACACCGTCGTCACACCGTTGGTCCCCCGCAGCTCGTTGTCGTAGAAGGCCTCCAGGCCGTCGCGCCCGATCATGCCCGTGGGCTGCAGGTCGTCGCGCCCCGCCATGTCCTGGGCGCTGACGCGCGTCAGGTAGCCCAGTGTCTGTGCGGCCAGCGCGTCGTTCGGCTTGGGCCAGCCGCGCTCGGCGGTCGCGTCCACGCTGACGCCCGGGTAGTCCTCGGGGCGCTCGAGCAGCGGGAGCAGCTCGGCCGGGTCCACCTCCTCGGCCAGGGTGATGGGCTGGTAGGCGCCCCCGCTGTTGCAGCGCGGCGGGCGGGGCGCGTCCTTGGACCCGCAGGTGCGGGTGCGGCCCCACAGGGTCTGCGGGTCGGCCCCCACCTCACGCGCCACCGCATCGACGATGCTCCGACCGTCGTCGTCCTGCTCCCGCATGACCTGCGGGTCGATGGTGACCGTGGAGTGGGCGATGTTGCGCACGAACGGCGTGCCGTCGGCGGCCAGGATGCGCCCCCGGGTCGCCGGGTGGGTGATCTCGCGGGTGTTCGTGGTCTGCGAGGCGCTCGCGTACCGGTCGTGCTCGAGGACCTGCATCTGCGCCAGTCGTCCGCCCAGCACCAGGACGGCAACGAGCACCAGCACCGCCATGACGATGGTGCGGCGGCGGGCGGTGGACAGGATCTGCTTCACGTCGCGTTCCTCGTCAGTGCTGCGTTCTCCAGGTGCATCAGGGTGGGGACGATGACCACACCCAGCAGGGCCGTGAGCAACCACGCCCAGGGGTCGAAGGTGTCACCGGTGGGGTTCTGCATGGCCAGGGCCATGACCCACCGCACACCCTGCACCGCGAGCGCCGCCACGGCGACGGTGACGGAGGTGAGCAGCCACGAGCGGCGCACGGTGGCCGCGAACGAGCCGGCGGCCCAGCCCACCACGCCATAGGTGAGGGCGGTGGCCCCGACGATGCCCGCACCCGGCGGCACCAGGTCCACCAGCCACCCGGCCACCAGGCCCCACACGAGGCCCGAGCGGGCGCCCCGCAGCAGGGCCGCGGCAAGCACCACCAACAGCAGCAGGTCGGGCGCCGGGAAGGACACCCGCGGCAGCAGCCCGGTGGTGATGACGGCCAGCAGCACCATCGCCACCAGCCGGATCACACCCATGATCAAGCGCATCAGTCGCCCCCTTCGGTGACCGTCGGATCAGGGACCAGCGATTCCGTGGGGGCCGGCGGTGCCGGGTCCCCACCCTCCTCGCCTCCGGCGTCGGGCTGGGCCGCGTCGCTGGGGGCGTCGGTGGCCACCGACTCGGTGGAGTCGGGCGTGACCAGCACGGACTCGTCGTCGTCCGGGTTCCCGTCCAGCGGGCCGGAGTCCTCCCCGGAGGAGCCGTCGCCGGATGCGTCGTCCCCGGACTCGCCCGAGCCGTCGCCGGACGCATCGTCACCGGAGTCCTGGTCGTCGCCGGAGTCACCCGACTCGTCGTCCGAGCCTCCCGAGCCACCCGAGGGGATGGTGGCCGTCTGCCGCGACTCGTCGCGCTCCGCGACACTCAGCACCCCCACCACCTCGAGGGTGGAGACCTGCACCTCGGGCTCCACGACCGCGGTCTCCTGCAACTGCCCCTGGTCGGGGTCCACGGAGGTGATCTCCCCCACCGGCACGCCGTCCACGAACGGACTGGAGGGCCCACCGAGAGTGGTCAGCACGTCGCCCTCGGAGAAGGTCCCGGCCTCGAAGGCACGCAGGGTGAGGTCGGAGCCGGTGCGCTGCGGGGTGCCGGGCGGCGCCGTGGAGGAGAGCACCCCCATCGCGCCGGACTCGGAGCGCACCCCGGTGGACAGCTGCGGGTCCCCCAGCACCATCACCTCACTGGTCCAGTCCGTCACCGAGGTGACGCGGCCCACCAGGCCGTCCTTCGAGACCACGGTCAGGTCGGTCTCCACCCCGTCGCGGCGGCCCACGTCGATCGTGATCCGCCGGTCCGGTGAGGTGGCCGTCGCTGCGGTGAACCCGATCACCCGGGCCGGCACCAGCTCGCGCCCCGCGGTGACCTCCGAGTCGAACAGACCGGCCGCAGCCGAGTCCAGCGACTGCTTCTCCCGCTCGGCGTGCAGGGCGTCGGCCAGCTGGTCACGCTCGGCCTCCACGGCCTGCAGCTCCTCGGTGGGGGGCACCACCATGGCGCGCTGCAACGGGGCGAAGGCCACCTCCGCGGCGTCACGCACCGGGTTCAGCACCACCGGGGCGACGGTGTCGACGCCCACGGCGCCCACCGTGACCGCGACGGCCAGCAGGGGTCCCACCCATGCCTTGCGCTCAGCGGAGCGGTCGCGCTGCTGCATGCCCAGGCGGCGGCCGGTGAGCCCCTCGCGGCGCACCACGCCGACCGGGACGCGCCGCTGCGAGTCGCCCCGGCGGCGTCCCCGCACGGGCTGGCTGCCCCCGTGGGGCCGGATCCGGTCCGCCATCAGTACCGCTGCTCCCCGACGACGATGCGGCGCAGCCGGCGCAGGTCGTCGATGCACCGCCCCGCACCCCTGATCACGGCACGTTGGGGATCCTTGGCCACCACCACGGGAATCGACAGGTCGCGGGACAGGCGGCGGTCGATGCCGCGCAGCTGGGCCACCCCACCGGTGAGCACGATCCCGCGCGCCACGATGTCCCCGGTCAGGTCCGGCGGGCACTGGTCCACCAGGCTTCGGGCGAAGGCCGAGATGGCCGCCAGCGGCTCGGCCATCGCCTGGCGTGCGGCAGAGCTCGTGATCTCCACGGTCTCCGGCAGCCCCGTCCGCAGGTTGCGGCCGTGCACGCGGGCCGTGAGCTCCTCGGCGAGCGGGACGGCGGAGCCGATGGTGGACACCAGGTCGCCCGCGGTGCGCTCCCCCAGCAGCAGGTCGTGCTCGGTGCGCAACCAGTCACGCACGGACTCCCCGAGGTCGTCGCCACCCACGCGGGCGGAACCCGAGCGAACGATGCCCCCCAGGGCCGTGATCGCGCCGTCGGCGGTCCCCCCGCCGAGGTCGAGCACCATCGAGGCGCGCTCGTCGTTCACCGGCAGACCGGCGCCGATGGCGGCCACCATCGCCTCCTCGACGATGAAGACCTCCCGCGCGCCGGAGCGCAGCACCGTCTCCTCGAGGGCGCGCCGTTCCACCGCGGTGATCTGCGAGGGGGCTGCCACGACCACCCGGGGACGGTTGAGCCAGCTGGAGTGCACCTGGTCGATGAAGGTGCGCAGCATGGACTCGGCCACGTCCGCATCCACGATCACGCCGTCGCGCACCGGTCGCATGATGTGGACGTGCGCCGGGGTGCGCCCGATCAGCCCGCGGGCCCGCTCACCCGCAGCCAGCACCTTGCCCGTGCCGCCCTCCACGGCGAGCAGCGAGGGCTCGTCCAACGCGACACCGCGACCCTTGCGCCAGATCAGGGTGCGGGAGGTGCCCAGGTCGATCGCCAGGTCACCCCCGCGCAGGCGCTGCCAACGTGAAGTCATGAGGGGCATCGTATGTCCCGTCCCTGATCGGTCCCCGGAGCACCACGCAGGGGGTCGGCAGCCCGCGGGCCGCCGACCCCCTGCAGGGTCCTTCCCGGACGGTCAGACGCCCTGCGGGAACCAGATGGCGATCTCACGGGCCGCCGACTCCGGCGAGTCCGACCCGTGGACGATGTTCTGCTGCACCTTCAGGCCCCAGTCACGGCCGAGGTCGCCGCGGATGGAGCCGGGCGCCGCGTCCGTGGGGTTGGTGGCCCCGGCCAGGGTGCGGAAGCCGGTGATGCAGCCGTGGCCCTCGATGACCGCGGCCACCACCGGGCCGCTGGCCATGAACTCCATGAGCGGCTCGTAGAAGGGCTTGCCCTCGTGCTCCTCGTAGTGGGCCGCCAGCTGCTCGTGGGTGGCCTGCACCACCTGCAGGGCCGCCAGGCGGTACCCCTTGGCCTCGATGCGGGCCAGCACCTCACCGGAGAGGCCGCGACGGTAACCGTCGGGCTTCACCAGCACCAGGGATCGTTCGGGCTGCGTGGTCTCGTTCTGCTGCGCTGCGTTCGTGGTCACGAGGCCAGCCTAACCAGAGGCCGTCAGGCGCCCGTGGCCGAGAGCGTGCCGGTGCCCAGCAGGGCGAAGAGCACCAGCGCCAGGCCGATGCGGTACACCACGAAGATGGTGAAGTTGTTGTTCGAGATGTAGCGCAGCAGCCAGGCGATCACCGCGTAGCCCACCGCGAAGCTGATGGCCGTGGCCACGAGGATGGGCCCCCAGGCCGGCTCCACCGGGTCGTCGGCGATCTTCAGCAGCTGCATGCCCCCGGAGGCCAGCACGGCGGGGATGGCCAGCAGGAACGAGTAGCGGGCCGCCGCCACCCGCGAGTAGCCCATGAACAGACCACCGGCGATGGTGCCGCCCGAGCGGGAGACACCGGGGATCAGGGCCAGCGCCTGCCAGAGGCCGTACTTCAGACCGTCGCCCCAGGTGAGGCTGTCGAGCTCCTTGACCTCCTGCGGCGGGCGCTTGCCCGCCAGGTGGTCGGCCAGCGCGATGACCAGGGCGAAGAAGAGCAGCATGGAGGCGGTGAGCCACAGGTTGCGCAGCGGGCCCTCGATGAAGTCCTGCAGCAGCAGACCGAGCACACCGATGGGGATGGAGCCGATGATGACCAGCCACCCCATCCGCACGTCGGGGTCGTTGTGGGGCAGCTTGCCGACCACCGCCTTGCACCACTTGGTGACGATGGTGGCGATGTCCTTGCGGAAGTAGATGAGGACCGCGGCCTCGGTGCCCAGCTGGGTGATGGCGGTGAACGCCGCGCCCGGGTCGCTCCCGCCGAAGAAGCGGCCCACCACCGAGAGGTGGGCACTGGAGGAGATGGGCAGGAACTCCGTGAGTCCCTGCACCAGCCCCAGGACGATGGCCTCGAGCCAACCCATCAGCGACCACTCTCCCGTCGGTGTCCGTCGAGGTGGTCACCGTCGGGGCGCCCACCGTGCTGCGCCTCGAATTGTCGCGTCAGCTCGTCCATCCGCCGGCCCCAGTACAGGGCCCCCACCCAGATCGCGAGGAAGATCACACCCACGGCGAACATCGCCGGCTGCACGAAGCCCGAAGCCAGCGTGAGGAACTGCAGCACCCACCCGAGGGTGACGCCCCAGCTCTGCTTGAGCACCACCATCGTCACCAGGCAGGTGACCGCCAGCGCCGAGCCGACCACCAGGTAGGTGGTCGCTCGCTCGTCGCCCTGCGCGTGGGCGAGTCCGCGGGCCGTGAGGGCGCCGAAGAACACGGCGAAGGACTGGAAGAACAGCGTCACGGCCGCAAAGCGCCGGGACATCTTGCCCAGGCGGCCGACGAAGGGGATGGGTGCGCTCACGCCCGGCAGTCTCCCACGGCCCTCAGGCGACGTCGGTGGTGCCCAGCACCATCCGCACGTCGGCCGCGGTGTGGATGGAACCGGTGGCGACCACGCCGCCGCTCACCCCGCCCTCGTCCGCGAGCGCACCGGCGAGGTCCACCGCATCGGGCAGGTTCTCCACGACCGTGACCATGTCGTCACCGAGCACCTCGCGGGCCAGCCGACCCAGCGCCTCGGGCGCCATGGAGCGCGGGCTGGAGTTGCGGGTGACCACCACGTGGTCCACCGCCGTGCCCAGGGCGGAGAGCATCGCCTCGGCGTCCTTGTCCTCGAAGACGGCGACCAGGCCGATGAGGCGGGCGAAGGTGAACGAGTCCTCCAGCGCCCGCGCCAGGGTGAGCATGCCGTGCGGGTTGTGGGCCGAGTCCACGATCACCGCCGGCGAACGGCGCACCACCTCGAGTCGCCCGGGGGTGGTGATGCCGGCCACGGCGGCGCGCAGCAGCTCGCCGTCCAGGGGCTGCTCTCCCCCGCCGAGGAAGGACTCCACGGCCGCCACGGCGAGCGCCAGGTTCTGGGCCTGGTGCTCCCCGTGCAGGGGCAGGAGCAGGTCGGTGTACTCGGCCACCAGGCCCTGGATGCTGAGCAGCTGCCCGCCGACGGCCACGTCGCGGGCACTCACCCCGAACTCGGTGCCGGCGGTGGCCAGGCTCGCGCCGGCGGCGGCCACCGCATCGGCGACGACGGCGCGCGCCTCCTCCTCCTGCTGGGCGGTCACCACGCGGGAGCCGGGCTTGATGATGCCGGCCTTCTCCCCGGCGATCGACTCCAGGTCGCTGCCCAGGAAGCGCTCGTGGTCGATCCCGATGGGGGTGATCACCGCCACGTCACCATCGGCCACGTTCGTGGCGTCCCAGCGACCGCCCAGGCCCACCTCCACCACGGCGACGTCCACCGGCGCGTCGGCGAAGGCAGCGAAGGCGAGCACGGCGATGCACTCGAAGTAGCTCAGCGGCGGGCCTCCGGCCTGCTCGCTCTCCGCGTCGACGATGGCCAGGAAGGGCGCCACGTCGTCCCACACCTCCAGGAAGTGCCGGGGGTCGATGGGCGCGCCGTCGATGGTGATGCGCTCCAGCGGGTCGTGCAGGTGCGGGGAGGTGAACCGCCCCGTGCGCAGGCCCGTCTCGCGCAGGATGCGCTCGACCATGCGGGTGGTGGAGGTCTTGCCGTTGGTGCCGGTCAGGTGGACCACCGGGTAGGTGCGCTGCGGGTCGCCCAGCAGCTCCATGGCGCGGGCCACGCGGTCCAGCGTGGGCACCACGTCGCTCTCCGGCATCCGGGCCATGAGGGCGTCGGTGACCTCCCGCACCCGGCGGCGGACCTCCAGCTCCTCGGCTGCGTCACGGCGGGGGTCGGGGCTCATCGGCGGGCCTCCTTGCGGGTGATGAGCACGGTCACCGTGCGGCCCTCGCCCAGGTCGACCGTGCCGGTGTGGTCGATGCCGGAGGACGGCACCGGCGTTTCGGGGCCCCCGGCGCCGAACTGCACGGCGAGGGTCTCGTCCATGATCAGCTGCTGGTGGGCCACCGCGGCACCCCAGACCTCGGCGTCACCGATGACGGTCAGCGAGATGCGGTCGCTCACCGCCAGCCCGGCCGCGCGACGCTCACCCTGCACGGCGCGGACGATGTCGCGGGCGGTGCCCTCGGCGGCCAGCTCGTCGGTGACGGTGGTGTCCAGCACCACGAACCCGCCGCCGGGCAGCACGCCGGTGGCCGTGCCCTCGGCGTCGCCGGTGGTCACGGTCTCCAGGGTGTACTCCCCCTCGACCAGCTCGATGCCGCCGGAGGTCACGGTGCCGTCGGCGGCCACCGACCAGTCACCGGACTTGGAGCCCTTGATGACCGTCTGCACCTGCTTGCCCAGGCGCGGACCGGCCGCCCGGGCGTTGACCACCAGCCGCTGCTCGACGCCGTAGGAGTTGGCCTCCTGCGAATCCAGCGCCACCAGGCGCACCTCGCGGACGTTGAGCTCGTCGGCCAGCAGGGCACCCTGGTCGGCCAGGGCACGCGGGTCCTCGGTGACCACGGTCAGGCTCTGCAGGGGCAGACGGTTGCGCAGGCCGTTGGTCTTGCGCAGACCACTGCCCACCGAGGCCACGGCGCGCGCCGTGCCCATGGCGGAGGCGAGCTCGGGCTCGGAGGGGAAGTCCCCCGCATCGGGCCAGTCTGTGAGGTGCACCGACTCGCCGCCGGTGAGGCCGCGCCAGATCTCCTCGGCCGCGAAGGGCAGCAGCGGGGCCGCCACCCGGGTGACCGTCTCCAGCACGGTGAACAGGGTGTCGAAGGCGGTGCCGTCGGTTCCCTCCCAGAACCGGTCGCGCGAGCGGCGGATGTACCAGTTGGTGAGCGTGTCCAGGAAGTCGCGCACGAGCTCGCAGGCACCGGCCACGTCGTTGGCGTCCATGGCCTGGGTGACCTCGCGCACCAGGTCGCCGGTGGCGCTGAGCACGTAACGGTCCAGCGGGTCGGTCGATGCGGTGGACCACTGCGCGCGGTGGCCGGCACTCCCTGCGGGCTCGCCCGCCGCGCCGCCCGCAGCGTTGGCGTACATGGCGAAGAAGGACCACGCGTTCCACAGCGGGATCATCACCTGGCGCACGCCGTCGCGGATGCCCTGCTCGGTGACCACCAGGTTGCCGCCGCGCAGGATGGAGCTGCTCATGAGGAACCAGCGCATGGCGTCGGCGCCGTCGCGGTCGAAGACCTCGGAGACGTCCGGGTAGTTGCGCAGCGACTTGCTCATCTTCTGGCCGTCGCTGCCCAGCACGATGCCGTGGCAGATCACGTTGCTGAAGGCCGGGCGGTCGAACAGCGCGGTGGCCAGCACGTGCATGGTGTAGAACCAGCCGCGCGTCTGGCCGATGTACTCCACGATGAAGTCGGCCGGGAAGTGGTGCTCGAACCAGTCGGCGTTCTCGAAGGGCACGTGGTTCTGCGCGTAGCTCATGGAGCCGGAGTCGAACCAGACGTCCAGCACGTCCTCCACGCGGCGCATGGTGGAGCCGGCGTGGGCGCCGTCGGCCGCGCCCTGGTTGCGCGGGTCGTCGGGGTTGGGGCGCGTGAGCTGGTCGATCCACGGGCGGTGCAGGTCCACCTCGCCGGCGTCGTTGCGCGGGAGCTCGCCGAAGTCGGCCTCGATCTGCTCCAGCGAGCCGTACACGTCCACCCGCGGGTGCTCGGGGTCGTCGCTCACCCACACCGGCACCGGGCTGCCCCAGTAGCGGTTGCGGGTGATGGACCAGTCGCGGGCGCCCTCGAGCCACTTGCCGAACTGCCCGTGCTTCACGTTCTCCGGCACCCAGATGATCTGCTCGTTGTTCTCGAGCATGCGGTCCTTGAAGTCCGTCACCTTCACGAACCAGGACTCCACGCCCTTGTAGATCAGCGGGGTGCGGCAGCGCCAGCAGTGCGGGTAGGAGTGGTCGTAGGTCTCGTGGCGCAGCAGCACCGTGCCCTCGCAGACGCTCCCGGCGTCCTCGGGCTCGCCCTCGCGGGCCCCGGCGGCGCGGCCGAGGTTGCGCGTGGCCGCCTTGAGGTGGGCGACGATTGGCGCGTTCGCGTCGAACACCTGCTGGCCGGCGTACTCGACGACCGGGGCGGTGAAGGCACCGTCAGGGCCCACCGGCATCACCGGCTCGATACCCTCGCGGTCGGTCACGACCTTGTCGTCCTCACCGAAGGCGCCGGCGGAGTGCACCAGACCCGTACCGTCGGTCGTCGTGACGAAGTCGGCCTCCACCACGCGGTGGGCGTTCTCGGCCCCGGCGTAGTAGGAGAAGGGCGGGGTGTAGCTGCGGCCGACGAGCTCCGCCCCGGTGAGGCGCTCGACGATGCGCTCCGAGGGGTTCTCCCCCAGCTCCCGGGTGTGGGCCTCGAGCCGGGCCTCGGCGATGACGTAGCGCTGGGAGGCGCCGGTCGGGTCGGCGGCCGGGTCGGACTCCACCACGACGTAGTCGATGTCCGGGCCCACCATGATCGCGAGGTTGCTCGGGAGGGTCCAGGGGGTCGTCGTCCAAATCAGGGCGAGCTCTCCGGTCTCGAGGCGCAGGCCCACGGTCACCGCCGGGTCCTGGCGCATCTGGTAGACGTCGTCGTCCATGCGCAGCTCGTGGCTGCTCAGCGGGGTCTGGTCGCGCCAGCAGTAGGGCAGGACGCGGAAGTCCTGGTAGGCCAGGCCCTTGTCGTGGAGCTCCTTGAACGCCCAGATGACGCTCTCCATGTAGTCCACGTTGAGGGTCTTGTAGTCGTTCTCGAAGTCCACCCAGCGGCCCATCCGGTGGACGTAGTCCTGCCACTCGTCGGTGTAGCGCAGGACCGACTCGCGACAGGCTGCGTTGAAGGCGTCGATCCCCTTGTCGAGGATCTCCTCCTTGGTGGTGATGCCCAGCTGGCGCATCGCCTCGAGCTCGGCCGGCAGCCCGTGGGTGTCCCAGCCGAAGCGGCGCTCCACCCGGTACCCCCGCATCGTGCGGTAGCGGGGCACGACGTCCTTGACGTAGCCGGTCAGCAGGTGGCCGTAGTGCGGGAGGCCGTTGGCGAAGGGAGGGCCGTCGAAGAAGACGTACTCGTTGCTGCCGTCCTGGCCGGCGGGGCGGTTCTCCACGCTCTTGCGGAAGGTGTCACCGGCCTGCCAGTGGGCCAGCACGCCGGCCTCGATCTCGGGGAAGCTCGGCGCGGCGACGCCCGTGCCGGGCTCGCCGGGGGTGCCGGTGCGCACGATGGGGTACACGCCCGGGCTGGCGGGCACGGCGGGCTCGTCGTTCTGCGCGGGGGTGTTCTCGGGTGCGGTGCTCATCGCGGCTCCTCGATCGGGCAGCTGGTGCTGCGCGCCAACATCGAGGACGACACCTGCCGGTGGACAGGTCCCGCGGTACCACCTCGGTTGCCCCGCAAGGGGCCCCTTCATGACGGCTGTGACGGGCCTACCCGTCCGGGTCTAGTGGGCCCCCCACCCGTCGGGCAGCGGACCGTTCTTCCGGAGGCTCCCCGGTGATGGCCGGATCGATGCCTGTGGTGCAGATGCTACCGGCTGGGCGCGGCGCCGAGCCACGCAGCCGGTCGTGGCCCGGCACACAACGGGACACGGCGAAGGCCCCGCCTCCCGAGTGGGAGACGGGGCCATGGGCCGAGCAGTCGGTCAGGAACGGGCCGACATGCTCGTGGCGCCGTCGGTCTCCTCGAAGGAGTCGCGGTTCTCGTCGCCCAGGACGTCCAGGCGGCCGGCCTTGCGGTCCGCCAGGTACTCCTTCATCTCCCGCTTGATGACCGGCAGCAGCAGGTACACACCGAGCAGGTTGATGAACGCGCAGAGGAACAGCCAGCTGTCGGCGAAGTTCATGACCGCCGTCAGCGTCAGCACCGCGCCGAGCACCGTGAAGAACAGGTAGATGCACTTGATGGCGATCATCGAGGCACGCGAGTCGCCGAAGAGGTAGGCCCAGGCACGCATCGCGTAGTAGGCCCAGGTGATCTGCGTGGAGATGGCGAACAGGAAGACCGCCACGGCCAGCACGTAGGGGAACCAGGGCAGCACGGTCTCGAACGCATCCGACGTGACCAGCACACCGTCAAGGACCTCGGTGGCATCGTCACCGTCATTGGCATTCGCAATGCTCTGGTTGTAGATCTCCGTGTCGGCGATGATGATCGTCAGGGCCGTGAAGGTACAGATGATGACCGTGTCGGCCAGCGGCTCCAGCAGGGCCACGAAGCCCTCGGAGACCGGACGGCGGGTCTTCACCGCGGAGTGCGCGATGGGGGCGGAGCCCAGGCCGGCCTCGTTGGAGAAGGCCGCGCGCTGGAAGCCGACGATCAGGGTTCCGATCACACCGCCGACGACACCTTCGGGGTTGAACGCGTCGGTCACGATGCGGCCGATGGCGTCGGGGACGTGGGTGATGTTGACAGCGATGACGATGAGGCAGGCGGCCAGGTACATGAGGCCCATGGCCGGCACCAGCTTCTCGGTGACCTTGCCGATGGACTTGATGCCACCCATGATGACCAGACCAACGATCACGGCCAGTCCGATGCCGAACAGGAGGGACGCACCCGCGCCGCCCAGGAAGCCGTCGTCACCACCGGTGACGCTCTTCATCTGGGCGTAGGTCTGGTTGGACTGGAACATGTTGCCGCCGGCGGCGCCGAAGAACAGGATCGAGATGGCGAACAGGCCGGTCATGAGCGTGCCCACGATGGGGTGGATCTTGCCGTAGGCGACGGGCAGGTACTTGAAGGGACCACCGTCGACCGTGCCGTCGGCGCGCACCTCGCGGTACTTCACACCCAGGGTGCACTCGGCGAACTTGGTGGCCATGCCGAGCAGGCCACAGACGATCATCCAGAAGGTGGCACCCGGGCCACCAAGAGCCACCGCGGCACCGACACCGGCGATGTTGCCCAGGCCGACGGTGCCCGAGAGCGCAGAGCTCAGGGCCTGGAAGTGGGTGATCTCACCCGGGTCGGACTTCGTGGAGTACTTCCCGCGGACGACGTCCAGGGCCGTCGGCAGTCCACGGAACTGGATGAAGGCGAAATAGCCGGTCACGATGATGCCGGCTGCCACCAACCAGATCACGACGAAGGGGACCTCGATGTCCCCGAAGGTCACCGGGTAGAAGATGATCCCAGCGAACCATTCCTGGATCGGGTCGAACGTCTCGTTGATGCTCTCTTCAAGGGATGTTTTCCAGTCCGCTCGGACCGGCACGGGGCTGAGTGAGTTCATGTGCGTCACCGAACCAACACCCGGCCCGGGCCACAAGCGACCGGCGCGCATCGTGTGCAAAACGTTACCGACCCGTCACCCGGGGGTGACCTGTAGGCGTCCGGCCGGTCCGCAGCCCTCCGGGCCACTCGCTCGAGGGGCTGCGGACGGCGTGCCGGGAAGTGCGAAGATGGGCCGCATGACTGACTCCGCCGCCGCGACCCGCCCCGCCCAGCTGCCCGACAAGCCGTCCGTCGACGGCCTGGAGGAGCGCTGGACGGGCGTATGGCAGGAGCAGGACACCTACGCCTTCGACCGCGACCGGGCGGCCTCCCTGCCCCGCGAGCAGCGCTTCACCATCGACACCCCGCCCCCCACCGCATCGGGCTCCCTGCACGTGGGCCACGTCTTCGGCTACACGCAGGCAGACTGCATGGCCCGCTACAAGCGCATGCGCGGGCTCGAGGTCTTCTACCCCATCGGCTGGGACGACAACGGTCTGCCCACCGAGCGCCGGGTGCAGAACTACTACGGCGTGCGCGGCGACATCACCCAGCCCTACGTGGAGGGCTACGAGCCGCCGCAGCGCGGGGGCGACGGCAAGTCCGTCAAGGCCGCCGACCAGCAGCCCATCAGCCGGCCCAACTTCATCGAGCTCTGCCACGAGCTCACCGTGGAGGACGAGAAGGCCTTCGAGGCGCTCTTCCGCCGGCTGGGCCTCTCGCTGGACTGGAACTACCAGTACCGAACCATCGACGACAACGCCCGCGCCACCAGCCAGCAGGCCTTCCTGCGCAACCTCCAGCGCGGTGAGGCGTACTCCGCCGAGGCCCCCGGCCTGTGGGACGTGACCTTCCAGACCGCTGTCGCCCAGGCCGAGCTCGAGGCCCGCGACTACCCCGGCGCCTACCACCGCATCGCCTTCCACGGGGCTGAGGGTGACGTGGCCGTCGAGACCACCCGCCCCGAGCTCCTGCCGGCCTGCGTGGCCCTCATCGCCCACCCGGACGACGAGCGCTACCAGGACCTGTTCGGCTCCACCGTGCGGACCCCGCTGTTCGGGGTGGAGGTGCCCGTCATCGCACACCCCGCCGCGGAGATGGACAAGGGCGCCGGCATTGCCATGTGCTGCACCTTCGGTGACCTCACCGACGTCACCTGGTGGCGCGAGCTCCAGCTGCCGATGCGGTCGGTCATCACCCGCAACGGCCGCCTGTCCGGCGAGACCCCCGAGTGGGTCGCCGGCGGTCCCGGTGAGCAGCTGTACGCCGAGCAGCTGGCCACCAAGACGGTGCACACCGCTCGGGAGAACACGGTGACGGCCCTGCGTGAGTCCGGGGAGCTCATCGGCGAGCCGGAGAAGACCCAGCGCAAGGCCAACTTCTTCGAGAAGGGCGACAAGCCGCTGGAGATCGTCACCTCCCGCCAGTGGTACATCCGCAACGGCGGGCGCGATGCGGAGCTGAACGCCGCCCTCATCGAGCGCGGGGCCGAGGTGGACTTCCACCCGCCCTACATGGAGCGCCGCCACGCCAACTGGATCGAGGGGCTCAACGGTGACTGGCTGGTCAGCCGCCAGCGCTTCTTCGGCGTGCCCTTCCCCATCTGGTACCCACTGGACGCCGACGGGGAGCCGGACCACGAGAACCCCATCACCCCCGCCGAGGTGGACCTGCCGGTGGACCCGCAGACCGACACCGCCCCCGGGTACGACGAGGCCCAGCGCGACCAGCCGGGCGGCTTCACCGCCGACCCGGACGTGCTGGACACCTGGGCCACCAGCTCGCTGAGCCCGCAGATCATCGGTGGCTGGCGCAACGACCCCGAGCTGTTCGACATGGTCTTCCCCATGGACGTGCGGCCGCAGGGGCACGACATCATCCGCACCTGGCTGTTCTCCACCATCGTGCGCGCCCACCACGAGCACGGGACGGTGCCGTGGCACAACGCCACGCTGAACGGGTGGATCCTGGACCCGGACCGCAAGAAGATGTCCAAGTCCAAGGGCAACGTGGTCACCCCCGTGGACCTGCTCGAGGAGCACGGGTCCGATGCGGTGCGCTACTGGGCCGCCTCGGCCCGCCAGGGCGTGGACACCGCCTTCGACACCCAGCAGATGAAGGTGGGGCGCCGCCTGGCCATCAAGCTGCTGAACGCCTCGAAGTTCGCCCTCGGCTTCGGCGAGGTGGCCGGTGCCGAGCACCCCGAGCAGCTGCTGGCACAGGTGACCGAGCCGGTGGACCAGTCGCTGCTGCTGGAGCTGGCCCGGGTGATCGAGCAGGCCACCGCCGGCTTCGAGGCCTGGGACTACACGAAGGCGCTGGAGGTCACCGAGGCGTTCTTCTGGTCCTTCTGCGACGACTACCTGGAGCTGGTGAAGGCCCGCGCCTACGGTGCGGACGAGGCCGAAACCTCCGCCGCGACCACCAGCGCCCGGGCCGCCCTGCGCGTGGCCCTGGACGCCCAGCTGCGCCTGCTGGCGCCGTTCATCCCGTTCGCCACCGAGGAGGTCTGGAGCTGGTGGCACAGCGGCTCGGTGCACCGCGCCGCCTGGCCCACCGCCGATGAGGTGCGCCCCACCGCCGCGTCCGACGACGTGCAGGACGTGAAGCCGGCTGCCGCCGCGGTGCTGGCCGGCATCCGCAAGGCCAAGTCCGAGGCCAAGCTGGGCATGCGCGCCCAGGTGACGGCCATGACGCTGGCCGGGCCGGCCGACCAGCGCGCCGCCGCCCGCCGGGCCTGGGACGACATCGTGGCCTCCGGGCACGTGGTGTGCGAGGTGGCCGAGGCCGACGCCAACGAGCTCGAGGTGCGCGACACCGAGCTGCTCAAGGTGGAGAAGCCCAAGGGCTGAGGACTCACGAACACAGTGCCGCCCCCTGGATCACCCAGGGGGCGGCACTGCGTTCGTGAGCCAGTCTGCGAGCTCAGCGGTCAGCGCGGGGCGATGGCCACCCAGGGCTGGGACCAGCCGGCCACCTTCTGCTCCCCCGCGGCCAGGGCGTCCACATCGGCCTCCACCACGGAGCCACGGGCGGGGTCGTAGAGGGCCAACCGCCCGGCGACGTCCTCGGCCACCACGCAGACGTGGCGCGGCATCATCCGCGTGCCCACGTAGAGCAGGGCCGGCTCGTGCGCGCCCACGGACTGCAGCGCCTCCCCCAGCGCCCCGGCGCCCCCACGGCGCACCAGGTCCATCACGTACCGCGGCTGCCCGCCCCGCTCGGCGCGCACGATGCCGCGCAGCTCGGCGAGCGCACCCCACGGCGGGGTGCCCAGCGCCATCGGCCAGGGCATGCGCAGCACCCCGGCCTCCCACGGGTTGTTGGTGCGGCCGAAGCGGGCGAACTCCGCACCCTGGAAGTCCTCTGCCTCCACCGGGTCGTCCGCCGCCGGCAGCGGCATGCGCTCCAGCAGGCGCTGCGCCACCACGAGGCTGGCCGCCCCGCAGGTGACTCCACTCGCCTGCTGCGGGAGGGTCATCCCCACCTCCAGGGCGTGCTCCGACTCGGTGGTCATGCGTCGTCTCCTCGGTACCGGGGGGATGTGGGCCGCGGACGGCCCGGCTCAGGCGCTCTTGCGCTTGGGGCGCTTGGTCGGCTTCGTCTCGCGGCGCACGATGGTGGGGTTCACGTTGTCGGCCACCACCTCGGCCGTCACCACCACGCGCTCGATGCCGTCGTCGCTGGGCACGTCGAACATGACCGGCTGCAGCACCTCCTCCATGATGGCGCGCAGTCCCCGGGCACCGGTGCGGCGCAGCATGGCCTGCTCGGCCACGGCGCGGACGGCGTCGTCGGTGAACTCGAGCTCCACCCCATCGAGACTGAACAGGTGCTGGTACTGCTTCACCAGCGCGTTGCGGGGGCCGGTGAGGATGTCCACCAGGGCGTCGGCGTCCAGCGGGCTCACGGCCGCGACGACCGGCACACGGCCGATGAACTCCGGGATGAGGCCGAACTTCACGAGGTCCTCCGGGCGCACCTGCCGCAGCAGGTCCCCCTCCTCGCGACGCACCGCCAGGTTGGCCCCGAATCCCAGGCCGCCCTTGCCCTCCCGGTCGGCGATGATGTCGTCCAGTCCGGCGAACGCCCCGCCGACGATGAACAGGATGTTGCGGGTGTCGATCTGCACGAACTCCTGGTGCGGGTGCTTCCGCCCGCCCTGCGGCGGCACCGAGGCCACCGTTCCCTCCAGGATCTTCAGCAGCGCCTGCTGCACGCCCTCACCGGAGACGTCCCGGGTGATGGAAGGGTTCTCGCTCTTGCGCGTGATCTTGTCGATCTCGTCGATGTAGATGATGCCGGTCTCGGCCCGGGCGATGTCCCCGTCAGCCGCCTGGATCAGCTTCACCAGGATGTTCTCGACGTCCTCCCCCACGTACCCGGCCTCGGTGAGCGCCGTGGCGTCCGCGATGGCGAAGGGCACCTGCAGCAGCTTCGCCAGCGTCTGGGCGAGGTAGGTCTTGCCGGTGCCGGTGGGGCCGATCATGAGGATGTTGCTCTTGGCCACCTCGGGGGCGTCGGGATCCGTGGACCGCTCGGCATCCACCCGCTTGTAGTGGTTGTAGACCGCCACCGCCAGGGCACGCTTCGCCTCGTCCTGCCCCACCACGTAGGTCTCCAGGAACGCGTGGATCTCCCGCGGCGTGGGCACCTTCTCGAGCTTCTCCACCGAGGCGAGGGGGAACTCCTCCTCGATGATCTCGTTGCAGAGCTCGATGCACTCGTCGCAGATGTAGACGTTGGGTCCGGCAATGAGCTTGCGGACCTGCTTCTGGCTCTTGCCACAGAAGGAACAGGTGAGGAAGTCACTGCTCCCCGCGCTGCGCGCCATGGGCCTCTCCTGCCGTGTCGGTCGTCCACCCACCCCATCGGTGCGGGTGCTGACTTCACGCTACCCCCGCACACCGACAGCCTCGCCAGGGGGGCCACGGCGCGCCGCAGGGGCCGCCCCCCGGATCGGGTGACGGCCCCTGCGGACGACCAGTGCGCGGGGCTCAGCCCTCCAGTGCGGCCTTGCGGCTCGGCAGCACGGCGTCCACCAGGCCGTACTCCTTGGCCTCCTCGGCGGACAGGATCTTGTCGCGCTCGATGTCGTTGCGCACCTTCTCCGGCGTCTGCCCCGAGTGCTTGGCCCAGGTCTCCTCCAGCCAGGTGCGCATGCGCAGCACCTCGTTGGCGGTGATCTCCAGGTCGGAGGCCATGCCGCCCATCCCCTCCATGGCGGGCTGGTGGATGAGGATGCGGGAGTTCGGCAGGGCGAAGCGCTTGCCCGGGGCACCGGCAGCCAGCAGCACCGCACCGGCGGAGGCTGCCTGGCCCAGCACGAAGGTCTGCACGTCAGGGCGGATGAACTGCATCGTGTCGTAGATGGCCGTCATGGCGGTGAACGAGCCGCCCGGGGAGTTGATGTACATCAGCACGTCGCGGTCCGGGTCCTGGGACTCCAGCACCAGCAGCTGGGCGATGATGTCGTCCGCCGAGGCGTCGTCGATCTGCACGCCGCAGAAGATGATGCGGTCCTCGAACAGCTTGGTGTACGGGTCCTGCCGCTTGCTGCCGTAGGCGGTGCGCTCCTCGAACTGCGGGAGCACGTAGCGGGACGAGGGGCCGGGCACGTGCAGGCGGCCCTGGGCGCCGGGGTGGTTCATGGTTCCTCCGTGCATCATCGGCGTGGGGGTGTGCTGGCCGCGGGCGGCCGGGTCGAGGGGCAGGTTCACTTCTGGCCCTCCTCGTCCTCACCGGCGTGCGCCTTGTCCTCGGCGGCGACGTCGCTCTTCTTCACGTCCTGGGTGTCGGTGGAGGTCTGGAAGACGTGGTCCACGAAGCCGTACTCCTTGGCCTCCTGCGCGGTGAACCAGCGGTCGCGGTCGGAGTCCTTGGTGATCTGCTCGGGCGACTGGCCGGTGTGCTCCGCGATGAGCTCGGCCATCTGGCGCTTGATGTGCAGCAGCTGCTCGGCCTGGATCTTGATGTCCGAGGCCGTACCGCCCACACCGCCGGAGGGCTGGTGCATCATCACGCGCGAGTGGGGGGTGGCGTAGCGCTTGCCCGGGGTGCCGGCGGAGAGCAGGAACTGGCCCATGGAGGCCGCCAGCCCCATCGCGACCGTGGCCACGTCGTTGGGGATCCAGTTCATGGTGTCGAAGATGGCCATGCCGGCCGTCACCGATCCGCCCGGGGAGTTGATGTACAGCCAGATGTCGGCGTTCGGGTCCTCGGCCGAGAGCAGCAGCAGCTGCGCGCAGATCGCGTTGGCGTTGTCATCACGCACGTCCGAGCCGAGGAAGACGATGCGCTCCTTCAGCAGCCGGTTGTAGATCTGGTCGTCCAGGCCCGCCAGCCGCGCGCCCTCACTGGCCACGGCGGGGGTCGATGCGGTGTGCTCGCTCACGTGCGTCTCTCCTTCATCGGACGGTTCCTTCGAGTGACGCTAACGCCGCGGCCCGCTGCTTTCGTCCCGCGGGTGGCCCTGTTCGCCCTCAGCGCACCCGCCCCGGCTGCGCACCCGTTGCCACGGACCCGCCTGCACCCCACAGACGGCAGCGGGGCCGCTGCGCGACTGCGCAACGGCCCCGCTGGGGAGGGTCCGGGTCACTTGGACTCGGCGGACTCCTCGGTCGTGGTCTCCTCGGCAGCGGCCGCGTCCTCGGCGGCCTCCTCGGAACCGGCCTCGTCCTCGTCGTCCTCGAGGGCGCTCAGGTCCACCGTGTTGCCCTGGGTGTCCACGATGGAGGCGGTCTCCAGCACACCCGCGAGGGCCTTGCGACGACGCACCTCCTCGACGACCTGGCCGATCTGACCCTGCTGGTCGAGCATGGAGATGAACTGGTTGGGGTCCATGCCGGAGGACTGGGCGGACATCATCAGGTACTCGAGCAGCTCGTTCTGCTCGATCTCGACGGCGTCGCGCTCCACCAGGGCATCCATGAGGAACTGGGCGCGCAGGGCGTCCTCGGTGCTCTTGGTCACCTCGGCGCGGTGCTCGTCGTCCTCCAGGCGGTTCTCGCGCTCCAGGTGGGCGTGCACCTCGGCCTCCACGATGCTCGCGGGCACCGGGATGTCCAGCTGCTCGATGAGGGTGTCCAGGATCTTGTCCCTGGCCTCGATGCCCTGCGTGAAGGCGGCGTTGCGCTCTGCCTGCAGGCGCAGGTCGTCCTTCAGCTCCTCGACGGTGTCGAAGGACGAGGCCAGCTGGGCGAACTCGTCATCCACCTCCGGGAGCTCACGCTCCTTGACGGACTGCACGGTGACGGTGACCTCGGAGTCCTCGCCCTCGCGGTCGCCACCGGCCAGCGGGGCGGTGAAGGTCTTGGTCTCACCGGCCTTCATGCCCACCAGGGCGTCGTCCAGACCCTCGATCATCGTGCCCTGACCGATCTGGTAGCTCACGCCCTCGACGGTGTCGATCTCCTCGCCGTCGATGGTGGCGGTGAGGTCGATGCTCACGTGGTCCTCGGACTCCGCGGCGCGGTCCACGCCGTTCAGGGTGCCGAAGCGCTCGCGCAGGTCGTCCAGGCGCTTCTGCACGTCCTCCTCGGAGACCTCGACGGCCTCGACCTCGACCTTCAGACCGGAGGTGTCCGGCAGCTCGATGGTGGGGCGCACGTCGACCTGGATGGTGAACTTCAGCGGCTCACCGTCCTGGGCCGGGATGTCAGTGATCTCCAGCTCGGGCTCACCGATGGGGGTGAGCTCGTTCTCGGTGATGCTGCGGGCGTAGAGATCGGGCATCACGGTGTTGATGGCCTCCTGCACCACGGCCCCGCGGCCGAACCGCTGGTCGATGATGCGGGCCGGCACCTTGCCCTTGCGGAAGCCGGGGATCTGCACCTGGCTGCCGATGGTCCTGTAGGCCTCGTCGAGGGCGGGCTTGAGCTCCTCGTGCGGAACCTCCACGTCCAGCTTCACACGCGTGGGGTTCAGGGTCTCGACGGCACTCTTCACGTCTCTCGTCTCCGTTTGGCTCATGGGGGATGGGGCCGTGACTCGACCCCGGCTGTCCAGCGACCGCGCCAGAAATGCGCGCAATGAGGAGCAATCCTAACGGTCGGGGTAGCCGGATTCGAACCGGCGGCCTTCCGCTCCCAAAGCGGACGCGCTACCAAGCTGCGCCATACCCCGTGGTGCACCACACGTGCGGCGGCGCAGACAGGGTAGGCTACCCCGGTCCGCAGGAGGCCTGCTCCCGCGGTCGTTTCCCGCGGGCGTAGCTCAATGGTAGAGCCCCAGTCTTCCAAACTGGTTGTGCGGGTTCGATTCCCGTCGCCCGCTCCACTGCGCCCCGGCCCCGGCCGGGGCGCACCCTTGTCCCCCCTCCCCCCACATGGCAGGGTGGCTCGGGACAGGGGTCCCGCAGGGGGCCCACGCCGAGAGATCGGAGGACAGCATGGGAATCATGGACAACGTGAACGCCGACAAGGCCAAGGACATGGCGGGCAAGGGCTACGACGCCCAGTCCGAGAAGGTTGACGGCGCGATCGACTCCGCCGGCAACAAGCTCGACGACGCCACCGGCGGCAAGCACGGCGACAAGATCCAGTCCGGCGGCGACAAGGCCGGCGAGTACCTGGACGGTCTGTCCGGCGACCAGAACGCCGAGGGCGACAAGGCCTGACCCGCCCCCGAGAGCGCGACGGCCCCTGACCCACCCGGGTCAGGGGCCGTCGCCCGTGTGAGGGCCCTGCTCAGCCGGGCAGGGAGCCGTCCCGCTCGTAGGCCTCCACCATGGCGACGCGACGGGCGTGGCGCTCCTCACCCTCGAACTGCGTGGTGAGGAAGGCCGTCACGATCGCCTCGGCGGTCGCGGTGTCGGTGAAGCGGGCACCGATGCTCACGACGCGGGCGTCGTTGTGCTGGCGGGCCAGGGCTGCCAGCTCGGGCTGCCAGGCCAGGGCGGCGCGGATTCCCTCGACCTTGTTGGCCGCCATCTGCTCCCCGTTGCCGGAGCCACCCAGGACGATGCCCAGGGAGCTCGGGTCAGCGGCCACCGCGCGGGCGGCGGGCAGCACGAAGACGGGGTAGTCGTCCTGGGCGTCGTACTCGGCCGGCCCGTGGTCGACGACCTCGTGGCCCTGCTCGGTGAGCCAGCCCACCAGGTGGCGCTGCAGCTCGAAGGAGGCGTGGTCGCCGCCGATGTGGATGATCATGGTGCTCCTGTCAGGCTCTGGGGGTGCGGGGGGCGGTCAGTCGAACTGTGGACCGGCGTCCCGCGAGCGCTTCAGCTCGTAGAAGCCGGGGGTGGAGGCCACCAGCACGCAGCCGTCCCAGAGGCGCCCTGCGTCCTCGCCCTTGGGCGCGGGCGTGACGACCGGCCCGAAGAAGGCCACGCCGTCCACGGAGATGACGGGCGTGCCGACCTCGTCGCCCACCAGGTCCACCACCCGCTGCTGACGTTCCCGCAGGTCCGCGGTGATCTCGTCCTGGGGATTGTCTCCCACCCCCTGCGGGAAGGCCACGTCGGCGAGCTCGGCCGGCAGACCGACCTCCGCCAGCGCCTCGACGATCACCGCCTGTCCCTCCTCGACGTTCTTGCGGCCACCGGGGTGGAAGCGCTCCCCCATCGCGTCGTAGAGGGCCTTGGCCTGCTCCGGGCCGTGAGCGGCCATGGCGGCGGAGATCACGCGCACCGGGCCCCAGGCGTGCTGCATGGCGGTGGCGTAGTCCTCGAGCAGGTCACGCCCCTCGTTGAGCACGGCCAGGGACATGGGCGACCAGGTGACCTCGATACCGCGCACCTGCTCCACCTCCATGAGCCACCGGCTGGTCATCCAGGCCCAGGGGCAGGTGGGGTCGAAGAACATCTCGACGGCTGGCTGCTGTGTCGTCTCGCTCATGCCCCGAGTCTGCCACCCGGCCCCGGGGAAGGCCCGCCTCCGGGGCGAGGACCCCCTCGTCCACAGCCGTGTGACCGGTGCCACACAGCCGTGCAAGACTGCCCCGGACCCGGCCCCCATCACGGCTCCCGACGCCACCACCCACACCTGGAGGACCTTCGTGCCCGGCAAGAACCTCACCCGCGACGAGGCGATGCAGCGCTCGCGTCAGATCGCCACCCACTCCTACGAGGTGGCCACCGACGTCACGGACGGCCCCCACACCTTCGCCACCAGCAGCCGGGTGCGCTTCACCTGCCACGAGGCGGGCGACAGCTTCATCGACTTCATCGGCGAGTCGGTCCGCCGGGTGGAGCTCGACGGGCAGCCGCTGGACGCCAGCGCCTTCGACGGCGCCCGCATCCCCCTGCCGGGCCTGGCCGAGGGCGAGCACGAGCTGTACGTGGAGGCCGTGGGCCGCTACATGAACACCGGTGAGGGCCTCCACCGGTTCGTGGACCCCGCCGACGACGAGGTCTACCTCTACACCCAGTTCGAGGTGGCCGACTGCCGCCGCATGTTCCCCGTCTTCGAACAGCCGGACCTGAAGGCCACCTTCCAGTTCACGATCACGGCGCCGGCGCACTGGGAGGTGGTGAGCAACGAACCCACTCCCCGGCCGGAGCCGGCGGGGACCGGCACCCTGGACGGCCGCACGACCGTGGAGCGCGCCACCTGGACCTTCGACGCCACGCCCCAGATGTCCTGCTACATCACCGCCCTGGTGGCCGGGCCGTACGTCCGCCACGCCGACACGGTCGAGACCCGGCAGGGGACGATCGACCTGGGCGTGCTGGCCCGCCGCAGCCTGGACGCCCACCTGGACGCCGAGAACATCTTCGCGGTCACGAAGGCCGGCTTCGGCTTCTACGAGGAGTACTTCGACCAGCCGTACCCCTTCACCAAGTACGACCAGATCTTCACTCCCGAGTACAACATGGGCGCGATGGAGAACGCCGGCTGCGTGACCTTCGCCGAGATCTACGTCTTCCGCTCGGCGGTGCCCGACAGCCTGGTGGAGCGCCGCGCCCTGACCATCCTGCACGAGCTCGCCCACATGTGGTTCGGCAACTTCGTCACCATGAAGTGGTGGAACGACCTGTGGCTCAACGAGTCGTTCGCCGAGTGGGCCTCCACGACCTGCCAGACCGAGGCCACTCAGTGGCGCACCGCCTGGACCACCTTCGCCATCAGCGAGAAGACCTGGGCCTACCACCAGGACCAGCTCTCCTCCACCCACCCCATCGTGGCCGAGATCCGCGACCTGGCCGACGTGGAGGTGAACTTCGACGGCATCACCTACGCCAAGGGCGCCAGCGTGCTCAAGCAGCTGGTGGCCTACGTGGGCGAGGAGGCCTTCCGCGACGGGCTGCGCGCCTACTTCGCCGAGCACAAGTGGGGAAACACCACCCTGGCCGACCTGACCCGGCACCTGGAGGCCACCTCCGGGCGCGACCTCGCACCCTGGGTGGCCGACTGGCTGGAGACCGCCGGGGTGAACACCCTCACCCCGGTGCTCGAGACCGCCGCCGACGGCACCGTGACCGCCGCCCACATCGAGCAGACGGCCGCGGCCGACTGGCCCACCCTGCGGCCCCACCGCATCGCCGTGGGCGCCTACGACCTGCAGGACGGCGCCCTGGTGCGCACCGACCGCTGGGAGCTGGATGTCGCCGGCGAGCGCACCGAGCTCACCGGCCTGGTGGGCCGCGCCCGCCCGGACCTGCTGCTGCTCAACGATGACGACCTGGGCTACTGCAAGGTGCGTCTGGACGAGGTGAGCCTGGCCACCGCCACCGAGCACATCGCGGCCTTCACCGACTCGCTCCCCCGCGCCGTGGTGATGGGCGCTGCCTGGGACATGACGCGGGACGCGCAGATGTCGGCGCGCGACTTCATCGAGCTGGGCCTGCGCGCCCTGCCCGGGGAGACCGACTCCACGCTGGTGCGCATCCTGCTCTCGCAGCTGGAGGCGGCTGCCGGGCGCTACGTGGCGCCCGAGCACCAGGAGGCCACGGCCGACCGCCTGGCCGAGGAGCTCGGCCGACTGGTGGAAGGGGCTCAGGCCGGCTCGGACCTGCAGCTGCAGCTGACCACCGCCTGGGCGGCCGCCGCCCGCGGCGAGGCCGGCGTGGCCCGCCTGCGTGCCCTGGCCGACGGGTCCCAGACCCTCCCCGGGCTGGAGATCGACACCGACATGCGCTGGGTGCTGGTGACCGGGCTCGCCAAGAACGGCGCCCTCAGCGACGACGAGCTCCAGGCCGAGGCCGCCCGGGACCGCACCGCCTCCGGGGCCGAGCGGCTGGCCAGGGCCCGCGCCGCGCGCCCCGACGAGCAGAGCAAGCAGCAGGCCTGGGACACCGTGTGGGGTGGCAGCGGCCTGCCCAACGCCGAGGTGGTGGCCACTGCTGCAGGGTGGCAGCGCGTGCAGGACCCCGAGGACCTGCGCCGCTTCGTGGCCCCCTACTTCGACCGCGTGGGATCGATGTGGGACGACCGCACCCACGCCATCGCCGAGGCCGTCGCGGGCGGCTTCTACCCGCACGCCCTGGTGCACGACGACGTGGTGCAGGCAGCACAGAACTGGCTGGACAGCCACCCCGACGCCTCGCAGGCGCTGCGCCGCGTCATCGCGGAGAACCGGGACGGCACGGCCCGCGCGCTGGCGGCACAGGCCTTCGACGCCCGCTCGTGAGCCCGGTCCCGGCCGTGGGGGTCGTCGGTGCACTCCCCTCCGGCGACGAGCTCGGCCGCGTGGTGCTCTCCTGGCTGAGCACCCACGGCCTGGCCATCGTGGTGATCGTCCTCGCGGCGCTGGTGCTGCGGGCACTGGCACGCCACCTCATCCGGCGGCTCACCACGTGGATGACCGACCACGCCCACGAGTCCACCGCCGACGGCCGCCGCGCCGACCTGCGCCGCCGACAGCGGGTGCTCACCCTCACCAGCCTGCTGCGCAGCGCCAGCTCGGTGGTGATCTGGACGGTGGCCGCCCTGATGGTCTGCGACCAGCTGGGGCTGCCGCTGGCGCCCCTGCTGGCCAGCGCCGGCATCGGCGGTCTGGCCATCGGCTTCGGAGCGCAGTCGCTGGTGAAGGACGTCATCAGCGGGGTGATGCTGATGATCGAGGACCAGTTCGGCGTGGGCGACTGGGTGGACCTCGGGGAGGCCAGCGGTGAGGTGGAGGAGGTGACCCTCCGCGTCACCCGCCTGCGCTCGGCCGACGGGGTGGTCTGGTACATCCGCAACGGGGAGATCCTGCGGGTGGGCAACACCTCGCAGGGCACGCCGGTGGCCACGATCGACGTGCAGGTGGCCGCCCGTGCCGACTCGCGCACGGTGTCCGAGGTGCTCACCACCGCGGTCCAGGAGTACGCCGCCTCCCCCGAGGGCGACCGCCAGCTGCTGGGCGTGCCCACGGTGGCCGGCATCCAGGAGGTGCGGGGCGGCGCCATGACCGTGCGCATCTTCGCGGACTGTGCCGCCGGGGAGCAGTACGCCGCGGCCCGGGGTCTGCGCGCCGCGGCCAAGCGCGCCCTGGACGCCGCCGGGGTGCCCGCACCACCGGTGCGAGACTGGGACCATGAACCGCCCCGCTGAGCCCCCCCGCAGTGAGACGCCCGCCTCGCAGCCCCACCCCGAGACCATCTACGAGATGGTCGGTGGACACGAGGCGTTCGTGCGGCTGACGGCCCTGTTCTACGAGGGCGTCGCCGCCGACGCACCGCTGCGCGACCTGTACCCCGAGGAGGACCTCGGGCCCGCGGAGGACCGGCTGCGCATGTTCCTGGAGCAGTTCTTCGGCGGCCCCAAGACCTACTCCGAGACCCGCGGCCACCCCCGGCTGCGCATGCGCCACGTGGACTTCGCGGTCACCCCCGCGCAACGGGACCGCTGGCTGCACCACATGGGCCGGGCCATGGACCAGATGGACTTCCCCGCCGAGGCCGACCAGATGATGCGGGCGTACTTCGAGCGCGCCGCCCACTTCATGGTGAACACGCTCCAGGACGACGCCCCGCCGCTGAGCGAGTCGGCCCCGCCACCCCCCATTCACCCCGCTCCCCGCCGCCCCCGGCTGTCGGTGCGCCGCGTGGAGGAGTGAGCACCCGCATCGGACCGGTCATTCCGTGCACCACAATGGACGGGTGACTGAGAACCCCCTGACGACCGGACCGATCGTCCACTCCCCCTCGACGGGCACCGAGTGGTGGCGCCATGCGGTGATCTACCAGATCTACCCCCGCTCCTGGGCCGACGGCGGCGGGGACGGCACGGGTGACCTGGCCGGCATCACCTCCCGGCTGGAGCACCTCGCCGCCCTCGGTGTCGATGCGGTGTGGGTGAGTCCCTTCTACGTCTCACCCATGAAGGACGGCGGCTACGACGTGGCCGACTACCGCGACATCGACCCCCTCTTCGGCACCCTGGCCGATGCGGATGCCTTCATCGCCCGCGCCCATGAGCTGGGCCTGCGCGTGATCGTGGACCTGGTGCCCAACCACTCCTCGGACCAGCACGAGTGGTTCCAGGCCGCCCTGGCCGCGGGTCCGGGCTCCCCCGAGCGTGAGCGCTACCTGTTCCGGGAGGGCAGCGGACCGGACGGCTCGCAGCCCCCGAACGACTGGGGCAGCGTCTTCGGCGGCGAGGCCTGGACCCGGGTGGACGACGGCCAGTGGTACCTCCACCTGTTCGACAGCAGCCAGCCGGACTTCAACTGGCGCAACCCCGAGGTGCGCGCGTACTTCGAGGACGTGCTGCGCTTCTGGCTGGACCGCGGCGTGGACGGCTTCCGCGTGGACGTGGCCCACAGCCTGGTGAAGGCCGAGGGCCTGCCCGACTTCGCCGAGGTGGCCACCATGGCCGGCGCGTCCACCGCATCGAACCAGGGCCCGATGTGGGACCAGGACGAGGTGCACGAGGTGTACCGCCGCTGGCACGAGGTGCTGGCCGAGTACGACGGCGACCGGGTGCTGTGCGCCGAGGCGTGGGTGCCGGACCCCGAGCGGCTGGCCCGCTACGTGCGCTCGGACGAGATGCACCAGGCCTTCAACTTCGACTTCCTGGAGACCCCCTGGCGCGCCGACGACCTGCGTGCCTGCATCGAGCGCTCCTACGCCACCAACGACGCCGTGGGCGCCCCCACCACCTGGGTGCTGAGCAACCACGACGTGGTGCGGCACGCCTCCCGGCTGGGGCTCACCGTCGGCGAGCGCCGCCCCAACGGCATCAGCGCCGAGGACCCGCAGCCCGACGCCGAGCTGGGCCTGCGGCGGGCCCGGGCGGCCACCACCATGATGCTGGCCCTGCCCGGCTCGTCCTACCTGTACTACGGCGAGGAGCTGGGTCTGCCCGAGCACACCTCGATGGACCCCGACGCGCGCCAGGACCCGGCGTGGTTCCGCACCCGCGGCACGGCCGAGGAGCAGGTGGGCCGCGACGGCTGTCGGGTGCCGATGGCCTGGGAGGGCGACGCCCCGGCCCTGGGCTTCAGCGCCACCGGGGAGACCTGGCTGCCGCAGCCGCCGGTCTACGCCGAGCTGGCCGTGGACCGCCAGGAGGGCGTGGAGGGCTCCACGCTGGAGCTGTACCGCACCGCACTGGCCGAGCGGTCGCGCCGCGGCACCGCCGCGGGTGGGCTGTCCTTCGTGGAGGGCCTGCCCCAGGGCGTGTTCGGCGTGGAGGTGCAGGGCGCAGAGGGCGTGGTGACCGTGCTGTGCAACACCGGCACCACCACCCTGGAGCTGCCGGAGGGCGCCCGGGTGGTGCTGGACAGCATCGCCGGCGGCCCGTCGGGGGCCCGCACCCTGGAGGCCGACCACACCCTCTGGCTGGAGGGCTCGCTGGCCTGACGGCCTGACGGCCCGCGGGGCCCACGGCCTGCACGCACCGGGACGGGGCGGTCATCCGAACAGGATGGCCGCCTCGTCCCATCGCTCCCGGGGCACGCTCTTGAGCTCCGTGGTGGCCTCGGCCAAGGGCACCCGCACGATCTCGGTGCCGGCGAGCGCGACCATCTGTCCGTACGCGCGGTCGTGCACCGCATCGAGGGCGGCGGTCCCGAAGCGGGTGGCGAGCACCCGGTCGTAGGCGGTGGGTGAGCCGCCGCGCTGCATGTGACCCAGCGCCATCGCACGCGACTCGATGCCGGTGCGCGCCTCGATCTCGTGGGCCACCTGCTCCCCCACCCCGCCGAGCCGCGGGCGGCCCATGCCGTCCACCTCGCCCCCGGAGACGATCTCCCCGTCGGGCATGAAGCCCTCGGCCACCACCACCAGCGGCGCCCGGCCGCGCTCCATGGTGGCCTCCACCCACTCGGCCACCTGGTCGTAGCCCACGGGCACCTCCGGCACCAGGATGGCGTGCGCCCCGCCGGCGACTCCCGCGTGCAGCGCGATCCACCCGGCGTGGCGGCCCATCACCTCCAGCACCATGCAGCGGTGGTGGCTCTCCCCGGTGGTGCGCAGGCGGTCGATCGCCTCGGTGGCCACGTGCACGGCCGTGTCGAAGCCGAAGGTGTAGTCGGTGGCGCTGAGGTCGTTGTCGATGGTCTTGGGGACGCCCACCACATCGATCCCCTCGTCGTGGAGCATGCGGGCCACGGTGAGCGTGCCCTCTCCCCCGATGGCGATGAGGGCGTCCATGCCGTGGCGCTCCATGGTCTGACGCACCCGCTCGGCGCCGCCGTTGCCCTCGCCGTAGGGACCCACCCGGGAGGTGCCCAGGATGGTGCCGCCCTGCTTGCTGAGCCCGCGGATCTGGTGGCGCGGCAGCGGGGCCACGTCATCCTCGACCAGGCCCCGCCAGCCGTCCTTGATGCCGAGGAACTCGTGGCCGTGGATGCGGTCGCCCTTGAGGACGGCGCCGCGGATGACGGCGTTGAGGCCGGGGCAGTCCCCGCCGGAGGTCAGGATGCCGATGCGCATGACCTCATCGTGCCACCGGACCCGCGGCTCAGGCGATGAGGATGCCCGCGATGGCGGCGCTCATCAGGTTGGCCAGGGTGGCCGCGAGGATGGCGCGCAGACCGAGGCGGGCGATGTCACCACGCCGCTCGGGGGCCAGGCCGCCCAGACCGCCGAGCAGGATGCCCAGGGAGCCCAGGTTGGCGAAACCCGTGAGGGCGAAGGTGGTGATGGCCTGGGTGCGGGCGCTGAGCGTCTCGGCCACCGGGGTGAAGTTGGCGAAGGCCACGAACTCGTTGAGCACGATCTTCTGGCCCAGGAAGGAGCCGGAGGTGCTGGCTTCGGACCAGGGCACACCCACCAGGGTCATGACCGGTGCGAAGACCCAGCCCAGGAGCTGCTCGAAGGACAGGTCGGGCTGCCCGAACCAGCCGCCGACGGTGCCCAGCAGCAGGTTCATCAGCTGGATGAGCGCGATGAAGGCCAGCACCATGGCACCGATGGTCAGGGCGAGCTTCAGGCCCTCCTGAGCGCCGAGCGCGGCGGCCTCGATGACGTTGTCGGCCTCCTCCTCGGCGAGGTGCTCGTCCTGCGGCTCCTCCTGCGGGCGCTGGCCCAGGGTGGAGGCGTCGTCGTCCGACAGGACGGTGGCGCCCCCGCCGGAGGCGGCACCGGAGACAGCGGGCTCGCTGGCGGTCGCCGCGCCGCGGGCACCACCGGCCATCGCCCCGTCGGGGACCATGATCTTGGCCATGAGCAGGGCGCCCGGGGCAGCCATGAACGAGGCGGCGATGAGGTACTCCATGCTCGCGCCCATGAGTGCGTAGCCCGCCAGCACCGAGCCGGCCACCGTGCTCAGGCCACCGACCATCACCGCGAACAGCGCCGACTCGTCCAGACGGCGGATGTAGGGCTTGATGAGCAGCGGCGCCTCGGTCTGGCCCACGAAGATGTTGGCCGCCGCATTCACCGACTCGTAGCGCCCGGTGCCCAGGACCGTGCCCAGCGCGCGGCCGATGCCGTTGACCACGAACTGCAGCACGCCCAGGTGGAAGAGCACGGCAGTCAGCGAGGCGAAGAAGACGATCACCGGGAGCACCTGGAAGGCGAAGACCGATCCCTCCTCGGGCAGCACGGGACCGAAGAGGAAGTCGATGCCGGCACCGGCCGAGCCGATGACCGCCGACACCCCGTCGGCCACGGCCGACAGCGCCTTCTGGCCGGGCTCCCAGTACAGCGTGAGCACACCGAAGCCGACCTGCAGCCCCAGGGCTGCCAGCACCGTCCGCCAGCGCACCGCACCGCGGTCCGCGGACACCAACCAGGCGATGAGGATCAGGGCGAGCATGCCGCCCAGCCCCCAGAGGATCGTGAGCACGAGAGTTCTCCTTTCGGCGCCCACGCTAACCCGGATCAGCGGGCGAGCACGTGCCCCCGCTCCGTGGAGAGGCGCCACCACGGGCCGACGCGCCAGAGCACCGCCTCCGGTCCGTCGCCGAGGAAGCCCAGAGCGTGGGCGCCGAACGCCAGTCCGCGGGGCCAGCCCACCCCCACGCCGGTGGCCCAGACCCGCCGCCGCAGGTCGGCCACGGCGGCCGCTCCGGAGCCCTCGGGGGCACCGGCGGTGACCTCCTCGATGCCGGCGCGCGCGACGGCGGCCAGGTCCCCCTCATCGATGCGGGCGACGGGCTCCCACCCGCCGCGTGGCGGGCTGATGCTCGCCCACCCGGCGCGGACCTCGGAGGGCGGCACGGAGAAGTCGGTGGTGTCCGCGCCGCGGGCTGCCAGCCGGTCGGTCACCGCGGCCAGCGGCACCACGGTGTCCACCGGGGCGGTGGCACTGGCGCGCGCCACCCGCAGGCCGAGCACGGTGCCGTCGCCGAGCACGCCGGCGCCCTGCACGACGCACACCCAGGTGGCCAGGTGGCCGTCGGCGCACTGCAGCCGCATGGCGCCCTCGGCGTCGAGCCGCTTGGCCCGGCCGGTCAGGACGGCCAGGTCGTCGAGCTCCGCCGGGCTGGGCAGGGTGATGACGGGCTGGCCCTGGGGTCGCTGCGTGTCACCGGCCGGGCTCACCGGCGGAACACCACCGGGTCGCCCTGGTAGCGGCCGAGCACCTCGCGCTCCTCGGCGGTGAGGCGGCGGGGCCGGGCGGCCTCGAAGTCGTAGGTCACGATGGCGGTGCTGGCGTGCAGGGCCACCGGCAGATCGGCCTCGGTGGGTACGGGCTGGTCGAGCGACACGGGGGCGTCACCGTGGGCCAGCGGGTGCTCGCGGAGCTCGTACTCCATCGTGAAGCTGCCGCCGGAGAGGGTGCCGATCCACATGTCCACCACCACCGGGGCGTAGCGGAACTCCACCGGGCGCAGGTACTCCACCTTGTGCGAGGCCACCAGCAGGCCGGTCGTCAGGGGGCTGGCCCCAGTGAACCAGTCGTGCATGCCCTGCACGCGGGCGTCCTCCAGCAGCTGCAGGAAGGTGACGTTGTTCACGTGGCCGTAGGCGTCCTGGTCCGACCACCGCAGCGGCACGTTCAACCGGTAGGGACGGGGACCGTCCGTGGTCGAGGGGTGCGTGGTGAGCGTTCCGGCCGTCTGACGGCGGCCGCCGGGGGTGTTCGTCGTCATGGCGCCCATGGTCTCAGGCCGCGGCGCTGGGTGTGGCTCCGGTGGCGGGGGCCTCGTGGTTGAGTGGACCCCGTGACCGCAGAGAACACCTCCCAGAACCCGTCCCACGACCCCTCCGGACTGCAGGGCGAGCCCCCGCGCATGGGGTCGGGCATCCACCACGGCGGCCAGGTGGAGCTGCCCGAGAACCCCTTCGCCCAGCTCATGGAGGTGCTGGACATCAGGGCCCTGGGAGCCAACACCTTCATCGGTCAGAGCCAGCCGCAGCCCCACGGACGGGCCTTCGGCGGGCAGGTGCTGGCGCAGTGCGTCATGGCGGCCGGGCGCACCCTGGTGCCGCTGGACGAGGACGGCGACCGCTACATCCACTCCCTGCACGGCTACTTCCTGCGCCCTGCGGACTCCACACGGGAGATCCGCTTCGAGGTGGAACGACTGCGCGACGGCCGGTCGTTCTCGGCCCGGCGGGTGCACGCCTACCAGGACGACCGGGTGCTGCTCTCGATGACCACCTCCTTCCAGGAGCCGGCCGAGGGACTGGACCACCAGGAGCGGATGCCGGACGTGCCCGCCCCGGAGGAGCTGCCCAGCATCGGCGAGCTGCTGGCCGGGGTGGACGACCCGCGCGCGATCTTCCTCACCAAGGGCCGACCGGTGGACATGCGCTGGGTGGACGCCCCGCTCTACGGCAACAACTTCGCCCGCACCGACCGCCAGAGCGTGTGGGTGCGCTTCACCGGCCAGATGCCCGACGACCCGCTGGTCAACGCTGCGGCGAGCGCCTACCTCTCGGACTACACGCTGCTGGAGCCGGTGCTGCGCCGCCACGGCATCGCGTGGACCGACACCCGCCTGCGCCCCGCGAGCCTCGACCACGCCATGTGGTTCCACCGCCGCCCCCGCCTGGACGACTGGATGCTGTACACGCAGTCCTCCCCCTCGGCACAGTCCGGGCGGGGCCTCGGCGTGGGCCGGCTGTTCCACGCCGACGGCACGCTCATGGCCTCGGTCGCCCAGGAGGGCATGGTCCGCATCAAGGAGGGCTGAGCGGCAGCACGCGCGGCGACTCCCCCACCCGCTGCTCCCCGGTGAACGGGTCGGTCCACTCCAACCGGGTGGCCAGCAGCTGCAGGGGCGTGGAGAAGTCGCCGGTGACCTGCTCGGTCTGCACCGGGTAGAGCGGGTCGGCCACGATCGGCAGCCCCAGGTGCGCCAGCTGCACGCGCAGCTGGTGCGTCCGGCCGGTGTGGGGGTGCAGCCGCAGCCGCGCCCGCCCGGCGCCCTCATCAACCTCCACCGCCTCGATGCGGGTGACGGCGTTGGGCGGTCCGGGCACCACGACCACCTGCTGACTCCCCCGTTTCTTCACCAGGTGGTGTGCCTGCTCACCGGCCGCCCGCTCCACCAGCTCGGCCAGTGACTCCGCCCGCCCCGGCGACACGGACACCACGGCCTCGTAGGTCTTGGTCACCTGTCGCTGCTCGAAGAGCTGCTGCAACGGCCGCCGGGCCGCCCGGGTGCGCGCGCACAGCAGGACCCCGCTGGTGAGGCGGTCCAGCCGGTGCACGGGCACCGCATCGCCGAACTCCTCCTGCACCCGGGCGACGACGGTCTGCTGCACGTGCACCCCGCGCGGGATGGTCGCCAGGAAGGGTGGCTTGTCCACCACCACGTGGTGCTCGTCGGCCCACAGCACCGGCAGCCCGCCGGGCACCTTCGACTCGGTGGGGTACGGGCGGTACAGCCAGGCCACGCGCCGCCGCGGGCCGGCGGGCAGGTACTCGGTGGCCGCATCGACCACCAGCCCCCGCGAGCCCGGCTGGCCGTCATCCACGACCACCTCCCCCGCCTCGATGCCGGAGCGCACCAGCTCGGGCTGGCCCGTCACCTCCGCGAGCGCCTCCCCCACGGTCTCCCAGCCGCCACCCGGTGGGATGCGCACACGCGCGACGCCCATCCCCTCGCGCGGAGGCAGGGGGGATGGGCGTCGACGGCGGGAACGGCTCACTCAGTCACGCGTGAGGCGACGGTGGGTGACGCGGTGCGGACGCGCGGCCTCCTCGCCGAGGCGCTCCACCTTGTTCTCCTCGTAGCTGGCGAAGTTGCCCTCGAACCAGTACCAGTTCGCGGGCTCCTCATCGGTGCCCTCGTAGGCCAGGATGTGCGTGGCCACGCGGTCCAGGAACCAGCGGTCGTGGCTGATGACCACGGCGCACCCGGGGAACTCCAGCAGGGCGTTCTCCAGCGAGCCCAGGGTCTCGACGTCGAGGTCGTTGGTGGGCTCGTCGAGCAGCAGCAGGTTGCCGCCGGCCTTCAGGGTCAACGCGAGGTTGAGGCGGTTGCGCTCACCACCGGAGAGCACACCGGCCTTCTTCTGCTGGTCCGGACCCTTGAAGCCGAACTGCGAGACGTAGGCGCGGCTGGGGATCTCCACCTGCCCGACCTTGATGTAGTCCAGTCCGTCGGAGACGACCTCCCAGAGGCTCTTCTCGGAGTCGATGTTCTCGCGGCTCTGGTCCACGTAGCTGATCTTCACCGTCTCGCCGACCTTCACGGTGCCGGCGTCCGGCTCCTCCAGGCCCACGATCGTCTTGAACAGCGTCGTCTTGCCCACACCGTTGGGACCGATGATGCCGACGATGCCGTTGCGCGGCAGGTCGAAGGTCAGGTCCTTGATGAGGGTGCGGTCGCCGAAGCCCTTGGTCAGGTTGTCCACCTCGATGACCTGCGCACCCAGGCGCGGGCCCGGCGGGATCTGGATCTCCTCGAAGTCCAGGGTCCGCATCTTCTCGGCCTCGGCGGCCATCTCCTCGTAGCGCGCCAGACGCGACTTCGACTTGGTCTGTCGGCCCTTGGCGTTGGAGCGCACCCACTCGAGCTCCTCGGCGAGGCGCTTCTTGAGCTTGGCGTCCTTCTTGCCCTGGACGGCCAGGCGCTCCTGCTTCTTCTCCAGGTAGGTGGAGTAGTTGCCCTCGTAGGGGTACAGGCGGCCGCGGTCGACCTCACAGATCCACTGGGCCACGTTGTCCAGGAAGTAGCGATCGTGGGTCACGGCCAGGACGGCACCCTCGTACTCCGCCAGGTGCTGCTCCAGCCACAGGACGCTCTCCGCATCGAGGTGGTTGGTGGGCTCGTCCAGCAGCAGCAGGTCGGGCTTGCTCAGCAGGAGCTTGCAGAGCGCCACGCGGCGACGCTCACCACCGGAGAGGTGGGTCACGGGCTCGTCGGCCGGCGGGCAGCGCAGCGCGTCCATCGCCTGCTCGAGCTGGGAGTCGAGGTCCCACGCGTCCGCGTTGTCGATCTTCTCCTGGAGCTTGCCCATCTCCTCCATGAGGGCATCGAAGTCGGCATCCGGGTCGGCCATCTCGGCGGAGATCTCGTTGTACCGGTCGAGGTCGGCCTTGATCTGACCCATCCCCTCCTCGACGTTCTCACGCACGGTCTTGGACTCGTCCAGCGGAGGCTCCTGCAGCAGGATGCCGACGGTGTAGCCGGGCGTCAGCCGGGCCTCACCGTTGCTGGGCTGGTCGAGCCCGGCCATGATCTTCAGGATCGTGGACTTGCCGGCGCCGTTCGGGCCGACGACGCCGATCTTGGCGCCCGGGAAGAAGGACATGGTCACGTCGTCGAGGATGACCTTGTCGCCGACGGCCTTGCGGGCCTTGGACATGGTGTAGATGAACTCCGCCATGGAAGCTGAGTCTAGGCCGTGGCCCGGCACCCCGGGACCGCGGGCGGCCCCGGGGTCCCGCCACGTCCCCGCTCAGGCGGAGACCGCGTCGGGCTCGAGCTCGGAGGCGGCCCCCGCCGCGTGCTCCTGCGACTCCCGCGACTCCCGCGACTCCTGCGGCGCCTGGGCCTCCGGCGGCACGAACACCGGCAACGAGCTCTCCGCCGCCGTCACCGCAGCCTCCGCCGCCACGGTGCGCAGGCGCTGGCGCTCCTCCGCGGCGTCCTCGGCCTGCGGCATGGGCGGGCTGGCCACCTTCACGAAGCACGACTGCCCCCGCGACAGGTCGTGCCCCACGGAGGTGGCCTCGAGCTCCACCGTGGTGCCGCTGCGCTCGTCGGTGGACCAGTCCTGGATGCGCAGGCGCCCGTGCACGATCACGGGCTGTCCCTTGGCCAGGGAGCGGTACAGGTTGATGGCCTGGTTGCGGAAGGCGCACACGGTCATCCAGTTGGTGGCCACGGTGTCCACCACCCCGGTCGACCGGTCCACCCGGTTGATGTTCTGCGCCAACCGGAAGGTCAGGAACGGCGTGCCAGTGCGTCCCTGACGCAGGATCGGCTGGGTGGCCACGTTGCCGGTGACGGTCAGGTAGGTCTCGCTCATGGTGTCTCCCCACTGGGGCCGGCCCGGTTGGCCGGCGGTCCGCACACCGTGGCCAACCCGACCACCACCTCACAGCCCACCACCGCCCGCCCTGTGGACGAGCAGAGGTCAGTCCAGGGCGGAGTGCAGCAGCTCCCGGGTGCGACGGTGACGGTCCAGCACCTCGTTCACGGGGTCGAGCACCCGCTGCTGGGCCACCTCGCCGATGGCACCGTGCATCTCCCGGCCCACCTGACGGCGGCGCCGGCGTGCCCCGAAGCCCGCCATGAACCGGGCCAGCAGTGCCAGCAACAGTCCCAGCGAGAGCCCGCCCACCAGCAGCAGCGCCGGAATGGGGAGCCCCCGCCAGGTGGGCGGCTCGCCCAGCGGCAGCATCAGGAAGCCCTCACCCAGGGCGAGCAGCACCAGCCACACCAGACCCACCACGGTGGCCAGCAGGAGCAGCCACTGCAGGACGCCGACCACCGGCCACCACCAACTGGACCGCTGCTGCACGCCCGTGCGGCGCACCGCCGTGTCCAGCTCGTCGGACAACCGGTCGATGGGGGGCACCGCCGCATCCATGACGGCCTCGGCCCACCGGCGCGGCAGCCCCACCGATGCGGCATCGCCCACCTCGCGGCAGGCCAGGTCAACCGCCGAGGTGGCGGTCTGCGAGGCCTCGGGAATGGACGACCGTCCTCGGGCCGCCGAGAAGTCCTTGCCGGCACCCTCGCCCTCCCCCAGGCGCAGGCGCTTCAGGGGGTCCGGGCGCAGGTGCCGCACCCAGCGCGTGACCGGCCAGCCGGTGGCGGCGGTGGCGCGACGCAGGTGGTCGGCCTCCACGGCGCGCAGCACCGTGGGCACACCTGCGGCGCGACTCAGGGCGGGGACCAGGCGGTCGTCCCCGGGCAGGCTGATCTCCGGCTCGCGCTCCCCCACCGAGTCCAGCAGCGCCTCGGCCGAGGTCCGCACGTCACCCAGCAGGCGCGCCCGGACGGCCTTGTTCTCCGCCACGATCTGCGCCAGCTGGTCCCGCAGCGCGTCGAGCCCCAGCCCGGTGCGTGCCGAGACCGGCAGCACCCGCACGTCGCCCACCCCGTCGCGCTCCAGCAGGCCCCGCAGATCGGCCAGCACCTCCTCCCGCGCCTCCGGTGGCAGCAGGTCGGCCTGGTTGAGCACCACCAGCATCACGGTGTCGTGGTGGCGGCGGGCCCGGATGTAGTCGTCGTGCATGCGCGCGTCGGCGTACTTCTGCGGGTCGGTCACCCACAGGAAGAGGTCGGCCATGTCCAGCACGCGGTCGGCCTCGGCGTGGTGCGCGGTCTCGCGGGAGTCGAAGTCGGGCAGGTCGAGCAGCACCAGTCCGTCCAGGGCGCCGGGTGCCACGGCCTCGCCGCTGTCGGGACCGGGGCCCTCCTGGGCGCGGTGGCGGCGGTGGACGCCGATCCAGTCGAGCACCTCGGTGGCCGGCGCCGAGCCCCACACCACGGCCGATGTGGTGGACGTCGTCGGCCGCTTGATACCCGGCTCGGTGACCTCGGCCCCCGCGAGGGCGTTGGTCAGCGAGCTCTTGCCCGAGCCGGTGGCCCCGGCCAGGGCCACGATGGTGTGGTCGCCCGCCAGGGCGGTGCGCTCGTCCACCTTGGCCGCCACGGTGCCGGCCCGCCCGGCCGCCACCGGCTCGAGCTCCCGTCCTCCGGCATCGACGGCCTCACGGAGGGCCAGGGCGCGCTCGCGCAGGTGGGTCCGCTGCTCCTCGCGCTCCCGGTCGGGGTCCACGGGGGCGTCGCCGCGCGAGCGGCCCACCAGCGGGCTCACCGCTGGGCCTCCACCTCGGCGGCGGCGTGCCGCAGGTGGGCGGCCACCTCGGGGCTCACGCCGACGTCCTGCAGCACCCGCTCGTAGCGCGAGCGCTCGTCCTCGAGCAGCTCGGCCACCCGCTCCATGAGGTTGCGGCGCGCCGCGGCCGCGAGGGAGCGCACGGCCTGGTCGCCGAAGATGGCCTCCAGCAGGCGCTGGGCCACCACGGCCGAACCCCCGGCGATGGCGACCTCGCTGCCCAGCAGCGCGCCACCGGTGCTGGCGAAGACCAGCACCATGAGCAGCACCCCGATGCCGTTGACGCCCAGGGCCAGGTAGCGCGCCGTGGTGCGCTTGCTGCCCGCCTGACGACGGACCAGCTCCAACACGTCACCCTGCCAGTCGTGGACCAGTTGCTGGCTGCGCTCCCGCGCCCCGGCGCCCGGGCGCGCCAGGTCGGGGTGACGTTCCAGCAGGGCCTCGCCGGCCGGGTCCGCACGCCAGGCACGTGCCGTGACCGCCGCTGCGGCCTCCAGCTGGGCCTCCAGCAGCTGCGCCACACCGTCCTCCAGGGCCTCCCCCAGGTCGTCCGTCGTGGCCGAGCGCGGCTTGCCCGTGAAGAAGGAGGTGACGCGGTCGCGCAGGCGACCGACCCCCGCATCGAGCTGCTTGAAGATCTCGCCGGTGCCCACCAGCTCCTGCCACCGGGCCAGCACCTCGCCCCGCAGCAGCGATCCGTCGCTCATGGCCTCCTCCACCCGGCCGCGGGCGTCCTCGTGACCACGGCGGGCGTCCTCACGCAGGCTCTCGACCACCGAGACCTGGTGGTCCACCCCCTCGGCCACCTGGAGGGAACGACGCTGCAGCGAGGCCAGGGTACCCGCCAGCGTCCGGCGGATGACGGCCTGCCGGGCGTCGGCGTCGTCGGCGAGCGAGTAGAGCCAGCCGCGCAGTGCGCGCACCTCCTCCGGCGGGAGCAGACCCTCCTCGGTGAGGTGGGACTCCGGCACGGAGAACACCGGCGCGTCCCCCAGCCCCTGCTCGCGCAGCATGGCCGAGAAGTCCGTGCGCACCTCCTCCATGGCGCCCTCGGGCACCCGGTCCAGCACGAGGGCCACCGAGGTGCCCCGCTCCGCGGCCTGCAGCAGCATCTGCCACGGCACCGCGTCCGCGTAGCGGGCGGCCGTGGTCACGAAGACCCACAGGTCCGCCGCACCCAGCAGCTGCCGGGCGAGGTCGCGGTTGGCCTGCACGACCGAGTCGATGTCGGGCGCGTCCAGCAACGCCAGCCCGGGCCGCAGCGTGCGCGACTCCACCAGGCGCACCGCCCCCGCATCGGCGTCGTCGCCCTCTCCCCCGGTGACGCGCGCGAGCTCCGGGAGCACCCGGTCGGTGGTGAACCAGCCCGCATCACTGGGGTGGTGGATCAGCACCGAGGCGCGGGTGGTGGGCCGCAGCACACCACTGCGGGTCACCACACCCCCCAACAGCGAGTTGACCAACGTGGACTTGCCCGCGCCGGTGGACCCACCCACCACGCACAGCAGGGGCGCGTCCAGGGCCTTCAGCCGCGGCAGGGCGTAGTCGTCGAGCTGACGCAGCAGCTGACCCCGCTGGTCGCGGGCCTCCGCGGCCTGCGGCGCCTCCAGCGGGAAACGCGCTGCCGCGACGGCGCCACGGAGGTCGGTCACCGCATCGAGAAGTTCAGGGTCCACGCGCTCAGTCACGTGGACAGACTAGGCCCAGCGCCGGGCTCCCCCGGGCAGGCTCGTGCCCCCGGCGCGATTCGAACGCGCAACCATCGGATTAGAAGGCCGGTGCTCTGTCCATTGAGCTACGGGGGCGGGCGCCGACACACCCCGCAGGGCGCACGCGGACGCGGCGCCCCAGTCTAGTTCCTGGGCTGCTGCACGCCGGCGAAACGCTCCCGCAGCGCCGGCAGGCGGTCCAGGAGCTCCTGCTGCTGGGCCACCTCGCGGACCTCCCACGCCGGCGCCGGGCGCCACTCCACGGGGCCGTGGCTGCGATGGCGCCGGTCGAGCCGGGCCCGCAGGTGCGCCAGCCGCGTGGTCACCCGCTGGAACTCCCGCATGGCCTGCCGTCCGTCGCGGCCGGCAGCGGTCTGTGCCCACTCCGCGGCGCGGCGCCGCTCCGGGGCGTGGCCCACCATCCGGGCCTCGAAACCGGTGAGCCACCCGTTGCGCACGTAGACCTCCAGGTGCCGACTGACGTGGCGCAGCTCGTGGCGACGCACCCACACCACGAAGACGATGAAACCGATGAAGACCGGCACCTCGAAGAGCAGGTACAGCAGCAGCCACCCGGCCTGCAGCACCACCGAGAGGTTCCAGATGCCGTGCAGCAGCACCGCCAGGCACCAGCCGAGGACCGGCAGGGCGAAGCGCCAGCCGCCGGAACGCGCCAGGGTCGCCCGGCCGATGGCCGCGCCGATGCAGACCGTGAACAGCGGGTGCGCGAAGGGGCTGGGCAGGCCGCGCATGATGAACGTGGCGGTGAGGCCGCTGGTGCCCATCTCCCCCAGCGCCGCGGCGAAGTACAGGATGTTCTCCACGAAGGCGAAGCCCGCGGCCACCACCCCGGCGTAGACCACGCCGTCCACCACACCGTTGAGCTGACGCGGCCGGAACCACCACAGCCCCAGGAGGAAGGCACCCTTGAGGGACTCCTCCACGAGCGGGGCCACGATGACGGCGGTCACCGCATCGGCCGGCAGGCCCATCATCGCGGCGAGGGCGTAGGCCACGTCGTTCACGATCAGGGCGAAGCCCGTGGCCACGACAGCGCCCCAGGCCAGCGCGAGGGCCAGCAGCCAGCCCGGTTCCCGCTCGAAGGAGTCCAACCAGAGGAACACCGGCAGCACGATGCACAGCGGGATGGCGGCGAGCAGCGCCAACAGGGGCAGCTGCACGTCGCCGAACTGGGCACCGAAGGTGAGTCCCATCACCACCGCGCCGATGCCGAACAGGATGACCAGCAGGCCGGCCACGGCGACGACCGCCGGCCAGTCACGGGGCTGGGGGGCGGAACGTGGTGTCGGGGACATGCGCCCACCCTAGGAGCACCCGCCGACACCCGGTGCGCTGGTTACCCTTCTGGGGTGAGCAGCGCCGAGCAGACCCAGCCCCCCGCCCCCGACGAGCGCCCCAACCCCAGCGGCAACCCCCGGGCGCTGGACGACCGCATCGTGTGGATCGACTGCGAGATGACCGGTCTGGAGCGCACCGACGTGCTGGTGGAGATCGCCGCCCTGGTGACCGACTTCGAGCTCAACGTGCTGGGTGAGGGCGTGCAGGTGGTGATCCGTCCGGACGACCTGGGGGTGCTGGAGGACCTGAACCCGGTCGTGCAGGAGATGCACACGGCCAGCGGGCTGCTGGAGGAGATCGAGCACGGCGTCTCGGCCGCCGAGGCCGAGCGCATGGTGCTGGAGTACGTGCGCGAGTGGGTGCCGGAGGCGGGCAGGGCACCGCTGGCGGGCAACTCCATCGCCACCGACCGGCGCTTCCTCGCCGCGGAGATGCCGGAGCTGGACGCCTACCTGCACTACCGCCTCATCGACGTCTCCTCGGTCAAGGAGCTCTCCAAGCGCTGGTTCCCCCGGGCCTGGTTCAACTCCCCCGACAAGGCCGGCGGCCACCGTGCCCTGGCCGACATCCGCGAGTCCATCGCCGAGCTCGCCTACTACCGCGAGGCCGTGTTCGTGGACGCGCCCGGGCCCTCGACGGATGAGGCCCGCGCCGCCGCCTCCCGCCACGCTGTGGGGGGCTGAGGCCACCGGGTTCACGAGCACCCCCCGAGAGGGGTTAAGATGGTCCCCGCTGTTCGGCGCCGAGCGCCGGAAGCGGCTGGTGACAGCTGGAAACATTTGGAAACAGTTGGTGACAACTGGACACACAGCATGGTGGGCGTAGCTCAGCTGGTAGAGCACCGCGTTGTGGTCGCGGTGGCCGCGGGTTCAAGTCCCGTCGCTCACCCCACGAGAAGGCCCGGGATTCCAACGAATCCTGGGCCTTTCGCATGCGGCCGGGTGTGCACATGTGCGCACCCGGCCCAGATCAGCCCTCGAACACCCCGCTGTAGGCGTTGAGCGCCGGCTGGCCACCGAGGTGCGCATAGAGCACGGTGCTGTCGCGCGGGATCACTCCCTCACGCACGAGGTCGATGAGGCCCGCCATGGACTTCCCCTCGTACACCGGGTCGATGATGATCCCCTCCAGCTCACCGGTCAGCCGGATCGCGTCGAGGGTGGACTGCACCGGGATGCCGTACTCGTCACCGGCCCAGCCCTCGCGGACGTCGATCTCGTCGTCACGCAGCTCGCGCCCCAGACCGATCAGCTCGGCGGTGTTCCGCGCGATGCGGGTGACCTGCGCCCGGGTCTTCTCCAGGGTGGCACTCGCGTCGATGCCGATGACCTTGCGCGGGCGCCCACCGGCCTCCTCCAGCTCGGCGAACCCGGCGATCATGCCGGCGTGGGTGGAGCCGGTGACGGTGCACACCACGATGGTGTCGAAGAAGACGCCGAGCTCCTCCTCCTGCTGGGCCACCTCGTGCGCCCAGTTGGCGAAGCCCAGGCCGCCGAGCGGGTGCTCCGAGGCCCCGGCGGGGATGGGGTACGGCGTGCCTCCGGCCTCACGCACCGACTCCATGGCCTCCTCCCACGAGGGCCGGATGCCGATGTCGAAGCCGGCCGGGTCCAGGCGCACGTCCGCCCCCATCACGCGGGAGAGCAGGATGTTGCCCACCTTGTCGTTCACCGGGTCGTCCCAGTTGACCCACTTCTCCTGCACCAGGACGGCCTTGAGGCCCAGGTGGGCCGCGACACCGGCCACCTGACGGGTGTGGTTGGACTGCACCCCGCCGATGGAGACGAGCGTGTCCGCGCCGGAGGCCAGCGCGTCGGGGACGATGTACTCGAGCTTGCGGGTCTTGTTGCCCCCGAAGGCGATGCCGGAGTTGCAGTCCTCCCGCTTGGCCCACACCCGAGCGCCGCCCAGGTGCTCGCTGAGCCGCTTGAGCTCGTGCACGGGGCTGGGGCCGAACGTGAGGGGGTAGCGCTCGAAGTCACGGGTTGCCATGGTCTCTCCTGGTGGGTCGGGCCCCGTGGGGCCGGTGTGTACTGCCGGTGGGTCGATGGGGTGAGGCTCACCCCATCGGCTGGTCGGGGGGTGGCGCGGCGTGCAGGCTGTTCCAGGTGGCGCGGGCGGCCTCGGCGGCCGCCTCGCCGTCTCCCCCTGCCAGGGCCTCGATGAGGCGCGCGTGCAGGCCGTGCGAGTCGTGGGTGGCGCGCCCGGCGCCGGCGGCGTCGGCGAAGCGCAGGCGCTCGGCGCGGCGCACCAGCGGGCCGTGGAGCTCCAGGGTGTCGGCCAGCACCGGGTTCTCCGCGAGGCGCACCACCACGTCGTGCAGGTGGTCGTCGGCCTGCAGCGCGGCGTCGGCGTCACCGACCGCCAGGGCGCGGGCGAACTCCTCGTTGGCCTGCCGCATCTCCTCCACGGCCTCGGCGTCCACGCGGTGGGCGGCCAGCTCGGCAGCCAGCGCGTGCATGGCGGCCACCACCGGGACGGCCTGGGTCACGCGCTCGTCCTCCAGGGGCATCACCACGGTGGAACGCCCCGGCAGGGTGCGCACCAGGCCGGAGCGCTCCAGGCGCATGAGGGCCTCGCGGATGGGGGTGCGGCTCACGCCGATCCACTCCTGGAGCTCGCTGTCGCGCAACTGCTCCCCGGGGGTGAGGGTGCCGTCCACGATGGCGTCGCGGAGGACGGCATGGGCGCGGTCTCGCAGGAGGGTTCGTCCGACCACCGAGCGCTTCTGGGGAACTGGCATGCAATATATTGCACTCCACTGGGCGGCGGTTGTCAACCCCTCGCCGGGCGCACGCCAGCCCGGCCGCGGACGCGCGTGACCCCGCCGCGGCAGGGCCACGACGGGGTCACGTCAGGGGACGCAGGGCGTCAGCGGGGGCCGGGGGCGACCCGCCCAGGTCAGCGGTCAGTCACGCACGCCCTCGCGACGGGCCGGGGCGGCCTCCAGACGCACCTCCCGGGCGTCCTGGACCAGGGCCTGCTCCTTCTCGGCCGCCTTCTCGGCGCCGGACTCGCCCCTCAGGTCGAGCGTCATGTCCTCCTCGGCGCGCTGCCCGCGCTTCAGCTCGCGCATGCGCTCGGCCTCCGCATCGACCTCCGCGCCCAGCAGCAGCACGGTGTTGGTGAGCCACAGCCACAGCAGGAAGACGATCACACCGGCCATCGAGCCGTAGGTCGCGTCGTAGTTGCCGAAGTTGGCGATGTAGAGACCGAACGCGGCACTGGCCACCACCCAGACGACGAAGGCCAGGATGGCCCCGGGCGTGAGGATGCGGCGGGGCATCTTCACGTTGGGCGTGGCCCAGTAGAGCAGGCGGAAGATGAAGATGACGATCAGCGCGGCGGCCGGCCACTTGGCCCAGGCCCAGATGGTGGTGGCCAGGTCACCCAGACCGATGACCCCGAAGACCGACTCGGCCACCGGGCCGGTCAGCACGAAGGACATGCCCAGCACCACGACCAGCAGCAGCACGATGGCGGTGACCAGCACCATCACCGGGCGGAGCACCCACACCGGGCGGCCCTCGGGCACCTCGTAGATGCGGTTCATCATGCGGCTGAAGCCGTTGACGTAGTTGGAGGCCGACCACAGGGCACCCAGCAGACCGATGGCCAGCGCGATGCCGGCACCGGAGGACTCCTGCTGCTTGGAGATGAAGTCCTCCACGAAGGTGTACCCGGTGGAATCCGGGTCGGCCCCGAGGTCCTGGGCGATCTGCAGGAAGGCCTGCGTGGTGGACTCGCCCTGGCCGAACACACCCAGCAGCGAGACCAGGCCGATGATCGCGGGGAAGATCGACAGCACCGCGAAGTAGGTGAGGCCGGCCGCGAGGTCGGTGCACCCGTCGTCCTTGAACTCGTGCAGAGCGCGCTTGCCCACGAGCTTCCAGTCGCTGCCCTCGAGCTTCACGTCGTCGGCGTCACCCTGGGAGGCCCCCCGCGTGGCGGTGCCACGCTCGCCCCGCTCAGCCCCCTGCCCGGGACGGTCCTCCCGCACGTCGCGGTGGGCCCGGGAGTCGTCGGACCACTCGGCCACCTGGCTGCGGCGCCGGGCCGCCCGGTCGCGCTGCACCCGGTCCTCCACCTCCTCCTGGGAGTGGCGGGCGGTCCAGAGCTCGTCTTCCGTGGGTGTCATGCGCATCCTCGCAACGGTGGTGAAGGGCGGACTGTCTCCCCCATAGTGGAACACGGCGGCGAGCCCCGGCGTGGGAACTCCGCGGCGGGGCCGATTTCGCCCTGCCGCCGGTCTCTGCTACTGTGCTCCCTCGTTGCGCCAATAGCTCAATTGGCAGAGCAGCTGACTCTTAATCAGCGGGTTCGGGGTTCGAGTCCCTGTTGGCGCACCAGAGCGGAACGGCGAGAGCCTCGGTCCCCACCGAGGCTCTCGCCGTTTCCGTGGGGTCCAGTCCCTCCTCCGACGCGTCGTCGGAATTCGTGAGAGGCGCCACATCGAGGCCCCGGATTCGCGGAATCCCTTGATTCCCAGCCCTCCTCCTGTGAGGATGAATGTCGGGCGATCCGGTGTTGACGACTGCTGGCGACTCCTCGACAGGACGTCGACCACGATGTGCCCGGGAACTCGAGTCCCTGGCCACGGATCCAGATCAGGACGCAACAGCGACACTCACCCTCACACGGTGTTCTCGAAAGGTAGGACATGGACTGGCGAAGCAGAGCGGCCTGTCTCGACGAGGACCCGGAACTGTTCTTCCCCATCGGGAACACGGGCCCGGCCATCGAGCAGATCGAGAAGGCCAAGAAGGTCTGTGCCCGGTGCGAGGTCACGGAGACGTGCCTCCAGTGGGCGATCGAGACCGGCCAGGACGCCGGAGTGTGGGGCGGCCTCTCGGAGGACGAGCGCCGCGCCCTCAAGCGCCGCAACGCCCGCGCACGACGCGCCAGCTGACCCCCCGCACACAGGGCCGCCCCACCACACCGGTGGGGCGGCCCTGTGTCACACCCGGGCAGTGAAGGTCGCGCGGGTGCCCCGGGGGGTGTTCGCCTCCCAGGCGACCGTGCCCCCGAGGTCACCCACCAGCGCCTCGACGATCTGGCGCCCCAGCCCGGTCCCGGAGGCACCCGCACCGGGGTCCATGCCCGGCCCGTCGTCACTGACGCACACCGTGAGCGAGGGCTCGCCCTCCCCCGGTCGCTCCACCCGCCGGGCCCCCACCACCACCTCCACCGGTCCGGAACCGGCGTGGGTCACCGCGTTCTGCACCAGCTCGCTCACCACCATCGCCACCGCCGAGGCCTGGGCCGAGCCCATCTCGCCGAAGCTGCCCCGACGGCGGTGGCTGACGCGCAGCTCGCCCTCGGACTCCCCCGCACCTGTGAGGTCGACCACCAGACCCACCACCCGGTCCACCACCCGGTCGACGTCCACGACCTCCTCGGCGGTCTGGGCCAGGGTCTCGTGCACCACACTGATGGCCCCCAGGCGGTGCACCGCGGTCTCCAGCGCCGCACGGGCCGCCTGGTCCTCCACCCGCCGGGCCTGCAGGCGCAGCAGGGCACTGACGGTCTGCAGGTTGTTCTTCACCCGGTGGTGCACCTCCCGCACGGAGGCCTCCCGCGAGACCAACGCCTCCTCGCCCCGGCGCAGGCTGGTCACGTCCCGCATCAGCACCAGCGCCCCGGCCCTCCGACCGTCCACGACCACCGGGATGGCCCGCACCGACACCTGCACCGCACCGGTGTCGACCTCCGACCACCACGCAGCCCGCCCCGTGAGAACCACCGGCAGCGCCTCGTCCACCGGTGTCATGGATCCCGATGCGGCGCGCGGCAGCTCGGAGACCATGTCCACCAGGCGCTGCCCGGGGACGGTGCCGGCCACCCCCAGTCGGTGCAGTGCCGAGACGGCGTTCGGGCTGGCGTACTGCACCACCCCCGAGGCGTCCAGACGCAGCACCCCGTCACCCACGCGCGGAGCCCCCCGCCGGCGGCCCGTGGCCGCCGCCAGGGTGGGGAACTCCCCCTGGGAGATCATCGTCATCAGGTCATCGGCCATGGCGCGGTAGCGGTGCTCGAGGGCCGAGGGGCTCCGCAGCACCGAGGCCAGGGTGTGCCGGGTCAGCACGGCACCGCACTCGTCCTTCTGGTGCGAGGCCCGCACACCCACCACGTCCTCGTCCACGACCTGCCCCGCCTGGAGCTGCCGTCCCCCCAGGTGCACCCGACCGCCGGTGCGGGCCGCCCAGGCCAGGCCCTCGATGCCGTCGCCGTCCCGCCCCACCACGTCCTCGACGAAGACCATCTGCGAGGTGGTGGGGCGGGCATGGGCAACGGCCAACCAGGTGTCCGGTTCTCCCGCCACGGGGGCCGGCTGCCGCACCCACAGCACGAGGTCCGCCATCGACAGGTCCGCCAGGACCTGCCAGTCCCCCACCAGCAGCCTCAGCCAGTCGAGCTCGACGTCGCTGAGGTCTGCCAGCAGGGTCTCGGGGTGGAGGGTCAGGAGCTGGCCCCCAGCTGCACCACCGAGCGCAGGGTGCGAACGGCCACGCTCAGCGGCGCCACGCCCGGCTCGTCCAACGCGTGGATGTCGTCCAGCATCGCCTCGGTCCGCGCGATGGCGTCGGCGTTGCCCTCCGCCCAGGCCTGCACCCGCTCCTGGGGGCTGCCCTCGGCATCGCTGGAGGCGATGGCGCGGGTGAGTTCCAGGTGGACGCCGTAGAGGTCGTCGCGCAGGGCCCCACGGGCCAGCGCACCCCATCGGTCGTCCTCGGGAAGGCCAGCCACCTCGTTGAGGAGGCGGTCGAAGCCGAAGTGCTCACTGGCCGCGAAGTAGAGGCGCGTGAGCTCCTCGACGTCCTGGTCCAGCTCCCCGGCCAGGGAGACCACGTCCAGCAGCGAGTAGACGTCCAGCAGCGCTGCGGTGGTCGCCGCGAGATCCTGCGGCACACCCTGCTCGGTGAGACGGTCCCGGTAGGTGGTGAAGCGCTCGGCCTCCTGGCCGTGCAGCATGTCCGCCACCTTCGGGCCCACCGCCGCCACGGACTCGCGGAAGCGCTCGATCTCGCTCGCGATGTCCATGGTGGCCGGACGCGAGGTGACGAACCACCGCATCGACCGGTCCAGCAGGCGGCGGAACTCCAGGTACATCGAGGTCTGGGCCTCGGTCGGCACCTGGTTGTCCAGGGCCTCGACCTGCTCCACGAAGCCGCGCAGGTCGAACACCTCACGGGCCACCACGAACGCCCGGGCCACGTGGTCCGGCTGGGCTCCGGTCTCCTCCAGGGCCCGGAACGCGAACGTGATGCCGCCACGGTTCACCATCGAGTTCACCACCGCGTTGACGATGATCTCGCGGCGCAGCGGGTGGGTCATGATCTGGTCGCTGAAGCGCTCCCGCATGGCCGGCGGCAGGTACTCCAGCAGCGTGGTGGTGAACCACTCGTCGTCCGGCAGGTCGCTGTCCAGCAGCGCGTCCTTGAGGTGCAGCTTGGCGTAGGCCAGCAGCACCGCGAACTCTGGGGAGACCAGGCCGTGGCCCTGCTCGATGCGGCGGTTGAGCTCCCGCGTGGAGGGCAGGAACTCCAGCTCCCGGTCCAGACCGGCGTTGCGCTCCAGGAACTTCATGAGGCGCTGGTGCACCGGCGCCATCCGGGCCTCGCGCGCCCGGGCGTTGCCGAGCAGCACGTTCTGCTCGTAGTTGTCGCGCAGCACGCGGTCGGCGACGTCATCGGTCATGGAGACCAGCAGCTCGTCGCGCTCCTCCTGCCCGAGCTCACCCTGGCGGACCAGCTCGTTCAGCGGGATCTTGATGTTCACCTCCTGGTCGGAGGTCGCCACACCGGCGGAGTTGTCGATGGCGTCGGTGTTGATCCGCACGCCGGAGCGAGCGGCCTCGATGCGGCCGAGCTGGGTGGCGCCCAGGTTGCCACCCTCACCGACCACCTTGGCGCGCAGCTCGGACCCGTTGATGCGGATGGGGTCGTTGGCGCGGTCGCCCACGGCGTCGTCCGACTCGTCCGAGCCCTTGATGTAGGTGCCGATGCCGCCGTTCCAGACGAGGTCCACCGGGGCCTTCAGCAGGGCGTTGATGAGCTCGTTGGGAGTGAGCTTCTCCACCGCATCGTCCAGCCCCAGGGCCTCCCGCATCTGCGGGGTGACGTCCACGCTCTTGGCGGAGCGCTCGAACACGCCGCCCCCCTCGCTGATGAGCTCGGGGTCGAAGTCCGCCCAGGTGGAGCGGGGGGTCTCGAAGAGCCGCTTGCGCTCGGTGAAGGTGGCCGCGGCATCCGGGGTCGGGTCCACGAAGACGTGCAGGTGGTTGAACGCACCCACCAGCCGGATGTGCTCCGAGCGCAGCATGCCGTTGCCGAAGACGTCGCCGCCCATGTCGCCGATGCCGACGACGGTGAAGTCCTCGGTCTGCGTGTCGTGGCCCAGCTCGCGGAAGTGCCGCTTCACCGACTCCCACGCACCCCGGGCGGTGATGCCCATGCCCTTGTGGTCGTACCCGGCCGAACCACCGGAGGCGAAGGCGTCGCCCAGCCAGAAGCCGTAGGCCTCGGAGATGGAGTTGGCCAGGTCGGAGAAGGACGCGGTGCCCTTGTCCGCCGCCACGACCAGGTAGGTGTCGTCCCCGTCGTGGCGCACCACGTCGCGGGCCGGCACGACCTCGCCCTCCACCAGGTTGTCGGTGACGTCCAGCATGCCGGAGATGAAGCGCGTGTAGGCGCGCTCGCCCTCCTCCATCCAGGCGTCCCGGTCCTCGGCGGGGTCCGGCAGCTGCTTGGCGAAGAAGCCGCCCTTGGAGCCGCTGGGCACGATGATGGCGTTCTTGACCATCTGCGCCTTGACCAGACCCAGCACCTCGGTCCGGAAGTCCTCCTGGCGGTCGGACCAGCGCAGTCCGCCGCGGGCGACCGGCCCGAAGCGCAGGTGCACACCCTCCACGGACGGGCCGTAGACCCAGATCTCGAACATCGGACGCGGCTGCGGGAGCAGGTCGATGTCGCGCGGGCTCAGCTTCAGGCTCACGTACGGCTTGGGCTGCCCGTCGAGGTCGGCCACGTAGAAGTTGGTGCGCAGGGTGGCGCGCAGCACCGCGACCAGCCCGCGGATGATGCGGTCGTGGTCCAGGCTGGCCACGTCGTCCAGCAGGCCACCGAGCTCGGTCAGGCTCTCCTCGGAGGCCTCGCGGCGCTCCTCGACCGTGCCCTCACGGGACGGGTCGAAGCGCGCCTCGAAGGCCGCCACGAAGGCGCGGGCCACCTCGGGGTTGGTGGTCATGGCGCCCTCGATGTACGGCAGCGAGAAGCGCGACCCGGCCTGACGCAGGTACCGCGCGTAGGTGCGCAGGATGACCACCTGTCGCCAGGACAGCCCTGCGGTGAGGCTCAGTGCGTTCAGCGAGTCGGACTCCACGTCCCCACCCCAGGTGGCGGTGAAGGTCTGCTCGAAACGGCGGGCGACGTCCTCGGCATCGCCGAACTGCCCGCCCTCCCACAGGTCGGCAGAGGGGGCTCGCAGACCGAAGTCGTAGATGCGGGTGGCGGCCACCTCGTCACGCACCTGGTACGGCCGCTCGTCCACCACCTCCAGGCCGAAGTCGGTGAACACCGGCAGCAGGTCCGACAGCGTCGCAGGACCGCGACGGTAGACCTTCAACCGACGGTCGGTGTCGGAGGTGTCCTCCGCGTGGTCCCGGTACAGGCGCACGGCCACGTCGTCGTCCCCGAGGCCCTCCAGGCGCCCCAGGTCCTCCAGGGCCGTGCCCGGCTCGAAGTCCTCCTTGTACGCCTGCGGAAGCGCCGCCAGACGCGGGAGGAGCCCCGCATCGTCGATGCCGTTGGTCTCGCTGATCTCCACCACCCGCTCGTCCCAGGTCTGGGTGGCGTCCAGCAGGCCGTGCTCCAGCTCCTCGGTGTCGATCTGTCCGAAGTCCCGCCCGGAGGGCAGGCGGACGACGAACCGCAGGCGAGCCATCGCGTCATCGGTCACCGACGCGGTGAACTCCACCAGGTCGGTGTCGAAGTGCTGCTTGAGCTGCTCGGTCATGGTGCGACGGACGTGGGTGTTGTAGCGGTCACGCGGCAGGTAGACCAGCAGCGTGATGTACCGGCCGAACTCATCGCGGCGCAGGATCACCGAGGGTCGCCGGGCGGAGTGGATCCACAGCACCTCGTGGGCGATGGCCTCCAGCTCGCTGGCCGTGGCCTGGAAGAGGTCGTCCCGGGGCAGGTTCTCCAGCACCGCGACCAGGTCCTTGCCCGAGTGGCTCGTGGCGCTGAAGCCGGAGGCGTCCAGCACCGTCTGCACCTTGTCCCGCACCACGGGGATCTCCCGCACCGAGGTGGAGTAGACCGATGAGGTGAGCAGGCCCAGGATGCGGATCTCACCGGTCACCTCGCCCGCGTCGTCGAAGGTGCGCACACCCACGTAGTCCAGGTGGGCGTCGCGGTGCACCGTGGCCCGGCTGTTCGCCTTGGTCATGGTCAGCGGGCGGGGCTCGCGTGCCGTGGCCCGGGCCTCGGGGCGCATCTTGGTCACGTCGTGCGACAGGGCGCGGTCACCGCGCAGGATGCCCAGGCCGGAGCCCTCCTCCGCGCGGAGGCCGAGCTCGCCCTCCACCTCTGCCAGCTCGTACTCGCGGATGCCCAGCAGCGTGAAGTGGTTGTCGGCCAGCCACGACAGCAGCTCGGCGGCGTGCGCCGCCTCCTTCGGGTCCACGGTGCTCGGGGGGCTGGTCCGGAACAGCTCGGCCAGCCGCTCGACCTCTGCCCGCATGGGCTCCCAGTCGGCGACGGCCACGCGCACGTCCTCCAGGACGCGCTGCAGGTTCTCGCCGATCGCCTCGGGCTCCGGCGAGGGGTCCGCCGGGCGGATGGTCAGGTCCATCCACGACTCGAGGACCTCTCCCTCCCCCAGGGTGTCCTCCGGCTCCCAGGCCCGCACGCCCTGCAGGGCACCCGCCTCGTCGCGGCGGACCACCAGCTGCGGGTGGATCACCCCCAGGACGTCCCAGCCCAGGCGGTGCAGCTCGTGGGTGGTGGAGTCCACCAGGAAGGGACGGTCCTCGGTCACGACCGTGACCGCCAGGTACTCCCCGCGCTCCCGCACCCGCACGACGTCCTCACCGCTGCTGCGGTGCCGGGCCGTCTCCACGTGCTCGGCAGGGATCTCCACCAGCTCCTGCGCCGTGCGCTGGGCCACGTCACCGTCGTACACCCGGTGCCAGTAGTGGTCGAGCACGTCGCCCGTCAGCAGGTCGTCCGTCCCGTCGGCCAGTGCCCGGGCCTCCTGGACGAGCGCGTCCCGGACCCGCGCGGACTCCTTCGACTGCTCCTCGGCGGCGGAGGTCTCGCCCTGCTGGACCAAGTCGGACTGGGTGGTCATCTACGAATCATCCTCTTCCATGACAGAGACCGGCGGGCCACATCATCGTGTCCCGTGGATGACTGTAGTCCCGCCCTGCCGCCCCTGTGCACACCGCCCGACGCCCGACGTGCGTTCTGCCCTACGGTCGCACCATGGACCACCCCCGCACCCTGAGTCACAGCCCCACCGACCGCGTGCCCGACCGCGCGGTCGCCCACGCCGCGGCGCTGATGGACCTGGCCGTGTGGGTGGGCAGCCCGTCGGCCCAGGAGGCCGTGGACGAGGCACTGGGACTGGTCATCGCAGCCGTGATCGGGCCGCTGCGAGAACCCTCCCCCGAACCCCCGGGCTGGATGCTCGGCGCCACCGGCAGGGCCGACCTCGCCTCGGTGCGGGCGACGGTCGGCCGGCTCCACCGCACCGCCGAGGCCCTGGACGGGGGCGCCGGCACCGACCCGGTCGCCCGAGCGGCCCGCGGGCTGGCCGTGGCCCTGTCGGAGTTCGACGAGCTCACCGAGATCTCCCTGCGGCACCGGGCCGCGAGCCCCCGCGGCGACGGGCCGGGTGCACACCCCATCGGGGCCCTGCGTGCCGCCAAGCGGCTGACGGCAGCCTGTCGCGAGGCCACGAGCGCGCTGACGGCCCCGACGAGCGACTAGCGTGGGCGCAGCCGACCAGGAGGAACCCATGAGGATCGAACACAGCTTCACCCTGCCCGCGCCCGTCGACCGGGTCATGGCCATGGTGGCCGAGCCCGACTACGTGGCGGACAAGATCCGCCGCACCGGTGCGCTCGAGCACACGGTGGACGTGAACACCGAGGGGCCGGGCCCGGTCATCCGCACCACCCGCAAGATGTCCACCGACCGCCTCCCGCAGGTGGCCCGTCGCGCCGTGGGCGAGACCGTCACCCTCTCCGAGGAGCAGGTCTGGGACGCCCCGGCCGCCGACGGATCGCGCACCGGCCGGCTGAAGGTCACCGCCGGCAGCGCCCCGGTGGCCCTGGACGCCACCCTGCGCCTGGAGCCCCGCGGCCAGGAGACCGTCTTCTCCACCACCGGCGACTTCACGGTGAAGATCCCCTTCCTGGGCGCCCAGCTGGAGAAGCAGGCCGAGCCCCTCGTGGGGCAGGTCATCGGCATCGAGGAGAAGGCCTCCCGGGAGTGGCTCGCCTCCCACTGATGCCTCGGGAGGGGCCCCGGTCACCGGACCGGCTCCCACCATGCGACGGGGCCCGGTCAGGACAGTGCGTCCTGACCGGGCCCCGTGGCGTGCAGCCGGAGGTCAGCCCATGTGGGGGTAGGCCTCGGCCGTCGGCGCCACGAAGGTCTCCTTGATGGAGCGGGCGCTCATCCAACGCAGCAGGTTCATCTTGGAACCGGCCTTGTCGTTGGTGCCCGAGGCCCCCGCACCGCCGAAGGGCTGCTGCCCGACGATGGCGCCGGTGGGCTTGTCATTGATGTAGAAGTTGCCGGCCGAGAAGCGCAGCACCTCGGTGGCCAGTGCGATCGCCTCGCGGTCACGGGAGATCACGGCACCGGTCAGGGCGTACTCGGTGACGTCCTTCATCTGCTCGAGCATGTCCTCGAAGCGGTCGTCCTCGTAGAGGTGCACGGCCAGGATCGGGCCGAAGTACTCGGTGGTGAGCATCTCGTGCTCCGGGTCGTCCACCACCACGACGGTCGGACGCACGAAGTAGCCCTCCGAGTCGTCGTAGGTGCCACCGGCGACGATCTCGACCTTCGGGTCCGCGTGTGCGGCGTCGATGGCGGCCTTGTGCTTGGCAAAGGCACGGTCGTCGATGACGGCACCCATGAAGTTGGAGAAGTCGGTGACGTCACCCATGGTGAGGGCCTCGGTGCGCTGGGCCACGTCGTCCTTGATGTCCTCCCAGAGGGACTTCGGCACGTAGGCGCGCGACGCAGCGGAGCACTTCTGCCCCTGGTACTCGAAGGCACCGCGCAGCATCGCGGTGATGAGCACCTTCTTGTCGGCAGTCGGGTGGGCGACGACGAAGTCCTTGCCACCGGTCTCACCGACGATGCGGGGGTACTGGCGGTAGGTGTCGAGGTTCTCCCCGATGGTGCGCCACAGCGACTTGAAGGTGCCCGTGGAGCCGGTGAAGTGCAGCCCGGCGAAGTGGGGGTCGGACAGCACCTCCTCGGAGATGTCCGGGCCCGTGCCGTGCACCAGGTTGATGACACCGGCCGGCATGCCGGCCTCCTCCAGCAGCTCCATGATCAGCTGCGCGGAGCGCGCCTGCGTGGTGGACGGCTTCCAGACCACGGTGTTGCCCATCAGCGCCGGGGCCGTCGGCAGGTTGCCGGCGATGGCCGTGAAGTTGAAGGGGCTCACCGCGTAGACGAAACCGTCCAGCGGGCGGTACTCCATGCGGTTCCAGACACCCTTGGGGCTCACCGGGGGCTGCTCCTCGAGCAGCTCACGGGCGAAGTGCACGTTGAAGCGCCAGAAGTCAGCCATCTCGCAGGCGGCCTCGATCTCGGCCTGCGTGGGCGTCTTGGACTGGCCCAGCATGGTGGCGGCGTTCATCCGCGCACGCCACGGGCCGGTCAGCAGCTCGGCCGCCTTCAGCAGGATGGCGGCGCGGTCGTCGAAGGAGAGCGCCTGCCAGGCCGGACGGGCGGCCTGCGCGGCGTCGATGGCCTTGCGGGCGTCGGCGCGGGTGCCGTCGCGCAGGGTGCCCAGCACCTTCGCGTGGGCGTGGGGCTGCACGACGTCGATCTTCTTGCCGGAGCCGGTGACGCGCTCACCACCGATGATGTGCGGGAGGTCCACCGGGTTGTTGCTGATCTCCGCCAGGGCGACCTCGAGTTCAGCGCGCTCCGGGCTGCCCGGGGCGTAGTCCTTGACCGGCTCGTTCACCGGGATCGGCGGGTGCGTCACGGCATCCATGAAGATCTCCTTCGCGGGGGGGGAATGGTGGGGGGGCCACGGGTGTCAACGCCCAGCCCCGGCGCCTTGTTCCACAGGGCACACTGGCCCCCATCGTGCCATGTCGTTCCACGGTGACCGACGCCGGGAGGAGGCCCGCCAGCCCGCCCGGAGGACCGGGCGGGTCACCCGATCAGGCGCAGGACCTCGGCCACCTCGGCGACGTCGTACCAGGACAGCTCCCACGGGGGCTCGGCTGACAGACGACCGCCGGAGACGACGTCGTCCCCCAGGTGGAAGGCCGCCACGTCCCGCAGCCGCACCTCACGGGCCGGCGAGCCGGACGGCGAGCGCTCCAGGTCCGCGGCGAGCACCACCACCGGCCACGAGCGTCCGGCAGCCTCGTCAGCCGCGGCCTCCATGGCGTCCTCGGCCACCTCCTCGGACGGCTCCACGCCGGGCTCCCCCGCCACCTGCCACCCCGCCTCGGGGACGACGGTCTCCCCGGCGGCGAGGGCAGCGACCTCGGCGGAACTCACGGCGGCGAAGGCTCGGGTGCGGCTCATGGGCTCATCGTGGCACGCGGTCGACCACGAGCTCCCCGGCCCTGGCGAGCCGGCGCGCCACCGTGGAGCGCGGTGCGGTCCAGACCACCGGCTCACCCACCAGGACGGCGCGATCCACGGTGGCCCGGTCCTCCGGCACCACCACGTCCACCCCTCTGGCCAGGTGGCGCTCGGCGGTCTCCCGCAGCTCGGCCTCCCGCGCCGCCGACCGGCGAGCGCGGTTCAGCACCAGGACCTGCGGGGTGCCGGGCACGACGGCCTCGAGGGAGTCGAGTCCCCGCACCAGCCGCTGCAGCGCGATGGCGTCAGCACCCCCGACCACCACGACCAGGTCGGCCCGGGCCAGGACCGTCAGGGCCAGCGCGTTGCGGCGGGGGGCGCGCGTGTCGTAGGAGAGCACCTCGTCGTCCTCCAGGGTCGCGTGGAGGTCGACCACGGTGAGGGCTGCCAGGCGACGGGCGTTGTCGAGGACCCGCTCGACAGCACCGGCACGCACCTCGGGCCACCGGTCGGCACGCCCGATGCCGGTGAGGACCCGCAGGCCGGGGCGCACCGTGCGGGCCGCGGCGGCCAGGGCAGCGACGTCGAGGCGCCCCTCATCGGCGGCGCGGGCGGCGGCCACCAGACCGGAGGCGTCGTCCAGCAGCGCCAGGTGCTGCGCCAGTCCGGGAGCGTGGGTGTCACCGTCCACCAGGAGGACCTCCTGCTCGGCCGCCAGTCCCGCGGCCAGCTCCAGGGCCACGGTGGAGCGGCCCGGCGCGCCCGGCGGCCCCCACACGGCGACGACCGCCCCGGACGGCACCGGGGGCTCGTATGTCCCGGCGCCCCCGTCCGGGTCAGCGTCCTGCGGATCGGGGGTCCACGGGGTGGCTCCCCCGGCCGGCTCCTCGGGGGCCGTGGTGGCCCGGGTCAGGTGCTCACCCCACTCGTGCACGGTGGCGCTGTAGGGGGCCAGCACGGCGACGCCCCACTGGGCGAGCCGGCGCTGCGCGGCCTCGTCACCCTCGGCGTGGACCCCCACCACGGGGATGCCGACCGACCGCAGGGCCTCCACGCACTCGAAGTCCATGTCCCGCAGGCCGCCGGAGACCACGGCGACCTCACCGATGCCCGCCTCTGCCACCCCCAGCAGGTCGGCCACGTCCGCACACCGGCGCACCACCCGTGCGCCCGGCACCTGACTGAGCGTCGCGGCCAGCGCCGGGTCCCACTCGGGCTCGACCGCCAGCAGCAGGTCCGCGCTCACGAACCGTCCCCCGCCCCCGCAGGCGCTCCGGCCAGCGGGACCGCGGTCACCTCGGCCCCGGCGCCGGTGTCGGCGAGCAGGGACTCCACCTCGTCGGTGGGCACCAGGAAGTCCACCGCCACCGTCTGGTCGCTCCCGGCCAGCCGGTCCCCTGTGTCCTGCACGCGCGCCACCTCCGCGCCGGCGAGCACCTGGCGCGGGGTGGGACGCTTCTTCTCCCCCGTCACGGCCCCGGGTGTGGACCACAGGTCCACCACCGAGCCGGGGCTCAAGGTGGCGGCGCTGCCCGGGGACACCTGCAGCGAGACCCGCCGGAGGTCCAGCCGCTCGGCCCCGCCGAGGTCACCCACGGCCAGGAACTCCCCCTCGGCCACGGGGCGGAGCACCACCTGCCCCTCGCGGTCGGCCAGCGGCTCGTCACCGGTGAGGTAGACCCCCTCCGGCGAGGTGCCGTCCACCGGGCGCAGGTCCCCGCTCTCCAGGACGTGTCCGGTGGGCAGGTCGCCCGTCGCCACCCAGTGCTGTGGCCCCTCGCCCTGCCCCAGCAGCGTGGCGCCGGTGAGGGTGGCGGCCAGCACCAGGGCACCACCGACCAGCAGGCGCGCGTCCGTCCACCGGGGGCGCCGCAGCCGCTGGGCGGCCGGGCTGCTGGGCACCGGCTGTTCGACCTCACCTGCCTGCGAGGCCCCCGTGCGCCGGGAGGACGTCACCCCTGCCATCACCTGCTCCTTGTCTCCTGTGGACAGCGTTCGTCGCGGATCGACCGTGCAGACCTAGGATGAACGACAGGTCACGAACGGGTCAGTTCTCGCTAAGAACCTGTGGACAACCGCCCCGGACCCCGACCCGCCCGGCACTCCAGGAGGAACGATGGCACGACGGTTCATGGCACTCAGCGACGTGGCCGAGACCCTCGACATCTCCGCCAGCCAGGCGTACGCCCTGGTGCGCTCCGGCGAGCTGCCCGCCATCAAGGTCGGTGGCCGCGGACAGTGGCGGGTGGAGCTGGACGAGCTGGAGCGGTACATCCAGCGCCAGTACGCCGCCACCCGCGCGATGGTGGACGCACCGGAGAGCCTGGCCGACACCCCCGAGCTGTGAGCCTCAGTCCTCGCGGCTGCTGATCCAGCACACCGCCGACGAGGCCAGGGTCTCCACCGCGGCCGGGCGTCGCGCATCGTGCCCCACCACCAGGTCCAGGTGATCGGCGAGCACCCGCTCCACCCGACCCTCCAGCACGTGCCCGGTCACCAGCGCCACCCGCACCGGCAGCCGGTCCCGCGAGAGTCCCCGCAGCACCGCGCCCCAGGTGATGCGGCGGCGCACGTCACCCTCCGCAGGGCGTGAGCGCGCGCCCATCCCGAGCACCCCGTGCACGGCCGTCAGCGGGACGGCCAGGCGAGAGCGCTCGGCCTCCAGCCGCAGCCAGTCGCTGCCGAGCTCCTGCAGGTCACCCGTCACCGACCCCCCATCGGCGGTCCGCAGCGTGAGCCGGTGGCCCAGGTGCGCAGCCAGCCGGTCGGCCAGGTCGATGCGGGAGCGCTCGATGCGGACCCGCTCGGCCACCTCGTCCTCCAGCTCGGCCCGGCGATGGGCGGCCAGCTGGCCCTCCAGGTCTGCGAACAGATCGTCCCAACGCGAGGTCATGGACACACCGTAACCATCACCATAGAGGGGCGTTCATCCACAGCCATCAACATCACTCTTCACCAAACAACATCAAACGAGTACATTCGTGATCACCGACACACGGGGACCCTCCCCTGAACGACAGGTGATGACGATGGAATGGACGCACGCGACCGGGACCGCGAACCCCCGGAGCACTGCCCACACCGCGCGCCTCCTGGCCGCCGCCGTGGCCGTGGCCTGCTCGGCCGCCGCCTGGGTGGTCGGCCACCGCGCGATCGCCGGGGCACGATCTGCCTGGGGCGCACCCGAACCCCTGGAACCCCTCGGGTGGTTGTTGCAGGCGGCCCTGGCGGTGGTGGCGGCCTGGCTCGCGGCGGGCTTCGCCCTGGAGGCGCTCGCCGGCATGCCGGGCCGCCTCGGGAGAACGGTGAGGAGCCTGCGCGACCGCCTGGGCCCCTGGGGAGGCAGCGCGGTGGTGTCCCTGTTCCTGGGGGTGCTCACCTCACCCACGGCGGCGACGGCCCAGGACACGCCCGATCCGCTCGACCTGTCCTCCCTGGCCACCGCGAGCGCCCCGGCGGCACCGGGCGGGTCCACCGAGGGGGCCACCCCGGCTGCGGAGGCCACCCCCGCCCAGAAGACCACGCCCGCCCCCGACACCGGGTCCGGTGCGGAGCCACCCCCGGAGAGGCCCGACACCGTGACCGTGGCGCCCGGCGACACCCTGTGGGACATCGCCGCCCGCTCCCTGGGGCCGCAGGCCTCGGCTCCTGCCGTCGATGCCGAGTGGCGTCACTGGTACGCCGCGAACCGCGAGGTGATCGGCCCGGACCCCCACCTGTTGCTCCCGGGCACCCGCCTGGCGGCACCCACCACCGGGGCGGAGGAGGCCCGATGAGCGCCCAGCACGAGACCACCGAGGTCAGCTTCTTCGACCGTCAGCCCACCTCCACCGCCGACCTGACCCCTGCCCTGCCCTGGGCCGCACACCTCAGCCGGTCGATCATCGAGGTGATGGAGGGCTCGCGCGACGCGCAACAGCTCACCCGCTGGGTGGCCCCCGACATCCTCACCCGCCTCGCCCGCCGGAACGCACTGTCCCGGCGGTTCGGCACGGCCACCGGCTCCACCGGGGTGCGCACGGTCCGCGCCTGCCACGTGCGCGACGGCATCGTGGAGGTCACGGCGGTGGTGGTCATCCGCAACCAGGTGCGAGCCCTGGCGCTGCGCCTGGAGGGTCTCGACGGACGCTGGCTGCTCACCGTGCTCGAGGTCGGCTGAGGCCTGCCGACACCGAGGCACGAGGCGGGGCCGGGGACGATCCCCGGCCCCGCCTGACGCAGTCGTGCCTCAGCCCCGCTGGGCTGCCCGGCGCTGGGCGCGGTTGCCGCTCTGGCCGGTGCCGCTGCGCCGCTCCACACCACCCTCGGCGGTGGGAGCGGTGTACTGCCAGCTCGCCTGGTCCTCGTTGGCGTCCACGGCCCCGCCGTGCTTGCGTCGCTGCTCGCCGGAGGTGACAGCCTGCACTCCCTGTGCGCTGGGCTCCACGCTGAACAGGCCCATGACGGCCTCCTCCTTGATGGAGTCCGCCATCACACCGAACATCTGGTAGCCCTCACGCTGGTACTCCACCAGCGGGTCGCGCTGTGCCATGGACCGCAGGCCGATGCCCTCCTTGAGGTAGTCCATCTCGTAGAGGTGCTCGCGCCACTTCCGGTCCAGCACACCCAGCACCACACGGCGCTCCAGCTGGCGCATGACGGTCTCCCCCATCGCCTCCTCGCGCGCGTCGTAGGCGTGCTGCGCGTCCGAGGTGAGCTCGTCGATGAGCAGGCCGGCGTCCACACCGCCGATGCCGCCGGCGGCCTCCACGATGTCGTCCACCGTCAGCGAGACCGGGTACAGCTCCTCCAGTGCACCCCAGAGCTCGTCGAAGTCCCAGTCCTCGGCGTAGCCGGTGACGGTGGCCGCCTGCACGTAGTCGATGATCACGTCGTTGATGAAGTGACGCACCTGGGTCTCCAGGTCCGCCCCCTCCAGCACCCGCTTGCGCTCGGCGTAGATCACCTCGCGCTGTCGGTTGAGCACGTCGTCGTACTTGAGCACGTTCTTGCGCGACTCGAAGTTCTGGCTCTCCACCTGCGACTGCGCGCGCTCGATGGCCTTGGTGAGCATGCCGAACTCCAGCGGGGTGTTGGGGTCCGCCCCCGCCATGGCGCGCTGCATCAGGCCCGAGTTGAAGCGCACCATCAGGTCGTCCTCGAGGGACAGGTAGAAACGGCTCTCCCCCGGGTCGCCCTGGCGCCCCGAACGACCTCGCAGCTGGTTGTCGATGCGGCGGGAGTCGTGACGCTCGGTGCCCAGCACGTACAGGCCGCCGAGCTCCAGCACCTCGTCGTGCTCCTGCTGGACCGCCTTCTCGGCCCGCGCCAGCGCCTCGTCCCACGCGGCCTCGTACGCCTCCGGCTGCTCGTCCGGGTCCAGACCGCGCTTCTTCAGCGAGGCCACGGCCATGAACTCCGGGCTGCCGCCCAGCATGATGTCGGTGCCTCGTCCGGCCATGTTGGTGGCCACCGTGACGGCGCCCTTCCGGCCCGCCTCGGCCACGATCGCGGCCTCCTGCTCGTGGTACTTGGCGTTCAGCACCTCGTGCTTCACGTTCCGCGCCGTGAGCTGCTCGGAGAGGTACTCCGACTTGCTCACGCTGGTGGTGCCCACCAGCACCGGCTGGCCCACGCGGTGCCGCTCCACGATGTCCTCGACCACCGCATCGAACTTGCCCTTGGCGTTGGCGAACACCAGGTCCGACTGGTCCTGCCGCTGCATGGGGCGGTTCGTGGGGATCGGCACCACGTCGAGCTTGTAGATCGAGTGCAGCTCGGCCGCCTCGGTCTGGGCGGTACCGGTCATGCCGGCCAGCTTGTCGTACATGCGGAAGTAGTTCTGCAGGGTGACCGTCGCCAGGGTCTGGTTCTCCTGCTTGATCTCCACCTTCTCCTTGGCCTCGATGGCCTGGTGGATGCCGTCGTTGTAGCGACGGCCCTTGAGCAGACGGCCGGTGTGCTCGTCCACGATGTGGACCTCACCGTCCATGACCACGTAGTCCTTGTCCTTGACGAACAGCTCCTTGGCCTTGATGGCGTTGTTCAGGTAGCCGATCAGCGGGGTGTTGCGCGCCTCGTAGAGGTTGTGGACCCCCAGGTAGTCCTCCACCTTCTCGATGCCGGACTCCAGCACACCCACGGTGCGCTTCTTGATGTCCACCTCGTAGTCACCGGTGGCCTCGATGCCCTTGAGCTTGTCGGCCGCGGTGCCCTTCTCCAGCATCCCGGCCAGGGTGGAGAAGGTCGTGTACCAGCTGGTCGCCTGGTCGCCCGGGCCGGAGATGATCAGCGGGGTGCGGGCCTCATCGATGAGGATGGAGTCCACCTCGTCGACGATGGCGAAGTGGTGCTCGCGCTGCACCAGGTCACTCGTGGACCAGGCCATGTTGTCGCGCAGGTAGTCGAAGCCGAACTCGTTGTTGGTGCCGTAGGTGATGTCCTTGCGGTACTCCTCGCGGCGCTGGGCCGGGGTCAGCCTGGACAGGATCACGCCGGTCTCCAGGCCCAGGAAGCGGTGGACGCGCCCCATGAGCTCGGCCTGGTACTCGGCCAGGTAGTCGTTGACGGTGACGACGTGGACGCCCTTGCCGGTGAGCGCGTTGAGATAGCTGGGCAGGGTGGCCACCAGCGTCTTTCCCTCACCGGTCTTCATCTCGGCCACCGACCCGTGGTGCAGAGCCGCCCCACCCATGACCTGCACGTCGAAGTGGCGCTTGCCGAGGGTGCGCACGGCGGCCTCCCGGACCGTCGCGAAGGCCTCGGGCAGCAGGTCGTCGAGGGACTGGCCATCGGCAAGGCGCTGCTGGAACCGGTCGGTCTGCTCACGCAGCTCGGCGTCGGTGAGCCCCTGGACGCCCGCCTCCTGCGCGTTGACCGCGTCGGCGATCCCCTGCAACCGCTTCAGCACGCGGCCCTCGCCGGCGCGCAGGACTCGGTCGATGATCTTGGGCACGGATGGTCTCCTCGGTCTGTTCCGGTGCCGCTGCGGCGTCCACTCCGCCCGGCGGCTGGGACAGCCTAGTTGACCGCCTTCGGGCTGACGGTCACGCACCGGCCGGGCCGGGCGACCGTGGCCGGATCGTGACCCGCCGGCCGCCGAGGGCAGGAACCGGGATGCAACCACCGCAGCACGCCGTGTTGGATGGGGGCCATGTCGCAGGACCAGCACACCAGCACGCCCCGGCCCTCCGAGGCGTCCCCCGCCGACACCGCCTGCCCCACGCTCGGGGGCGAGGGGGTGCGTCTCCGCCTGCACACCGAGGCGGACGTGCCCGGCATCGTGGCCACGAGCAACGACCCCGCCAGCGTCCACTGGACGACCGTGCCCCAGCCGTACGGGACCGGGGAGGCGCAGTGGTGGGTGGACCACATGCGCACCGAGTGGGAGAAGCGCGCCGCCGGCGACCCCTCGGGCGTGATGGGATGGGCCCTCGACGCACGCGACGAGGACGGCGCGTGGGCCTTCGCCGGGCAGGTGGAGGTGCGCCCCATCGGCGGTGGGGTGGGCGAGCTGGGCCTGGTGCTGCACCCGGACTTCCGCGGGCGCGGCCTGATGGTGGCCGCCGGGCGGCTGGCCATGGAGTGGGCCACCAGCGACGGCGGGCTCGACGTGCTGCACTGGAGGACGGCCGTGGGCAACTGGGCCTCCCGCCGCACGGGGTGGCGGCTGGGCTTCCGCTTCTCCACCGGCATCCGCGGGCTGATGCCGCAGGAGCGCGCGACCTTCGACGGTTGGCTGGGCACCTGGGAGGCCGACAGCCCCATCGAGCCCGCGCACGCCTGGCACGTGCCCGCCACCCTCGAGGCCCCCGCGGGCACCGGCGGGGCCGGCCGCGCGGCGCCGGCGGTGCGCCTGCGCGCCTGGACCGAGGACGACCGGCCCACCGCCGAGCCTGACGCGCTGGGGCAGCGCTTCATGGATGGGGTTCTCCCGCCCGCCGACGAGGCCGGATTCGGCACCTGGCTCACCACGCAGCGCACGCGCATGGCCACCGGGGAGATCGTCTCCTGGGCCGTGGTCGACCCGGCCACCGACGAGGCGCTGGGCGGCGTGCAGCTGGGGCGCCTGGGCCACCCCTTCTACCCCGATGCGGCGGAACTCTCCTACTGGCTGCACCCGCAGGCCCGCGGCACCGGGGTGCTGCAGGCGGCCCTGGCGCTGCTGGCCGACCACGCCTTCACCCCCGCCGATGAGGGAGGCCTGGACCTCGTGCGCCTCTCAGCCGGGTGCGAGGCTGCCAACCGCGGCTCCGCCGGCGCGCTGCTGCGTTCGGGTTTCCGGCACGTGGGCACCGAGCGGGCCGCCTCGGGCTCCCGGGAGGAGCTCGACGACGGGTACACCTTCGAGCTCCTGCGGGCGGACACCGTGCCCGCGACCACCCCGCAGTGCACGGCTCCCACGCCGCGCCCGGCCCCGGTCGCCCGCGCCCGGGACGAGGGCACGCTCCCGCATCCGGTGTTGGAGGGCGACGGGCTGGTGCTGCGGCCCTTCTCGGACGACGACGTCCCCGCCCTGGCCGCGGTGGGGCGGGGCGCGGAGCACTGGGAGTTCATGGCCGCCCCCGGCGACGAGGACGCCGCCCGGGCGTACGTGGCCCGGCGTTGGGAGCAGCGCGTGCAGGGAACCGACCTCACCTGGGCGGTCGTGGGCGCCGAGGGCACGGACACCGCCGGACAGCTGCTGGGTGCGGTGAACCTGCTGGGTCTGGCGGACCGGCACTTCCCCGACACCGCCGAGGTGGCCTACTGGGTGGATCCCGCCCACCGGGGGCAGGGCATGGTCGGCCGCGCCCTGGACCTGGTCCTGCCCTTCGTCACCTGCCCCGTGGCCGAAGGAGGTCTGGGGCGCCACCGCGTGCTCGCGACCACCCACGAGCACAACCTGGCCTCGCAGGCAGTGCTGCGCCGCGCCGGGTTCACCCAGTGGGGCACCGAGCCCGCCGCCCACCCGGTGGACGCGGCCGACCCCGGTGGCGAGCGGTACGCCATCACCCACTGGCACTGGCTGGCCGGCACCGACCGAGTCGAGACCGCCCGGAAGGCCCGGGAGAAGGGCGTGGCCCCCGACCGGCTCGAGGACACCACCGCGGCCGGGGAGGAGCTGACCCTCTCCGCGCTCACCACCTCCGAGCAGGACCTCGCGCGCGTGGTGGAGGCCTGCCGCGACCCGCAGTCCGTGCACTGGCTGGGCGGGACGGGCCGGATCCGCCCCGACTACTCCGTCCAGGACGCCCGCGGCTACGCCCTGGGGCTGGCCGCCGGGGCCGCTACGGGCACCTGGGTGGGCTGGGCCATCCGCGACCGGGGCGGGATGGTGCTCGGGATGATCGACGTGCAGGGCATCGGCGACCGGAACATGATCGGTTACTGGGTGCATCCCGAGGCACGCCGTCGCGGCATCGTGACCGCGGCCCTGCGCCGGGTGGTGCGCCACGCGCTGGAGCCGAAGGACGGCGGCGGGCTGGGCCTGCACCGCGTCACCATCGCCCACGCGGCCGGCAACGAGGGCTCGCGTCGCGCCATCGAGACGGTCGGGTTCCGCCCGGTCGGCGCGATGCGACAGGGCGAGGACCTGGGCGACGGCTCGCACGCCGACCTGCACTGGTACGACCTGCTGCCCGGCGAGCAGGAGGACTGAGGCGCTGGCGGGCTCAGCCGGCTGGCGGGCTCAGCCGGCCGGTGACTCCACCGGGTCGGCGGCGTCCACCCGCTCCAGGCCCAGCCACCCGGCCATCTCCTCCAGCGCGCCGTCCAGGGCGGGCAGTGCCTCCGGCGGGCAGCCCGGCTCGGTGTGCACGGCGAGCGCCCGCAGCACCCCGGCGGCCCGGTCGGCCTTGAGGTCCACCCGCGCCACCACGTCGTCACCGAACAGGAAGGGCAGCACGTAGTAGCCGTGCACCCGCTTCTCGGCCGGGGTGTAGATCTCGATGCGGTAGCGGAAGCCCCACAGCGCCTCGGCCCGCTCCCGCTGCCACACCACGGGGTCGAAGGGGCTGAGCAGTGCGCAGGCGTTCACCGGGCGGGGCCGGGGTGCGTCGCGGTGCAGGTAGACCGGTGCCCCGGGACGCGACCAGCCGGGCACCTCCACCTCCTGCAGCTCACCGCTGGCCAGCAGCCGGTCGACGGCGGGCTGTGCCTGCGCCACCGAGAGCCGTGCGTAGTCGCGCAGGCAGCGCAGGGTGCCGATGCCGTGGGCGCGCGCCGCGAGGGAGATCAGCTGCGTGAACGCCTCCTCCTCCGGCAGCGGGGCGGCCCCGTGCGGCCCGGCGGCGGTCACCTCATCGGGAAGCACCCGCTCCGGGGCGGCGAAGCGTCGCTCGAAGGATGGCGTGCGCCCCGCGGAGGTCACGCGCCCCGCCCAGAACAGGTGCTCGCAGGCAGCCTTCACCAGTGACCAGTTCCACCCCCAGTGCTCGCTGCCCACCTCCTCGGTGTGGTCCAGCAGCGCCTCCACCTGGCCGGCGGTGACCGGACCGTGCTCGAGGACGGTCCGGTGCACCTGCTCCACCAGCTCCGGGTGCTGGGCGGCCACGCCGCGCATGCCACGCCAGGCGTCCTCCTCCGCGCGCACCATGCGAAAGCCGTAGAGGGGCCAGTCCTCCACCGGCACCAGGGAGGCCTCATGGGCCCAGTACTCCACCAGCCGGTGGCGGGTCCGGCGCCCGGAGGGGCCGAGCCCGTCCCGCAGGCCGTCCAGCAACGCCCGGTCGTAGGGACCGAGCCGCGCCATGAGAGGGAGGTACTGACTGCGCGTGAGCACGTTCACCGAGTCGATCTGCACGATGCCCATCCGCCGCGCCGCCGCCAGCAGCTGGGACTGGCCGACCACGGCGGGGCGGCGCCTGCCGAAGCCCTGGGAGAGCAGGGCGATGCGGCGGGCCGCCCGCAGGGTCAGACGCGGCGGGTGGGACGGGCGCGACGGGTGGGGGGCGGCATCGGACACAGGGGCGGGCACCCGGTCACCGTAGACCGGGTGCCCGCCCACGGCACCTCCTCGAGGCTCAGGCAGCGCTGCTCTGCTGGGCGCTCCCCTGCTCAGCGGCCTGCGAGGTCGCCTGCTCCGGCGCGGCGTTCTCCGGCGCGACGTTCTCCGGCGCGGCCTGCTCCGCCTGGTCGAGGTGGATCACGCCGTAGCTCCATCCGTGACGGCGGTAGACGACGCTCGGGCGACCGGTCTCGGAGTCGACGTAGAGGTAGAAGTCGTGGCCCACCAGCTCCATCCGCGCGAGCGCCTGGTCCAGGCTCATCGGCTCGGCCTGGTGCACCTTGGTACGGACGGTGATGGGGCAGTTGGCGTCCCCGCCCAGCCCGGCCACCACCGGGTCGCTCGGCAGCATGGAGATGTCCACGCCCGCCTCGATCAGCTCCTGCTCGCGCTGGTGACGCTTGGCCTCCTCGACGATCGACTCGCCGTTGGCCACGGGCTCGAGGCTGGCGGTCGCCTCGGCCACCGAGGACCCCTTCGGACGGCCCTTGTGCACCTTGCGACGGTCGTGGAGGCGGCGGAGGCGCTCGGTCACCTTGGCCATCACCGCATCGAGGGCCTCGTACTCGCGCTCCGCGGAGGCCTCGGCGCGCACCACGGTGCGCTTGTCGTGACAGGTGATCTCGATGCGCTCGGCGGCGTCGGCGCGACGCGGGTTGGGCTCGTGGGTCCACAGGACCTCACAGCGGGAGACATCGGGGGCGATGTCGGCCAGCCGTTCGAGCTTCTCGTCGAGGTGGCGGCGGAAGCGGTCGGTGACCTGGGCCCGGCGTCCGGTGACGGTGATCTGCATGAGTCCTCCTGAAGGTGTGGCCGCTGTCGCGCGGCCGAAACGCGGTGGTTGCTGCACCTGCTACCGGTGGGTCAGACGACCACCCCCTTCGTCGTGGGGCTCCATGACGGAACACTACGACCTCCCGATGCCGCGGACAAGGGTTGCGCCAGGACTCACAGGCGGCGTCCAGAGAGCGCGGCAGCCCCCTCAGGGGACGCGTGCGCAGGCGACCACGGCGACCAGCGGAAGGCCTTCGCGGCGCAGGGCGTCCCGGCAGGCCATGATCGTGGCCCCGGTGGTGATGACGTCGTCGACAAGCACCACCGCGCCCGGCCGCTCCGAGGCGAAGGCACCCCGGCGCACGGCCACGTGGCCGCTGAGGTTCCGCCGCCGCCCGGCCCGGGTGAGCCGGGACTGGTCCTGCACCCGGCCCACGGTCCGCAGAGCCCGCACCACTCCGACGTCCGCACCGCCCCGCGCATCCAGCACCCCGGGCTGCTCCTGGTGCCAGCGGGCGACCGCCGCCCGCGCGAGGTCGGCCACGGGGTCGTCACCCCGGCTGCGCAGGGTGGGCCCACGGGACGGCGCGGGCACCACCGCCACCCGGGGGACACGCCCGGGTGCCGGCCACCCGGGTCGTTCCGATGCGGGGCCCCCCTCCACGGACCCCGCGACCTCCGGTGCGGCGAGCGCCCGCCCCAGCGCGGGCAGCAGCACCCGTGACAGCAGCGGCCGCAGGTCACGCCGCTCCCCGTCCTTGTAGGCCGCCACCGCCGCCCGGAGCCGGCCTGCGTAGTCACCCGCCGCCCACACCGGCAACCCACCCAGCCGGCCGCACACGAGCCCCGACCCCAGCTCCCCCACCAGCCCCTCCAGACAGGCAGTGCACCAGCGCACGGCAGGCTCCCCGCAGCCGGCGCAGGCACGGGGCAGCGCCAGGTCGCCCACCGCCGCCCAGACACTCACGGACCCACCCCAGCACCGTCCGAGCCCACGGCGCCGGAGCCCCGTCGCCACCCTGTGGACGGGCGCCCGCGGCTCAGCGGCCGGGCACGATCACGTCGCTGGCAGCGGAGGCCACGAACCAGGTGGCGCCCGCCTTGGTGAGCACGCGCCCCCCATCGGTCGTGATGAGGATGCCGTCCTCCCGCTCGTCGGGGTACCCGGCGATGGCCACGGCGTTGTCCACGCGCCCCTGGGCCTCGGTCCACCCGCCGACGTCGGCCCGCCACACCTGCTGCTCACCGTCCTCCGCGGGCTCACCGAGCACGGCCACCGAGCGCTCGTCGATCCACGCGAGATCACGCACCGCGGTGGCCGCGGGGACCACCGCGCGGGGCTCGGCCAACGAGGTCGGCTCCCCGTCCGCTCCCCGCACCACGCCCGTGATGGCCACCTGGTCTCGCCCCGCCTCGCGCAGCACCACCAGGGCGCGCGCCCCGTCCGGGGACATGCGCACCTGGGTGATGGACCGGTTCTCCAGCCAGGGGACCTCCAACGCCTCCGGCCCCGTGGCGCCCTGCGACTCCGTGGGCGAACCCGTCGCGTCGAGCACCAGCACCTCCGAGCCCTCGTCGGTCCGCTGCGTGGTCCACAGGAAACCCAGGGGGTCGATGCTGGGCACGGACAGCCGTCCCTCGACCGTGTGGGTGGTGCCCCGCCCGTCGCGCCACACCCCCAGCTGCCGGCCGTCCACCGCACCCACGGTGCGGAAGTCGGTGGAGACCGCCATCCGCTCCCAGCTGGCCGGCAGGGGCGGCACGTCCAGCGCGGGCGGCTGGGGCGCCGGGGACAACTCCGCATCGCGGGGGTCGGCGGCCACCAGGTTCTGCCGCTGGTGCAGCAGCACGAGCGGAACGTCGACCGAGACCACCGAGTAGCCCGCCCCCTGCGGGTAGGCCAGCCGCTCCCCCACGGCCGAGCTCGCGGCGTTGAGGGGCCGGCCACCGGCCTGCAGGGAGACCGCCTCCACGCCGGTGAGCTGCCGCATCGTGGCCGCGAACTGGGCCCAGGCGAGGTTCCGGCGGTCCCCATCGGCCTCGTTCATGGCCTCCGAGAGGCGGATGGAGGCCACCCCCTCCACCACCGGCACGGCCGCGGCCTCCAGCCGGGTCCCCGAGGGCATGCCGGTGTGCATGGCCCCCTCCAGGTACTCCGGCACCTGCTCCACCTGCGTGCGGCCCAGGGCGCTGGTCAGGCCCTCCCCGTCCCGCAGCCAGCGGGCCTGCGGCACCAGCTCCTCGGACACCGGGGAGCCCCAGTGGATGTCCACCGGGCGGTAGATGCGCTGGAAGTCGGCCTGCGTGAGGAAGACGCCGATGTCGTGGGGCAGGCCGCTGATGCGCCACTGGCCGTCCACCTGCTCCACCTCGAAGGTGAGGTCCTCCCGGGTGTCAGGGGCGGCCTCGGTGAGCACCCCGGAGGCGTCGACCGTGCCCACCACGCTGAGGTTGACCCGCACCTGGTTGCCGGCCACCTCCGTGATGCCCGGGGAGACGCGCTCGTCGTGCACCAGCACCCGCTGGTCCGGCTGCCAGCTGGCACTGGCCCCCTGGGTGAGGTACTCGCGCCCCGCCCGGAAGTTGTCCTCCGCGTCCAGGCCGGTGCGCAGGAAGCCCGCCACGATCTCCTCGGAGGTGGCGTCAGGGGCGGGGGGCTCCACCTCCACACTGATCTCCTGGCGCCGCGCCTCGTTCAGCGCGGGACCACGCTCCACCGCGGACTCCTGCGGGATCGGCGAGCAGGCCGTCACCCCGACGATGACAGCGAGGGCCGCAGCCAGGGAGCGACCGGTACGACGCAGTGGACTCATGGAAGCTCCTCGATCTCACGGCGACAGGCGTCGTTGCTCGGGTGCGGGTCGCGCAGGGGGATGGGCGACCCGCCCACCTGCTCCCCGGCGCGGCGGGGCACGGTGAGCCGGAAGGTGGCCCCGTGGCCGGGGCGCGAGGACACCTGCAACCACCCCCGGTGCTCGCGGGCGTCGCCCGCGCAGATGCTGAGGCCCAGGCCCGACCCGCCGGCGGTGCGGTTGCGGGCTGGGTCGGCGCGCCAGAAGCGGTCGAAGACGCGTTCCATCTGGGTGTCGTCCATGCCCACCCCACTGTCGGAGACGGCGATGGCCACCGCGGCGTAGTTGCCGTCCACCCGCACCACCACCGGCTCCCCCTCGGCGTGGTCGATGGCGTTGACGACCAGGTTGCGGACCACCCGTTCGATCCGGCGCTCGTCGACCTCGGCCACGACGGCCGCCGCCACCTCGGGGCGTTCCACCCGCAGCTCCACCCCGGTGCTGGCCGAGAGCTGGCCGTGGTTGCGCACCACCCGCTCGGCCAGCTCCCCCAGGTCCACCGCGCGGTGCTGCAACTGCACCTGACCGGCGTCCTGGCGCGAGATCTCGAGCAGGTCGGTGAGCAGCTGGTCGAGCCGCTCCACCTCCCCGTGGAGGAGCTCCACGGAGCGTGAACCCACCGGGTCCAGCTCGTCACGTCCGGTGTGCAGCACCTCGCTGGCCATGCGGATGGTGGTCAGCGGCGTGCGCAGCTCGTGGCTGACGTCGCTGACGAAGCGCTGCTGGAGGTGCGAGAGGTCGCGGAGCTCGATGATCTGTCGCTGGTTGGCGTCGGCCATGGTGTCCACCGCCTTGCCGAGGCGGGCGAGCTCGTCGTGTCCGCGCATCCGGGTGCGTCGGTCCAGCTCCCCGGTCGCGATGTGCTCGGCCGTCCGGGTGACCCGGGACAGGGGCTCCAGGGCGATGTGGGTGACCACGAAGGTGATCAGGCCGGCGATCCCGATGAGGCCCAGGCCCCCCACCGCGAACGAGGAGCGCACGATGTCCAGCGTCCGCTCCTCGTTCTCCAGGGAGTGGAACAGGATCAGGTCGTGCGGCCCTCCCCCGGGCACGTCGAGGCGGGCTGCGACCAGCACCGTGGGGGCCGAGCGGTCGTCCCCCGCCGTCGCCCGGGCGACCATGGAGTGGACGTGGTCCGGCTCGTCCCGGAGCCGCTCGCGCAGGGCCTCCGGCACGTCGGAGACCTCCGCGTCGGGGCGCTCCACCGGAGAGAGGCCAGACTCGTTGCCCAGTGCCCGGACCACCGCGGCCCGCACGGACCGGTCGTCGCCGGGGCTGGAGCTCAGCCGCACCACGTCGGTGGCCGTGGTGTACAGGGTCGAGTTGTCCGTGCGGTCCAACGAGTCGAACTGCCGCTGGGCCTCGGCCGCGCTCGTGACCGACTCCGCCATCGCGGTGTCCACCCGGTTGCGCAGCAGCCGCTCCCCGATGGTCTGGTACAGGGTGGCGCCGAGCACGATGGACAGCAGTGCGGTCAGCAGCAGGCTGACGACGATGGTGCGGAACCGCAGCGACGTCCGCCACCCACGGGCGAGCGCGCCGAGACCCGCCCGGCTCGCGGCGAACGGCTTGTAGGCCACCTGCGTCAGCTGCTCGTGGGGGCGCCGGCGCGGTAGCCCACGCCCCGCACCGTCTGCACGATGGTGGGGTTCTCCGGGTCGCTCTCGATCTTGGCCCGCAGGCGCTGCACGTGCACGTTCACCAGCCGCGTGTCACCGGCGTGCTGGTAGCCCCACACCTGCTCCAGCAGCGTCTCCCGGCTGAACACCTGCATCGGCTTGCGGGCAAGCGCCACCAGGAGGTCGAACTCCAGGGGCGTGAGCGGGATCACCCTGCCCCCGCGTTCCACGATGTGGCTCTCCACGTCGATGGTGAGATCACCCACCGCGAGCTGGGCCTGCTGGGGCGGGGTGTAGCGGCGCATCCGGGCCCGGGTCCGCGCCAGGAGCTCCTGCGGACGGAAGGGCTTCTGCACGTAGTCGTCCGCGCCGGCCTCCAGGCCGCTCACCACGTCGTGGGTGTCGGTGCGGGCCGTCAGCATGATGATGGGCACCCCGGACTCCGACCGGATCTCCCGGCAGACCGACATCCCGTCCTTGCCCGGGAGCATCACGTCGAGCAGCACCAGGTCCGGGTTGGTCGCCCGGAACGCGGACAGGGCACGGGCCCCGTCGCCGCAGGTGCTCACCCGCCACCCCTCCTTGGTCAGGACGATGCCCAGCATCTCCGCCAGCGCCGAGTCGTCGTCGACGACGAGGACATGGCCCAGGGCAGAGCTGTCACGTTGCGGGTGTGCGGCAACCATGGGCGCATGGTAACGAATTGGCAAAGGTTCCCCGCCGCCCGTGGCGCCTGTTCCGCTCAGGTGGTGGGATCCTGCGGCGCGTCGAGCTCCAACGACAACAGAGCGTTCTCCACCACCTCCGAGAGGGCCGGGTGCGGCCAGTAGCGACCCCGGGCCCAGGCGTGGGCGTGCTCACCGCTGAGGACCGCCTCGCCCAGCAGGTTGACGAGGGTGGCAGCCTGGTGGCCCATCACCCATCCGCCCAGGACCGCGCCGGTCTGGGCGTCCGCCACGACCCCACAGCGTCCCTGGGTGTCCTCCATGGCCCAGCCGTACGCCACGCTCGCGTACTCCTGCTCGTGGCACACCACACGGTGCCCCGCGTCCCGCGCCTCCTGCGGCGTCATGCCCACCACGCCGATCTCCGGGTGCGAGAACACGCCGGCCACCACCGGCACGGTGGGGAACTCCCGCAGGTCGTCCGGGTGGGTCAGGTTGTGGGACACCACCCGGGCCTGGGCGTTCGCCACGTGCTTGAGCATCACCGGGTCGCGGACGTCCCCCAGGGCCCACACACCCGGGGCGCTCGTGCGGCCGTGGGTGTCGGTCACCACGAAGCCGTGCTCGTCGGTCTCGACCCCCGCGGCGTCGAGCCCCAGCGCCGGGGTGTTGGGGCGTCGCCCGGTGGCCACCAGCACGCAGTCGGTGCGCAGGGTGGTGCCGTCGCCGAGCTCCAGGACTGCTCCGCCGTCCTGCTCACGGGCAGACGCCACCTCGGTGCCGAAGCGCACGTCCCAGGTGCGGGTGGCGATCTCGGCGAACCGCTCGTTGAGCTCCTCGGGGAGTCCCTTGAGGAGCTGCTGGCCCCGCACCAGCAGCGTCACCCGGGAGCCCAGGGAGCCGAAGATGTGGGCGAACTCCACCGCTACCACACCGCCCCCCACGATCGTGAGGTGCTCGGGCAGCTCCTCCAGCCGCATGATGCTCCGGTTGGTGTGGGCCACCGAGTCCATGAGCGGCTCCAGGGCGGGGGGCACGAACGGCGCGGAGCCGGTCGCGATGACCACCTGGTCGGCGGTGAGGTGGGCCGTGCCCCCCTCAGCCAGGTCCACCTCGATCTCCCGCTCACCGGTGAAGCGCGCCCACCCCTCGTAGAGGTCCGTCCCCTCGGAGGCGCGCCGGTACTCCGCGCCGCCGATGCTGATCGGGTCGATGCGCTCGAACACCCGGTCACGGACGTCCTGCCAACGCACCCGACGCAGCTCGGCGTCGATGCCGAAGCGCTCACTGTCACGCACCGTGTCGGCGATCCCGGCGGCCCACACGAACATCTTGGTGGGGATGCACCCGTTGTTCAGGCAGGTCCCCCCGAAGACTCCCCCCTCCACCACGGCCACGCGCAGGTCGGCGTGGTCGGACTGGGGCACGGAGTTGCCCGAGCCCGATCCGATGATGACGAGGTCGTAGTGCTCAGCGCTCATGCGCCCAGCCTAGGCAGGGCACCGAGCACCCCCCGACACCGGTGCACCGCGCAGGCGGTCGGTCAGGCGAGGTCGCGCAGGTCGGCCAGGTGCGGCGAGCGCGAGGGGTCCAGGCCCAGCCCGATGGCCAGGTAGGTGGCGGTGAAGTCGACCCGCCCCACCAGGTGCGCGAGGTCCACCAGCGCCTGGTCGCCCGTGGCCAGGCAGTCCACGACGCGCACACCGGCATCGGAGGCCAGCGAGGAGACGTGGCCGGCCATGGAGCCGAGCTCCCCGCGCCCCAGCAGCCACAGGCCGAGCGGGGTCTGGGCGGGGGCGTCAAGGAAGGGGTCGGCGAAGATGTCGCGGCCCCCGTCGGACGCCTGGCCCCGGTCGGTGGTGGCGTTCCACCCGTCACCGGTGGCGTAGGGACCGTCGAAGCAGGCCACCACCTCCCCGGCGGAGTGCGGCAGCTCCCCGGCGGTGGCGGGGATGCGGGAGGTGCGGCTGAGCATGCTGGCCGCACGCCGGGCCGCCACACCCGCCACGGGTCCGTCACCCAGGGCGATCGGGATGGTCTCGGCCAGGGACAGCGCGGCCACCTTGGCGGGGTTCACGAAGGAGGCGGAGTCGGGACGGCACTCCTCGGCCACCGCGTCCAGGGTGGCGGCCATGCCCTCCCACAGGTCGTCGGGCACCTCCAGCAGGCCCACCTCGCGCAGCCCCAGCAGCACCGGCACGAGCAGCCCCCAGAACGCGGTGCGCGAGCTGACGGGCCCCTGCCCCACGGGCACGTGCACGCCGCGGGCGCGCTGTGCCGCATCGGCCAGCGGGGTGTCGGCGGCTCCCACGGTGAGCACCGCCGCGCCCCGGCGGGCGGCGTCGTGGGCCAGCGTGACCGCGGCGGTCTCCTGCCCGGAGAGGGAGACCGCGACCACCAGGTCCAGCGGCCCCACCCAGGCCGGCAGCGGCCCGGTGTTCAGCGTGTGCACGGCCGTGGGTGAGCCCTGCTCCACCACCATGTTCACCACATCGCCCACCAGGGAGGTGCCCCCGGCGGCCACGACGATCACCGAGCGGGGACGGTGCGCGGCGGCGAGCCGCTCGATGCCGGCCTCCCCCGCCAGGGTCACCGCCTGCCGCACCTGCGCCCCGGCCGTGGCAAGCGCCCACAGGGTGCCGGCGGCGTCGCACCGGGCCAGGTGGTCTGTGTCGTCCAGGACCTCGTCCTCGATGAAGGGCATCTCAGCCGTCCTGCCGCACGAGGTCCAGCACCGCGTCCCGCACGCGCTCCATGAGCTCGGCCGACTCCGCCTCCACGTTGAGGCGCAGCAGCGGCTCGGTGTTGGAGGCCCGCAGGTTGGCGCGCCAGTAGCCCACCGGCTCGCCCTCGAGCGTGCTGCCGGTGAGCGTGAGGCCGTCCAGGCGGTCCGGCGCAGCGCCCTGTCCCTCACCCCAGGCGGCGACGCGGTCGGTGGCCGATGCGGCGTCCTCCACCCGGGAGTTGATCTCACCGCTGGCCGGGTACTTCTCGTACGGCGCCATGAGCTCCGAGAGGGTGCCGGAGTGCTCACCCAGCGCGGCCAGCACGTGCAGGGCCGCGAGCATGCCGGTGTCGGCGAACCAGAAGTCCTTGAAGTAGTAGTGCGCGGAGTGCTCTCCACCGAAGACGGCGTCGTGGGCGGCCATCTCGTCCTTGATGAAGGAGTGCCCCACCCGGGTGCGCACCGGCCGCGCACCAGCAGCCTCGATGACCTCGGGGACCACCTGCGAGGCGATCGCGTTGTGCACCACGGCCACCTCGGCGGCCGGGGTGCCCTGGGCCACGGCCCGGTCGATCTCGCGCTGCGCCACCAGGGCGGTGATGGCGCTGGGCGTCACCGGCTCGCCACGCTCGTCCACCACGAAGCAGCGGTCGGCGTCGCCGTCGAAGGCCAGGCCGATGTCGGCGCCGTGCTCGCGGACGGCGGCCTGCAGGTCGCGCAGGTTCTCCGGCTCCAGCGGGTTGGCCTCGTGGTTGGGGAAGCTGCCGTCCAGCTCGAAGTAGAGCGGCTCCACGCGCAGCGAGTCCACCACCGTGTCGTCCCCCTGGCCCAGGACCACCGGGACCGTGTGGCCGGCCATGCCGTTGCCCGCGTCGACCACGACGTGGAGCGGACGGGCACCGGTGAGATCCACCAGGGAGCGCAGGTGCTCGGCGTAGGCACCGGTCAGGTCGCGGTGCTCCACCGTGCCCTGCGAGGCCGCGGCGGGGCGCTCGTGGACGTCGCCCCGGTCGAGCACCCACTGGGCCAGGTCACGCACCTCGGCCAGGCCACTGTCCTGACCGACCGGGCGGGCGCCGGGCCGGCACAGCTTGATGCCGTTGTACTGGGCGGGGTTGTGCGAGGCCGTGAACATGGCGCCCGCGAGGTCCAGGTGCCCGGCGGCGAAGTAGAGGCCGTCGGTGGAGCACAGGCCGATGTGGGTGACGTCCACCCCGTGCAGCGCGAGCCCGGCTGCGAAGGCCTCGGAGAGCTCCGGGCTGCTGGGGCGCATGTCGTGGCCGATCGCCACGCCGTCGATGCCCTCCGGCAGCACCACGGTCTGGGCGAAGGCCTCCCCCAGCGCCCGCGCCACGCGGGGGTTCAGCTGGTCCGGGACCAGGCCTCGGACGTCGTAGGCCTTGACGAACTCGGCCAGCGGGGGCTGTGTCGGCTGGGTGCTCATGGACGCACAGGCTAGTGCGCGCTCAGCGGTCGTCGTCTCCCGACACCAGACGGAGCCGTGGCGGGCGAGGGAGGGTTCCGGACTGCTCCGGCTCCGGGGCGCGCCCTGCCTTCTGGTCACGCACCGCATCGGCCAGCGCGGCGATGTCGGCCACCGAGCCGGTGGGGTCGTCGAGATCGATCGACAGGCGCATCACCTGCCAACCCCGCGGCGCGGTCAGGCGCGAGGTGTGGTCGGCACAGAGGTCGTAGACGTGGGGCTCGGACTCGGTGGCCAGGGGCCCCACCACCACGGTCTGCTCGCCGTAGACGTAGGTGAGGGTCGAGGCGGCCGGCTGGGAGCACCCCACCTTGCTGCAGAGACGTGGGCTGGATTCGTGGGTCGGCACAGGGCGCAGACTACGCTCGTGGCCATGGAGCGCTCGTCCTCCCGCGCCGGGAACCGCACGCGGCGGCGGATGCTGCGCCGTGGGCGGGAGCTGCGCGGCCCCATCAGCCTCGCCGCCGTCCCGGGACGGCGGTCGAGACAGGCAGCGTTCGAGGAGGTGGCCCGTACTGCCACGGGCCGGGTGGCGCGCCGAGCGGGTCTCGGGGAGGACCAGTGGGAGCTCACCGTGCTGGTGGCCCCGGATGCCGGAACGGAGGCGACCGCTCGTCAGGGCCGGGTGCTCCAGCAGGACGGTCGGTGGCAGGTGGTGCTCCACCGCCTCGCCCTCGACGGGCAGGCGGTGGGGGCGGCGGAGGTCGAGCTCCTCGTGGAGACGGTCGTCGCCGACCTGCTGGCGCAGGCGCTGGGGCTCGACCCCGATGCCCTCCAGGAGGGCGACTGACGCGGTGCGTCAGGCAGTGAAGACGGCGCGTCGCTTGAGCTTGCGGCGCTCCCGCTCGGAGAGGCCGCCCCAGATGCCGAAGCGCTCGTCGTTCTCCAGGGCGTAGTCCAGGCACTCGGAGCGCACGTCGCACCCGGTGCAGACGCGCTTGGCCTCGCGCGTGGAGCCACCCTTCTCGGGGAAGAAGGCCTCCGGGTCGGTCTGGGCGCACAGGGCGCGCTCCTGCCAACTGGGCACGGCCTGCTCGGGATGTCCGACGATCTGAAGTTCGTGCACGGTTTCCTCCTCGACCCTGGGGCCCGTCAGCACGTGGTGTGTCGCGTGGTGGGTGTCCCGTCCGGTCGGTCCGGGCGGGTGGCCGTCCACCCTGGGTGGGAGACGACCCGACGAACGAATTACACCGGTGCAACTCCCGCGCGTCAAGCCCGCCCTTCGCGCTCCGATGGTGTATGGCGCCCTCGTGCGACGGGCAGGTGCGTTCGGGGGGCCATCCGGGGCCCGCGCCGTTCGGCACCACTCCCGGCACCCGTACCCCCGCGGCTCAGGAGCAGCTGCACCCGGTAGCGGTGCCCGGCGTAGGGTGCCAGCGCCCGCGCGAGATCGCGATCGTCACCAGCCACACCCGTCAGTGCCCGGGTGATGCGACCGGCCACGTGGTAGTCGCGCCAGCTCACCGCATCGGCATCCCCCAGCGCACGCTGGGCCACCTCGGCGGCGGTCCAGACCCCGAGCCCGGGCACGGTGCGCACCATCCGGTGGGCACGCTCCAGACAGACCGTGTCCATCGATGCGGTGAGCTCGGCCAGGCGCTCCAGTGCGGTGGCCGACCGGGCAGCGTGGAGGACCGCCCCGGAGCGGGCGGCATCGATGCCGGCGGTGATCCACACCCAGGAGGGCACCCGCAGCACGGCCGTCGGGTCGGGCGGTACGCGCAGCCCCCGGTCGCCGGCGGGCCCCGGGGCCGGCTGCCCCGCCGCCGCCACCAGGGAGCGGTAGCCCGCGAAGGCCTCCTGCCCGGTGACCTTCTGCTCGATGACGGCAGGCAGGAGGGCGTCCCAGACCCTGCGGCTGCGCATCACCCGCACCCTCGGGGACCAGTGCGCGTGGGCCCGGACCAGGGGCACGTGCACGGGGCGGAAGTCCTGCGGGCGGTCGCGCGCTCCCAGGAGCTCCGGCACCCCGTCGAGCAGCCACTCCACGGCCCCCGCGGACCCCCAGGCGCGGGCGTGGACCTCCCGCGGCGCGGACGGGGAGGTGCCCAGGTGGAGGGTGCCCGGCCCGGCCGGCGTGTTGGCCGCCAGCACGAACTGGCCGGCGCCGGGCAGCATCGTGGTGAGGTCCCCCGCCCCCCGACGCAGGCTGCCGAGGGTGGCCTGCAGGTCCACCGACCAGTCCGCGCGCCAGATCCGCGTGCCCTCGAGCACGGTCGGTGCGGCGGACGAGGTCATGTGTCCAGTGTGCCGCCCGGGCCGTACGATGCACGCACGGCCCACCGGCCGCACACCGCGCCCGACGGCGCACCCCCTCACGCACGCGCCCCGAGCGCGGGAAGGCCCTGTAGATGACCACACCGGCAACGGTGCTGGAGCAGTTGACCACCCACCACCCGCAGTCCCCCCGACTCACCTGCTTCGACGACGAGCGGGCCGAGCGCATCGAGCTCTCAGGCGCCGTGCTCGTCAACTGGATCTCCAAGGCGGCCAACGTGCTCCAGGAGGAGTTCGACGTGGAGCCGGGCTCGATCGTGGCGATCGACCTGCCCACCGGCCACTGGCGCACCGCCTACTGGGCCCTGGCCACCTGGGCGGTGGGAGCCGCAGTCGCCCTGGACGCGCACGAGGGTGCCGACGTCCTGGTGACCACCTCCCCCGCATCGGACCTCGCGGACGACTCCGACGAGGTGGTGGCGGTCACCCTGCGCGCCCTCGCCCGCGAGTGGGACGGCGAGGACCTGCCCAGCGGCGTGTTCGACGAGGCGGCCCAGCTGGCCAGCTTCGGCGACGGATTCACGCCCTGGCACGACATCGACGAGGACGACCCCGCCCTCATCCGCGAGGGCGAGCGCTGGACGATGGCCGACGTGGTGCCTCCCTCCGAGGGGGGCCGGGTGCTCGTTGCGGCCACCGACCCCGCATCCCACCTGCGCACCGTGGTCGGCACCTGGTCGGCGGGCGGTTCGGTGGTCACCGTGGTGGGCACCAGCCCGGTGGACCCCACCGAGTCCCGCATGGTGAGCGAGGGCGTCACGGGGGTCGCACCGACCGGGTGACGCCGGTCACCCCCCGGTAGGGTTGCGGGCATGGACAAAGTCGTCGCTTCAGCCCGCGAGGCCATCGAGGGCCTCGAGAACGGAATGCGCGTTGCCGTCGGAGGCTTCGGCCTGTGCGGCATCCCGCAGGTGCTCATCGAGGAGGTGCACGCCGCCGGGACCACCGACCTCGAGGTGATCTCCAACAACTGTGGCGTGGACGGCTGGGGGCTGGGGGTCCTGCTGGACGCCGGGCGCCTGCGCCGCGTGGTGGCCTCCTACGTCGGGGAGAACAAGGAGTTCGCCCGCCAGTACCTGGAGGGCGAGCTCGAGGTGGAGCTCACCCCGCAGGGCACCCTCGCCGAGAAGCTCCGCGCTGCCGGCACCGGCCTGGCGGGCTTCTGGACCCGCACCGGGGTGGGCACCCGGGTGGCCGAGGGCGGCATGCCCTGGAAGTACGACTCCGAGGGCAACGTGACCACCGAGTCCCCCGCCAAGGAGACCCGCGAGTTCACGATGCTGGACGAGACCCACGAGTACGTGCTCGAGGAGTCCCTCCCCTGCGACTTCGCCCTGGTGCGGGCCGCCAAGGGTGACCGCCACGGAAACCTGGTCTTCAACAAGACCGCCGCCAACTTCAACCCGGTGGCCGCCATGGCCGGCCGCATCGCCGTGGCCGAGGTCGAGGAGCTCGTGGAGCCCGGGGAGATCGACCCCCAGGACGTGGACCTGCCGGGCGTCTTCATCAAGCGCGTGCTGGCGCTCACCCCCGAGCAGGCCGCCGACAAGCGCATCGAGAAGCGCACCCTCACCGAGACGCAGGAGGCCTGACATGGCGCTGACCCGTGAGCAGATGGCCGCCCGCGCAGCCCAGGAGCTGCAGGACGGCGACTACGTGAACCTGGGCATCGGCCTGCCGACCCTGGTGCCGAACTACGTGGACGACGACGTGGAACTGGTGCTCCAGTCCGAGAACGGCATCCTCGGGGTGGGCCGCTACCCCACCGAGGAGGAGCTGGACGCCGACCTCATCAACGCCGGCAAGGAGACGGTCACGGTGCGCCGTGGCGCGAGCTTCTTCGACTCGTCCCTGAGCTTCGGCATGATCCGCGGGGGCAAGATCGACGCGGCCATCCTGGGCGCCATGCAGGTCTCGGCCGCCGGCGACATCGCCAACTGGATGATCCCCGGCAAGATGGTCAAGGGCATGGGCGGCGCCATGGACCTGGTGCACGGTGCCCAGAAGGTCATCGTGCTCATGGAGCACGTGGCCAAGGACGGCTCCCACAAGATCGTCCAGGAGTGCTCCCTGCCCCTCACCGGCAAGCAGGTGGTGCAGCGCATCATCACCGACCTGTGCGTCATGGACGTCACCGAGGACGGCCTGGTGCTGCGCGAGCTGGCGGAGGGTGTGACCGAGGACCAGGTCCGCGAGGCCACCGGCCCGGACTTCCGTGTGGAGCTCAGCGACACCTCCATCGAGGACGAGGTCTCCGACCAGGCGTGACCCGCGGCGGGGTCACCGCGGCTCAGCGCCCGGAGATCTCCCGCCGCAGGGCGGCGGGGCTGCTGAGGAAGCCCCACCCCCAGGCCATGTGCATCGTGGCCACCACGGCAGGCACCCGCAGCGCGACGGCGGGTGCCTGTTCGCGTGCCTCCCACAGGCCCCCCGCGGTCACCGCCGCCAGGTAGCCCCCCGGCAGCAGCCAGGCCGGGCGCCAGGCCAGGCCGGCCACAGCACCCACCGCGCAGGCCACCAGGGCTGTGGGCGGGGCGAGGTAGCGCAGGTTGATGGAGCCCTCGTGCGTCGCGGCCACGACCCGGCGCCAGCGCCCGTAGTCCCGGTACTGGCGGGCCAGTGCGCGCAGCGAGCGCCGCGGGCGGTAGTCCACCCGCATCGCGGGCGTGAACCAGACGACTCCCCCGGCCTGGCGGATGCGCCAGTTCATCTCCCAGTCCTGCGCGCGGTCGAAGCGGGGGTCGTAGCCGCCCACGCGGTCCAGCCACTCCCTCCGGAACGACCCGAGGTAGACGGTGTCGGACTCCCCCTCCTCACCCCCGGTGTGGAACCGGGCACCGCCCACCCCCAGCGGCGAGCCCATGGCCACGGCCACGGCGCGCTCGAAGTCCGTGCGCCCCACGGCGTGCATGACCCCACCCACGTTGGCCGCACCGGTGCGCTCCAGCACCTCCACGGCCGTGCGCAGGTACCCCGGGGAGAGCTCACCGTGGGCATCCACGCGCACCACCACCGGGTGCCGGGCCACCCGCAGGGCCGCGTTCAGCCCGTCGGGGGTGCGCCCGCTCGGGTTCTCGATGACGGTGACGCGCGGGTCCCGCGCGGCCAGACCCGTGGCCACCTCCCAGGTGCGGTCGGTCGAGGGTCCACAGGCCAGCACCAGCTCCAGCTCCCCGGGGGCGTCCTGTGCGAGCACCGCCGCCACGGAGTCCGCGAGATCCGCCTCCTCGTTCAGGACGGGCATGATCACGCTGATGGCTGTCATGGGCCCATTGTGCGGTGCCCCCTGCTCACAACTCGCGCACACACGCCGCGCTGCCCACGCGCCCGTCCCCCGCTTCCCAGCGAGGTGGCATACGCTCGCCATCGTGACCGACCGTGACGACGAGCTGCGGCGCCGACACCCTGAGGCGGGTGGATCGAGGCGGGACCGTGACGACAGGGGGCGGCGACGCGTGACCTCCCGCGCCGTGCCGCCCGACCCTGCGCCGCGCGGGCTGCGCGACGAGCGACAGGCCGACCCCGGGCCCCGCGACGCCCACCACAGCGGGTACGACGATCGGTACGGCAGCCGCTACGACCACCGCGGCGGGTACGACGCCCGGTACGACCACCCTCGCGACCCCCGTGACGCACCCCGGGACGGGGGCCCGCCCGAGGTGACCCCGGACGGCCGTCCGCGGTCAGGTCGTCGCCGCAGGCGTCGTGGCCCCGTGCGCAAGATCCTCACCGGCCTGGTGGTGCTGCTGGCCGTTTGGCTCCTTGCCACGGGCGCAGCCATCTTCGACTCCTGGCGCTCCGTGGGCCGCACCGACGCGATGCCCACCTGGGAGGGCCGCCCGGGCGACACCGCCGGGCGCAACTACCTGCTGGTGGGTTCCGACGCGCGCGAGACCCTCACCCCCGAGCAGCGCAAGCGGCTCGGCACCGGCCGCACGGAGGGCCGGCGCACGGACACCATCATGCTGGTCCACGTGCCCACCTTCGGCACGCCCACCCTGGTCTCGATCCCCCGCGACTCCTACGTGCCCATCCGGGGCATGGGCGAGAACAAGATCAACGCGAGCTACAACGTGGGCGGCGCGCCGCTCCTCATCGACACCGTGGAGCAGAACACCGGGCTGAGGATCGACGGGTACGCCGAGATCGGCTTCAGCGGCTTCGCCGACGTCGTCGACAGCCTGGGCGGGGTGGAGATCTGCCCCAAGACCGACATCGTCGACCCCAGGGCCCATCTCGACATCCGGGCCGGGTGCCAGACCATGGACGGCGTGACGGCGCTGGGCTTCGTCCGCGCCCGCTACTTCGACCCGCGGGGCGACCTCGGCCGGGTGGAGCGCCAGCGGCAGTTCCTCAACGCCATCAGCAAGCAGGCCATGACGCCCTCCACGCTGCTCCTGCCCTGGGAGCTGCACGACGTGGGGACCGCCGTGGCCCCCGCCCTGACCGTGGACGAGCACGACTCGATGCTGGAGATCGGCATGGCGCTGAACGCCGTGCGCCGGGCCAGCGGCGGCGACAACCAGGTGACCGTCCCGGTCAGCGACTCCACCCTGCGCACCGAGCACGGCTGGGCCGTGAAGTGGGACGAGGAGCGGTCCGGCGCCCTCTTCGAGGCCCTGCGAGAGGGCGACGACATCCCGTCCGGGCTGTGACCCCCGCCGAGCGGGCCGGGTGGTCCGTCGGTTTCGCCACCGGTCTGTACGGCATCTCCTTCGGCGCCCTGGCGGTGGCCTCCGGGCTGAGCGCCCTGCAGGCCATCGCCCTCTCGGCACTGATGTTCACCGGCGGGTCCCAGTTCGCCTGGATCGGCGTCGTGGGCGCCGGAGGCAGCGGGGCTGCGGCCACCGGCGCAGCCACGCTGCTGGGTGTCCGCAACACCGTCTACGCCATGCGCCTGAGCACCCTGGTGCCCCCGCGCTCCCTCACGGAGCGGGCCACGATGGCGCAGCTCACCATCGACGAGTCGACGGCCGTCGCGGTGGGCCAGGAGTCCCCCGACGAGCGACGCCGGGGATTCTGGGCCGCCGGCTGGGGCGTCTACCTGTTCTGGGTGGCCTTCAGTGCGCTGGGCGCGGTGGCGGGTGACCGCATCGGCGACCTGCGGGCCCTGGGGTTGGACGGTGCGGCGGTGGCGGCCTTCACCGGACTGCTGTGGCCCCATCTCCGCGACCGCCGACCAGTGGCCGTCGCCGTGCTCGCGGCCGTGGTCACGCTGGCCCTGGTGCCCGCCGTGCCCGCCGGCCTGCCCATCCTCGGCGCGGCGCTGGTGGCAGCGATCGCCGGGTGGCTGGCCCGCCCTGCCGACCTGCGGGGGGCGGTGACGTGAACGCACTCCGGGTCCCCAGCCTGTCCCCCGTGACCGTGGCCGATGCGGGTGACGCCGTCTCGTGGGGGTGGCTGCTGGCGGCGTGCGGCCTGGCCTTCGGCCTGAAGCTGGCCGGCTACCTGTTGCCCCGCAGCGTGCTGGAACGCCCCGCGGCCCTGCACGTGGCGGCCATGGTCACGGTGGGCCTGCTGGCCGCGTTGACGGTGATGAACACCTTCACCAGCGGCCGGGAGCTCACGGTGGACGCCCGCATCGCCGCACTGGTGGTGGCCGTCGTCGCGCTGCGGATGCGGGCACCCTTCCTGCTCGTGGTCGTGCTCGGCGCCGCGAGTGTGGCGGTCGTGCGCGCCCTCGGGTGGGGGTGACCCCCTCCCGAGGGCGGCGGGTCAGGCCCGACGTGCGGTCAGCAGCCGGGCAGCGCCTCGAAGGTGTAGCCCTTGGCCGCGAGCGTCGTCAGCGCCCGGTCCACGCCCTCCACGGTCTGCGACCGGTTGCCGCCACCGTCGTGCATCACGTACACGGCGCCCGGGCGGGCACCCTTCACGACCGAGTCGGCGATGGCCCTGGCCCCGGGACGCTTCCAGTCCTCCGGGTCCACGCTCCACAGCCAGGACCAGCGGTAACCCACCTTGCCCGCGGCCACGTGCACCGCATCGTTCACCGCCCCATAGGGAGGGCGGAGGCACTCACCGTTCCCGATCACCTCCCGCGTGGAGGCGAGCTGCTGGCGCACCTGGGCCGAGGACAACGAGGTGAGGTCCTTGTGGTCCCAGCTGTGGTTGCCCACGGCGTGCCCGGCGTTGCGCACCTGCTTCACCAGGGACGGACGACGCGCGGCCTCGGTGCCCACCATGAAGAAGGTCGCGTGCGCCTCGTGCCGGCGCAGCACCTCCAGCATCTGCGGGGTGTAGGTCGGGTGGGGGCCGTCGTCGAAGGTCAGGTAGACCACCTTGCGGTCGGTGTCCACGCGGCTCTTGCGCTGCGCCGGGCGGTCCGGGGGCGTGGGGGACGTGACGGAGGTGGAGACCCACCGGTGGTTGCCGATGCGCTGCCAGCCGTTGACCACCGGTCCCCGCAGGCGGGTGCCGGCCGGTACCCGGTCCACCACGCTGTTCCGCGTGGACGGCCCGTAGCGGACGTTCACGGCCCCGGTCGTGTAGCGCGTCTGCTGGGCCTTCACCGGTCGCAGGTGCTCCAGCAGCGCCCACTGCCCGGGCTTCAGGCGGAGCCAGCCGTTCATGGTGTGGGAGGCCTCGAGCACGTCACCGGGTGACAGGGTGCGGACCGCCCTGTTGGTCCACCGGGGCCCGGTCCGCACGGTGGTGCTGCGTGTGGCGACGTACAGGTCGAGGGACTGGCTGGCGGGCGCCGTGGCCTCGCGGGGGGCGGGCGATGCGCCATCGATCACGGCGGCCTCGGCGAGCGTCACCGGCTGCGGCAGGACGGGCCCGAGCTCCGGGTGAGCCTCGTGAGGCACGGCACTGGCGCCCGTCGCCACGAGGGTGGCGGTGGCCAGTGCGACCACCCCCCGTCGCAGGCCGCGCGGACGGCGGCGCGTGGTGGTGCGTGTGGTGGTGCGTGTGGTGGTGCGTGTGGTGGCGTGCGTGGTCATGGTGTTTCCTCCCCCGGGGGACCACCGGTCCCCCCTCAGCGACACCGACCCCCTCCGAGTCGGTGGCCGGCAGGGGCCCCGTGCTCCCCGGGCCCGGTACCTGCCGACGTCTCGATGCTAGGGGCAGCCCCAGCACGGCCACCAGAACAGGCGCATCACAGGTGGCACACAGTTTCCTCACGGCCTGTGCCGGGAGAGCCCCTCAGCAGCCGGGGAGTGCCTCGAAGGACCACCCCTGGGCCGCCAACCGGGTCAGGGCCCGGTCCAGTGCCTCCACCGTCTGTGACCGGTCGATGCCGCCGTCGTGCATGAGCTGCACCGCCCCGGGGCTGGCGCCCTCCAGGATGCTGGCAGTGATGGCGGGAACTCCGGGCTCGGTCCAGTCCCGGGTGTCCACGCTCCAGTGCCACACCTGGCGGTAACCGGCCACACCGGCTGCGGCGTGGACCTCCGCGTTGCTGGCGCCGTAGGGGGCACGCAGGCAGCGGCCCGGGCCGGTCACCTCACGCGTCCTGATCAGCTGCTGCTGGACCGCATCCCCCGACAGGGTGGTCAGCCACGGGTGGTCCCAGGTGTGGTTGCCCACGGCGTGACCGTCACGTCGCACCTTCTCGACCAGCCCCGGGTGGCGCGCCGCCTCCTCCCCCACCATGAAGAAGGTTGCCTGTGCGTCGTGCGCGCGCAGGACCGAGAGCACCTGCGGGGTGAAGACGGGGTCGGGGCCGTCGTCGAAGGTCAGGTACAGCACCTTGCCGGCCGCGGGGACGGTCTGGTGCAGCGTGGCGGGCGGCGCTGCCGGGGGCGCGGGATTCGCGGGGGTCGGCGTGGGCGTGGCTGATGGGGTGGGCTTCGGCGTCGGTGTGGGTGCCGTGGGCGTGGCTGATGGGGTGGGCTTCGGCGTCGGTGTGGGTGCCGTGGGCGTGGCTGATGGGGTGGGCTTCGGCGTCGGTGTCGGCGTGGGTGCCGTGGGCGTGGCCGATGGGGTGGGCTTCGGCGTCGGTGTGGGTGCCGTGGGCGTGGCCGACGGGGTGGGCTTCGGCGCAGGTGTCGGCACCGCCGTCGGTGTGGGCGAAGGCGTCGCCGTGCGCGGGGGCACCGCGGCCTCGGAGGGCGACGGCGTGATCGACGAGGCAGCGGAGCGCGTCGCAGACGCAGTGGACGACGGCGACGGCGCGGCAGTGGCAGACGACGGCGACGGCGACGCCGACGGCGACGGAACCGGCGACGGAACCGGCGACCACAGCGACGTGGTGGGTGCCGGGCCGGGGACCGGGGCGGCGTCGGCAACCGCCAGCGTCGTGGTCTCTGTGTCCTCGGGCAGCAGGTGGTACGAGTTCGCCACGGCCGCAGAGGCGCCAATCACCGCTGTGACCACGAGCACCACCAGCCCGCGCCGGTGACTGAGAGTCCCTCGCGGAGTGCGCCTCTGGCCCCCTCGTTCCCCGCGCATGCGTCCCCTCCCTCGGGCTGCCCGCCCGTTCACTCATCGCCCCGCCGGGCCATTGTGCGCCCCGAGTCGTCCCCCCGGGGCCCCTGATGGTCACCACCAGGGCTCACGGTAGGGCACCCCCGTCACACCCGGTGACAGAGGGTGCCCTGACCGCCCCGGATTCCTGTCATCCGGCTGTCAGCCGGCTGCCCGGAGGCAGCGTCTCAGCGCCGGCCGCACTGGGAGAGCACCTTGAAGGTGTACCCCTGCTTCTTCAGGCGCGTGATCGACTGGTCCAGGGCCGCCACCGTCTGCGAGCGGTTCCCACCCCCGTCGTGCATGAGGATGATGCTTCCGGGGCGGGTGGTCCGCACCACCGTGTTCGTGATGGTCCGCACGCCCGGCCGGCGCCAGTCGTTGCTGTCGACGTTCCACAGCACCGAGTAGCGGATGCCGAGGGAGCCAGCCACGGTGTCGACCGTGCGGTTCACGGCGCCGTACGGCGGGCGGTAGCACCGGCTGCCACCGATCGCCCGGTCGGTGCGCTGCAGCTGTTGACGCACCGCTGCCGGGGACTGCCGGGTCAGCACGGGGTGGGAGAACGAGTGGTTGGCCACGACATGCCCCTGGGCAAGCAGGGACCGCAGCACCTTGGGGTTCCTCTGGGCGGCGTTGCCGACGACGAAGAAGGTGCCCTTCACGTGGTGCTTGCGCAGGACCTGGGCGACCCGCGGGGTCCAGCGCGGGTCGGGGCCGTCGTCGAAGGTCAGGTAGGCGACCTTCTGGCGGGTGTCGATGTGGTTGAGCCGCTTGGACGGGCGCAGGGTCGCCGCCTTCCCGGCGCCCACTCCCCAGTGCGATCGCACCTCCTGCTCGTTCCCCGGTGCGGGTGCGCCCGCCTGCTCGGCCACCACCGTGACGCCCCCGACCGGCTGGTCGTCCACAGCCACCGCCCCCGGTGCCACCAGCCCCATCCCCACCGTCGCCACCACCGCTGCGACCAGGCCACGCAGGACCCCCGCTCGACCCATCTCTGCCTCCCGACGATGCACGGTGGTCGGCGCCCCTGATGGCCCGACCCCCCGCTGGAGGGACCCCGCCCCTCCATCTCGAGCCTAGGGATCCGGCGCCGCCAGCAGCCCACTCCCGGGGGATGACCACCCCGTGCACAGCAGGGCGGCGCCCCTCCCGCAGGAGGAGCGCCGTGACCGGTCGACCCCGGATCCACCCACCGCAGGGGGTGTGCCCGGGCAGGGCTCAGGAGGGCAGGCCCTTGAGCAGCTGGCGGGCCATCACCATCCGCTGGATCTGGTTGGTGCCCTCGTAGATCTGGGTGATCTTGGCGTCGCGCATCATGCGCTCCACAGGGAAGTCCTTGGTGTAGCCGTAGCCACCGAAGAGCTGCACCGCATCGGTGGTGATCTCCATGGCCACGTCGGAGGCGAAGCACTTGGCTGCGGCGCCGAAGTAGGACAGCGCGGGGTCGTTGCGCTCGGACTTGGCCGCCGCGTTGTAGACCAGCTGGCGGGCGGCCTCCAGCTTCATGCCCATGTCGGCGAGCATGAACTGCACGCCCTGGAAGTCGCCGATGCGCTGCCCGAACTGCTCGCGCTGCTTGACGTAGTCCAGAGCCGCATCGAGTGCGCCCTGGGCGATGCCGATGGCCTGTGCCCCGATGGTGACGCGCGTGTGGTCCAGCGTCTGCAGGGCGATGGCCAGGCCACGCCCGCGCTCGCCCACCATGCGGTCGGCCGGGATCACGCAGTTCTCGAAGAGCAGTTCGCGGGTGGGCGAGCCCTTGATGCCCAGCTTGCTCTCCGGCTCGCCGAAGCTGAAGCCCTCGTCGCCCTTCTCCACCACGAAGGCCGTGATGTTCTTGCCGCGCTCGCCCTCGGGGTCGGTGACGGCCATGACCGTGTAGTACTCCGACACCCCGGCGTTGGTGATCCAGGACTTCTGGCCGTTCAGCACGAACGACCCGTCGGACTGCTCGATCGCCTTGCACTGCATGCCGGCGGTGTCCGACCCCGCGCCGGCCTCGGACAGGCCGTAGCTGAACATGGCGGTCCCCTCGGCCACCGGGGGCAGGTACTTCTGCTTGACCTCCTCGCTGGCGGCGAGGATCAGCGGCATCGTGCCCAGCTTGTTGACCGCCGGGATGAGCGAGCTCGAGGCACACCCGCGGGCGACCTCCTCGATGACGATGCAGGTCGCCAGGGCGTCGGCGCCCAGGCCCTCGTACTCCTCGGGGATGTGGGGAGCGTGGAAGGCCGTCTCGCGCAGCGCGTCGTAGGCCGCCTGCGGGAACTCCCCGGTCGCGTCCACCTCCGCCGCGGCGGGCGCGATCTTGTCGCGCACGAGGGGACGGATCGCCTCGCGGACGGTCTCGTGGAACTCGTTGGGCGTGTACAGGTCGAAGTCGCTCACCGGGCCATCGTACGGCCCGGTGGGTCGGGGCCGTGGCCGACATCACTCCGCGGTCGAACCTCCGTGGGTCAGAGGAACTCCAGCGGGTTGAACTCGGAGATCGGGATGATGCGCATGCGCGGCAGACGGGCGTTGAAGGCCTTCACGTCGTACTCGAGGTCGAAGGTCTCCATGCCCTGCTCCTCGAGCTCCACGAAGCCCGCGTTGCGGTACTCGCGGAAGCCCATCAGCCCCAGCCGCCGGTCCTCGTCGTCGAGCAGCGCGGTCATCTGCGGCAGGAAGTCGCCGTCGTGGCTCACCAGCACCACGTCGTCCTCGCGCTCGGCCAGCGCCTCCAGGGTCTTCTGGATGGCGATGTCGACGACCTTCTCGTCCGCGGCTCCGGACAGGGGGATCGGCTTGTAGCCGATGGCCATGAGGGCCTGCACGAAGTTCATGGGCAGGTGGTCCTCGCTCGCGGCGAGGAAGAACAGGCCGGTGACCGGCTGCTCCCAGGAGGACTGCACGTGGGTCAGCAGTCGCTCCCAACGGGGACGCTCGTCGGGCTGCGGACGACGGCCCAGGCAGTTGCCCAGGGTCGCGTCGATGTTCTCCCCGTCCACGAGGAGGTAGGTGGTCCGCTCGGCGACGGGGGTGCTCATCAACTGTCCTCGGGGGTCGGGGTGGGGGTCGTGCCCGACGGACGCTGCTCGCCCGCCGCCTGCAGCCTACGCGCGAGCGCCTCGCCCTTCGCGTGCGCCGCGTCCCGCAGGGAGACCTGGAAGTCCTCGATGCGGGCGCGCAGGGCCCGTGCCCGGTCGTCGTCCCCCGCGGCGAGGATGCGGGCGGCGAGCAGTCCCGCGTTCCGCGCCCCGCCGATGGAGACGGTGGCCACGGGCACACCGGCCGGCATCTGCACGATGGACAGCAGGGAGTCCATGCCGTCGAGCTGCTTGAGCGGCACCGGCACCCCGATCACGGGCAGCGGCGTCACGCTGGCGAGCATGCCCGGCAGGTGGGCCGCACCGCCGGCCCCGGCGATCACCACGCGGTAGCCCGCCCCGGCGGCATCGATGCCGTGCTGCAGCATCTCGGCCGGCATCCGGTGGGCGGAGACCACCTGCACGGTGTGGCTCACGCCGAGCTCCTCCAGGGCCTCGGCGGCCGCCTGCATCACGGGCCAGTCGCTGTCGGAGCCCATCACGATCGAGACGTCGGCGGGCGCTGCGTCGCGCAGGTGGGTCACGGGGTGTCTCCCTCGGTGGTGGGTGCGTCGTCGGTTCCCTCGAGCAGGCCGCGCGCGACCGCCGCACGCTGCCGCAGGTCGTCCAGGTCGTCACCGGCCACGGTCACGTGGCCGACCTTCCGGCCGGGGCGCACCTCCTTGCCGTAGAGGTGCAGGCGGGCGCCGGCGTCCTGGTCCATGACGCGACGGGAGGCCGCGTGCAGGTCCTCGGCCGAACCGCCCAGCACGTTCGCCATGACGGTGTGCGGGCTGCGGGTGGTGGTCTCCCCCAGCGGCAGGTCCAGGACGGCACGCAGGTGCTGCTCGAACTGGTCGGTCACGGAGCCGTCCTGGGTCCAGTGGCCGGAGTTGTGGGGCCGCATGGCCAGCTCGTTGACCACCCAGCCGCGGTCGGTGTCCGTGGGCGCCCCGGTCTCGAAGATCTCCACGGCCATCACGCCGGTCACCCCCAGGTCCGCGGCCAGCTGCTCGGCCGCCCGGCGCACGTCCTGCGCCAGCGTCGGGTCCAGGTCCGATGCGGGGGCCTCCACCCGGGTGCAGATGCCCTGCTCCTGCACCGTGTGCACGACCGGCCAGGAACGCACCTCGCCGCCGGGGCGGCGCGCCACCATCACCGCGAGCTCCCGCGCGAAGGGCACGGCCTCCTCGGCGAGCAGCGGCTCGTCACCGGCGCGGTCGAACCACGCCCCGGCCCGCTCCAGGTCACCGGGGCCGGTCACCAGCATCACGCCCTTGCCGTCGTAGCCGCCGCGGGGGGTCTTGAGCACCACCGGCCACTCCCCGGCGGCGAACTCCTCCAGCTCCGCGGAGGAGCCCACCGCCTGCCAGCGGGGCATGGGCAGCCCGGCCTCCCCCAGCGCTCGCCGCATGACGATCTTGTCCTGGGCATGGAGCAGGGCCGCGGGCGAGGGGTGCAGGACCGCCCCCTCGGACTCCAGGGCCGCCAGCAGGTCGGCGGGCACGTGCTCGTGGTCGAAGGTCACGACGTCGCAGACGCGGGCGAGCTCCTGCAGCTGCTCCAGGTCGTCGGCGCGCCCGACGGGGGCGTGGGCGTAGACCTGGGCCGCTGCCGCGTCGGTGGACTCCGCGAGCACCACCACCCCCAGCCCCAGCTCCGTGGCGGGGCCGGCGCACATGCGCGCGAGCTGGCCGCCGCCGACGATGCCGACGACGGGCGCCCCCTGCGGGACGAGGGGGCGGGACATGGCACGGGGAGCGGCGTCGGTCACAGCGCGAGGATATCCACCGCGCGTTGGACCGCCGCACCGGTTGGCCCCGCGTACCGTGGGTCCAATGACCAGCGAGCACCACCATCCCACCGGACTTCGCCACGCCCTGGACGTCCTGTCCCGCGAGGCGAGCAAGTTCGGCGTCATCGGCCTGCTCGCCTTCATCATCGACACCGGTCTGTACAACCTCCTCATGTACGGGCCGGTGCTCTCCACCAACGCCGCCCCCGAGGGTGTGCTGGGGGACCACCCGCTCACCAGCAAGGTCGTGGCCACCGCCGTGGCCACCGCCTTCGCCTGGCTGGGCAACCGGTACTGGACCTTCCGCAGGACCCGCCGCGCCAACGTCACGCGTGAGGCGCTGCTGTTCATCGTCTTCAACATCCTGGGGCTGCTCATCGCCCTGATCTGCCTGTGGTTCAGCCACTACATCCTGGGCTTCCGCTCGCAGCTGGCCGACAACATCTCCGGCAACGGAGTGGGCCTGGTGCTGGGCACCCTCTTCCGCTTCTGGGCCTACCGCACCTTCGTGTTCACCGAGGAGCTGGGCGACTCGCTGGACCCCGACCACCCCCGCACCGTCCGGACCGACGACGGCCGCGTGCTCGAGGACGACGACTCCGAGCTGGTGCGCCCCTACGGCGTCGAGGAGCCGGAGGGCCGGCGCCACGCCCACCAGGACTCCGCGCCGGCCGCCTCCATGGACCCGGTCGAGCCCTCGGAGCCGATCGGGCCCACCGGCCCCGCACGCCCCATCGACACCGCTGCCTGACCCCTGGACCAGCCTCAGCGGGTGGGTGCCTCCACCGGCTCGGAGAGGAAGACCCCGAAGGTCGCGTGCCGCTCGTCCAGCAGCTCCAGGCGACCCCCGACAGCCGTGATGATCTGCCGCGCCAGAGCCAGTCCGCGCCCCGTGCCGGCGCCGGAGGTCACGTGCCGCTCGAAGATGCGGTCAGCGATCTCCGGGGCGATGCCCGGCCCCTCGTCGCTGAGGATCAGCTGCACCGACGGCCCGTTGTTCTCGATGCGCAGGGTGATGATCCCCTCCCCGTAGGTGAGCGAGTTCTCGATGAGGGTCGACAGCACCTGTGAGAGCACCCCCCGCGGGCAGGCCACGTGCAGGCCGAAGGTCCCGGTCACGCGCATGCCGCGGCGCTGTGCGGCGAACATGGGCTGCCACTCGTGCTGCTGTGCGGCAATGATCTCGTCGAGCAGCAGGATGTCGGTGGTGGCCAGCGCCGAGTTGGCCGCGCTCTCCAGCATCTCCTCCACCACGGAGGTGAGGCGCTCCACCTGGGTGTGGGCTCCCTCGGCCAGCTCGTGGGCCTCCTCGAGCGTCTCGGCCATCGCCACCTCGTCCATGCGGATGGTCAGCGCGGACAAGGGGGTGCGCAGCTGGTGGGCGGCGTCGCCGGCCAGCCGTCGCTGGGAGGTGACCATCTGGGTGAGGTGCACCGCGCGGCGCTGCACCGCATCGGACAGGTCGTCGATCTCCACGATCCCGGTGAGCTCGGGGCGGGCACGGGTGCTCTCACCGGTGCCCATGCCCGGGATGCGGCGGGCCAGGGCGTCGATCGTGCTCTCGGGACCGGTGAGCGCCTCGTCCACCCGCCCGGCGTTGAACAGGCTCGTCAGCCGCATGCCGGCGAGCACCGCCAACGGCACCCCGAGCCAGGCCCAGATCGGAGGGCCGCTCTCGGCCAGGGTGGCCCACAGGCCCAACGCCACCGCGACGGCCACCGGGAACAGCCCGCAGAGCTGGGCCACCCGGACGGCCTTGGTGACGACCGAGGTCCACAGCTGCCGCAGGGTGACCGGGGCCACTCACTCCCCCGTGACGAGGCGGAAGCCCACGCCACGCACGGTGGCGATGAAGCGGGGGTCGCTGTGGTCGTCCCCCAGCTTCTTGCGCAGTCCGGAGACGTGCATGTCCAGCGTCTTGGTGGAGCCGACCCAGTCGGTCTGCCAGGCCTCGCGCATGAGCTGCTCGCGGCTGACCACCCGACCCATGTCGCGCACCAGGATGTGCAGCAGGTCGAACTCCTTGGCCGTCAGCGTCACCTCCTCGCCGTCCACCCAGGCACGGCGGGCGGAGGAGTCGATGCGCAGTCCACGGTCGGGGTCTCCCCCCTCGGCGGCGCCACCCTGCGGTGCCCGGCGGCGGAGCAGGGCGCGCACGCGGGCGTGGAACTCGGCCAGCCGGAAGGGCTTGGTCACGTAGTCGTCGGCCCCGGCGTCGAGCCCGACGACGGTGTCGATCTCCCCGGCCCGGGCGGTGAGCATGAGCACCGGGAAGGTGTGGCCCTCCGCGCGCAGGCGGCGGCAGACCTCCAACCCGTCCATGCGGGGAAGCCCGATGTCCAGGATGAGCAGGGTGCAGCCCTCCCGGGCGGTCACCAGTGCGCTCGGGCCGTCGGACACGACCGTGACGTCGAAGCCTTCACGCCGCATGGCACGGGCCAGCGGCTGCGCGATGTCCTCGTCGTCCTCGGCGATGATGGCGACCATCGGGTCGCCGGTCTCGGTGATGGTGTCGTACTCGCTCACTTGCCCGGCCACCTCGGTGCGCGCTTCTCGGCGAAGGCGGCCACGCCCTCGGCCCTGTCCCCGGAGAAGGCGGTGGCCCGCCAGCAGGCGTCCTCCACCTGCAACCCGGTCCGCAGGTCCACGTCCGATCCCAGACGCATGGCCCGCTTGGCGTTGCGCAGGCCCACCGGCGAGTTCCTGCCGATCTCGGCCGCGAGCTCCAGCGCCCGCTCACGCGCGGAACCTGCGGCCACCAGCTCGTCCACGATGCCGATCTCGGCCGCCTCGGGTGCGGGGTACTTGGCGGCCGTGAAGATCGCCCGCGCGGCACGGCTCCACCCGATGCGGCGGGTCAGCAGCTGCGTGCCCCCACCGCCGGGGATGACGCCCACGGACACCTCGGGCAACCCGAGGAGGGCCCCCTCCCCGGCCACGACGATGTCGCAGGAGAGCGCGATCTCCAGTCCGCCCCCGAGCGCGAAGCCGTCCACGGCGGCGAGGGTGGGCATGGGCAGCTCGAGCACCCCGCCGTAGGCGCGCTGCGTGACCGGACGCTGCTCCATCAGGTCGGCGTCGGTGAAGGAGTTGCGCTCCTTCAGGTCCGCGCCCACACAGAAGGCCTTCTCGTGCGCGCTGGTCACCACCACGCAGCGCACGTCGCTGGCGGCCAGCTCGTCGGTGGCAGCAGTGATCTGCCGGGCCATCTCGGTGGAGATGGCGTTCATGGCCCCCACCCGCGCCAGGACGAGTTCGGCCACCTCGCCCGAACCCCCGTGACGCTCGATGCGCACCCAGCTCTCGGGCGCCTCCGCAGCCCTCTGCTCACTCATTGGCTCTCTCCAAGGGTCGTGTTCCCGGGGGCGGACGCGCCCGGGGGGACGGACAACAGGTGGTGCGGCGTCACCGAGCCCACACCGTGCAGCATCCGGCTGGGGAGCTGCGCGAACCGCCACGCAGGATCATGCCCCAGCGCCTCCGCGGTCTCGCGGTCGGTCAGCACCGCGCCCGCAGCGGCAGAGGTCGTGAGCCGCGCCGCGCGGTTGACGGTGTCACCGTAGACGTCGCCCAGCCGCAGCAGCACCCGCCCCGTGGCCACCCCCACACGCAGCGGCGGCAGCATGGGGTCGTCGTTGGCCTGGCGCACCAGGTCGTGGGCGATGAGGGTGGCCGAGCGCGGGTCGACCGCCTGGTACAGGACCTCGTCACCGATGGTCTTGACCACGCGCCCGTGGTGACGCGAGACGACATCGACCACCATCTCCTCGAAACGCGTGACCAGACGGGCGATCTCTCCGTCGTTCGATCGCGCCACCCGCTCGGAGAAGGAGACCATGTCGGCGAACCCGATCGACCGGGTCACTCCCGCCGCCATCTCCTGGGAGGTCGCGTCGGCGAACAGCGTGGAGAGCGAGGCGGTGAGGTGCCGTCGCCACGTGTACCCGATGAGGAGCTCGAGGTCGTCGGCGAGGTCGGCCAGCACCAGACCGGTCGCCGAGGCGACCTCCGGCGTGACCCGCTCGGTCAGGCCGTCGGACCCGTCGGCGCCGACCACGGCATCGGGGTGGTCCCACGCACCCCACTCGTGGCGGTGGGTGCGCCGGTAGCGCTCGAAGTCCTGGAGCCGTTCGGCCACCACCTCGGCCTGCCAGGTGGCCAGTCGCTCGGTGGTGGTGCCGATGCCGCGGGTGAGGCTGATGAGGACGTCCTCGTCGATCTCGTAGCGGCCCAGCAGGCGCCGCGCCACCGTCAGCGCCTCGATGTCGGCGTTGCTGAAGACGGCGTCCTCGGCGCGGGGATTGTGGAAGCCCAACGAGCGCCACAGTCGCCGGGCGAGTCGGAGCGAGACCCCGGCGTGGTGAGCCACCTCGTCGCGCCGCATCGTCCGCCGGCGCCCGAACAGCCGCTCGGCGATGGCGTCCATCGTGCGGGCCGGCTGGTCGGCACGGTCTGCCCCCTGGTGATGGGGCACGTCCGAGGGCAGGGAGTGGTTGAGCAGCGGCTGCTCACCATGGACGGGCCGCACGTCACGCATGCGTTCCATCGCGCTCCTCTCAGGACGACACAGGGCGTTGTCCACATCGTGTCACGGCGAACCCCCGGCGGGCCGGAGGTGGACCACGTCAGCCGCCCGGAACTCCCGCACCTCGGTCCCGGCCCCCCGGCCCCCCTCCCCGGTGGGCACCCGCACCAGCACGGCACCGGACTCGGCGAGCCCCACCGCATCGCCCCGCTGCACGGTGCCGTCGGGCAGGTGGAGGTCCACCTCCTGGCCCACCGTGAGGCTCACGGCAGCGAGCCTGTCGGTGAGCGAATCACCCCCGTCCGCGCCTGCGGGCGCGGACCCCTCGGCGAGCCACGCGCAGTGCCAGACCGCCAGGGCGTGGAGCACCTCCACCACCACCCGCTCGCGCAGGTCCGGACCTGTGGACGGTGCCTCTGCCTGGACCGACCCGTAGCGCGACGCGATCCCCGCCACCCGGTCGGCCGCGTCCCACACGTTGAGCCCGATGCCGGCCACGATGCTGCGGCCCTGATCACCGACCTGGCACAGGATGCCGGCGAGCTTGCGGCCCGTGGACCGCGAGAGCACGTCGTTGGGCCACTTGACCCCCGTGGGCACCCCCAGCGCACCCAGCGCGTCGTGGACGGCCGCCCCCACGCACAGCGGCACCTGACCCCACTGGGGGGTACGACTGGCCGCCAGGGCGGCACCCACCGCATCGGACCCGTCCTCCAGCGGGAGGACCACCGACAGGGCGATGCCGGCGGCCGCCGGGCTCTCCCAGCTGCGCCCCAACCGGCCGCGCCCCGCGATCTGGTGGTCGGTGGAGACCACGTGCCACGCGCGGCCGGAGGCCGCCGCCAGGGGCTGCGTGCTCGGCAGCTGGGCGTGGTGGTCGAAGCCCTCGGCGAGCGCCACCAGGGCCGCGCCCACCGCGTCGAGGGACGCTCCGGCATCGGCGCCGTGGTGGTCCTTCGTCCCAGCGTGAGGGTCCCCGGGCGCGCGCCGCGCGGCGGCGCGGGCGAGCAGTGCCCGGCGGACCGCGGCCACGTCGAGGGGGCCGCTGTGGTGGTCCTCCAAGGAAGCGGGCGCCGGGCTGTGGTCGGCAGACGAGAGGTGGCTCACGCCGACAACGTTAGGGTGACGCGCATGACCGACCACGGATCGCCGGGCAGTGAGCCCCAGATCGACCTGACGACCACTGCTGGACGCCTGCAGGAGCTCGAGCGCCGCCGCGCCGAGGCCGAGCACGCCGGCTCCGAGCGCGCGGTGGAGAAGCAGCACGCCAAGGGCAAGAAGACCGCCCGGGAGCGGATCGAGGAGTTCCTCGACGACGGCTCGTTCGTGGAGCTCGACGAGTTCGCCCGGCACCGCTCCACCAACTTCGGGCAGGAGAAGAACCGCCCCTTCGGCGACGGCGTCGTCACCGGGTACGGCACCGTGGAGGGGCGCACCGTGTGCGTCTTCGCCCAGGACTTCACGGTCTTCGGCGGGTCCCTCGGTGAGGTGTTCGGCGAGAAGATCGTCAAGGTCATGGACCTCGCGCTGAAGATCGGGTGCCCCGTGGTGGGCATCAACGACTCCGGCGGCGCCCGCATCCAGGAGGGTGTGGTGGCGCTGGGGCTGTACGCGGAGATCTTCCGCCGCAACGTGCACGCCTCCGGCGTGATCCCCCAGATCTCGCTGGTCATGGGCCCCTGCGCCGGTGGCGCCGTGTACTCCCCGGCGATCACCGACATCGTGGTGATGGTCGACCAGACGAGCCACATGTTCATCACCGGGCCCGACGTCATCAAGACCGTCACCGGTGAGGACGTGACCTTCGAGGACCTCGGCGGCGCCCGCACCCACAACGCCACCTCCGGCGTGGCGCACTACCTGGCCAGCGACGAGTCCGATGCCCTGGACTACGTGCGCGAGCTGATGGGCTACCTGCCGCAGAACAACCTGGAGGAGGCACCGGTCTTCGAGGGCGAGGACGCCTCGGCCGACGTCGACGAGGCGCTGGACACCCTCATCCCGGACTCGCCGAACATGCCCTACGACATGCTCACCGTCATCGAGTCGATCGTGGACGACGGCGACTTCCTGCAGGTGCAGGAGCTGTTCGCGGCGAACATCATCTGCGGCTTCGGCCGGGTGGAGGGCCGCTCGGTGGGCGTGGTGGCCAACCAGCCGATGCAGTTCGCGGGCACCCTGAACATCGACGCCAGCGAGAAGGCCGCCCGCTTCGTGCGCATGTGCGACGCGTTCAACGTGCCGGTGCTGACGCTGGTGGACGTGCCCGGGTTCCTGCCCGGCACCGACCAGGAGTGGGACGGCATCATCCGTCGCGGGGCGAAGCTGCTCTACGCCTACGCCGAGGCGACGGTGCCGCTGGTCACCGTCATCACGCGCAAGGCCTACGGCGGCGCGTACGACGTGATGGGGTCCAAGCACCTGGGCGCCGACATCAACTTCGCGTGGCCGACCGCGCAGATCGCTGTGATGGGCGCGCAGGGCGCGGCGAACATCCTCTACCGCAAGCAGCTGGCCGCGGCGCAGGCCGAGGGCGGGGACGAGGCGATGGAGGCCGAGCGCGCCAAGCGCATCGCCGAGTACGAGGAGACGCTGGCGAACCCGTGGATCGCGGCCGAGCGCGGGTACGTGGACGCGGTGATCCGTCCCGCGGACACGCGCGCCGAGGTGGCCAAGGCGCTGCGGGCCCTGCGCACGAAGCGCGAGACGCTCCCGCCCAAGAAGCACGGGAACATCCCGCTGTGAGCCCGGCGACCAGGCAGGGGCAGGCGTCGGGCGTGGAATCGGAGGCGCCCGACGCGGTGCAGGAGCCCGCGGGCGAGGCGGCCTTCGCCGTCCGGGGTGACGCGACGCCCGACGAGCTGGCGGCGCTGACGCTGGTGCTCTGCGCGCTGGGCGGTGGCGAGACCACGACCGCTGCCCCGGTGGGCGGATGGGGTGGTGCGGGCACCGGCGTGCGCCGCACCCCCGCATCGGGGCCCGGCGCCTGGCGCGCCTCGGCCCTCCCCCGCTGAGGCGCCGACCCGCCATCGGCCGGGGTGGCGCTCACGCGCCGCGCGGGCTCCCCCACTGCGCGGTGTGGTGCCACAGGTACTTGAGCAGCTGCGGGTCGTGGTCACCGGTGCGTGCCGCCCGGCCCAGGACCGCGGCGTCGAGCACGCCGTCCCGGGCCACCGCGCGCCCCACCTCGAGGGGCTCCGGCCCGCGGTAGGCCGGTCGCCGCTCCAGCTCGTCCAGGGCGAGCACCCGTCCCTCGTGCCACTCCACGGGGACACGCAGCAGCGGGGCGAGGCGCTCGACCTCGGTGCCGCGGTACGCGGGGTCGAGCACCAGGGCCTCGACGTCGTCCGCGAGGGAGACCGGCCCGTGCACCTGGGCCTCCACGTAGCCGTCCAGCGGGTCACGCTCTCCGGAGCCCGGGTCCTCCCCGACGGAGCGCTCGTGCGCCAGGACAGCAGGCATGAGTCCGAAGTGCTGCGCGGTGCCGACCAGCTCGGGGTCCCAGGCCGAGTCCGGGAAGCAGAAGGTGGCCCGGTCGAGCACCGCCTCGCCCAGGCGGAGGAAGGCGGAGCCGAACCTGGGCGCGCCGCCGAGTGGCCGCCGCCGGTGGTCCAGCGCGCCGTACTTGGGCCGGTGGGCAGCGGGGGCGTCGTCGTAGACGCCCCCGAAGAGCTTCTGCTCCCACACCCAGCGCGCACCCCCGGGGTGGGCCGTCAGCCCACCGTTGCTCGTACCCGTCTCGAACTGGGAGCGGTAGGTGCCCCGCGCGAGCGCCGCCAGGATGTGCTCGCCCCCGGACCAGCGGTCGGGGTGGAAGTTCAGGGTGATGCGCAGGGAGCGGTCCAACGGCCCACCCGAGCACCTGTCCCCCACGTGCCGCACCGCCGCCTGCGCCCACCGACACTCCATGCCTGAACCGTAGCCGCATCCCATGCTCCCCTCGCGGTCCGAGGCGAGCGAGCCGATACTGGGTGCATGAGGTCCTGGTACCCGCCGGTGGCGGGCGTGCTGGTCGCCCTGCTCCTGAGCGGCTGCAGCAGCATCCCAGCCGATCCCGACGGCACGCTGGCGCAGATCGAGCAGTCCGGTGAGCTGACCGTCGGCGTCGCGGTGCACCCACCCTTCACCACCGTCCCCGACGGACACGACGAGGACCCACGGGGCAGCGACATCGAGCTCGTGCGCGGCTTCGCCGAGCGGCTCGGTGCCGAGCCGACATGGGTGGTCGGCGGCGAGGAGGAGCTCATCACCCAGCTGGAGGAGGGTGAGATCGACCTGCTGGTGGGTGGGTTCACGAAGAAGCACCCCGGCCTGAAGACGGTGGGGGCGACGCGGCCCTACGGCACGACGGAGCAGGGCGGCAAGGAGGTCGAGCTGGTGATGGCCGTGGTGCCGGGAGAGAACGCGCTGCTCACCGAGCTCGAGCACTACCTGGACGGTGTGCAGTGACCACCCGGCACGGCACGCACTTCGGCGACACCGAGCTGCCGCAGGAGCAGAAGCAGGCCCTGCGGCGGGCCCGACGCCTGCAGTGGGTCGGTCTCGTCTACATGCTCTCCGCCATCGCCGTGGTGTACGTGGTGATGGGGAGCTCTCAGGCGATGAAGGTCGCCTGGATCGAGGACCTCCTGTCCCTCGTGCCCATCCTGTCCTTCCTCATCGGCTCGCGCGTGGCAGCCAAGGCCTCTGACGAGACCCATCCCTACGGCTACCACCGGGCCGTGGCCGTTGGCCACCTCGTGGCCTCCGTCGCCCTGCTGACGATGGGGTTGTTCCTGGTCTACGACTCGGCCTCGGGGCTCCTCATGCAGGAGCACCCGCCCATCGGCACCATGCAGATCTTCGGCCACACCGTGTGGGCCGGGTGGCTCATGATCGCCGCAATGGTCTACACCGGCATCGGCCCGGTGATCCTGGGGCGTCTCAAGCTGCCGCTGGCGGAGACGCTCCACGACAAGGTGCTCCACGCGGACGCCGACATGAACAAGGCGGACTGGATGACCGCAGCCGGGGCGATCCTCGGCATCCTCGGCATCGGCCTGGGCTTCTGGTGGGCCGACTCCGCGGCCGCGCTCCTCATCGCCGGCAGCATCGTCAAGGACGGGGTGGGCAACCTCGGGCACGCGACCGCCGGGCTGATGGACTCCCGCGCACGGACGGTGGACGACTCCGAGCCCCACCCCCTGGTCGAGGAGGTCGAGGAGCTGGTGCGGGAGACGGCGTGGGTCGCCGACAGCGCCGTGCGGGTCCGGGACCTCGGTCACCTCTTCCACGTGGAGGCGCTGGTCGTCCCCCGCCACGGCCAGGTGGATCTGGCCCAGCTGTCGGAGCTCGACGAACGGATCCAGGAACTGGACTGGAAGGTCTCCGACGTCGTGGTCGCCCCCGTCGCCTCGACGGAGCACACCCACAGCTGGGCCAGGTCGTCCTGACCCGTCGCCCTCCCGGAAACCCTGCGAGCTCAGCCCCGCCGGGCCAGGGCCTCGGTGTGGCGCCGGTGGTACATCTCGGGCAGGCACCGCGCCTCCACCAGAACCCGGGAGGCGTCCAGATCTCCCATCGCGCCACGGAAGGCCACCTCCATGGTCACCCCGTGGTCCGGCGCCGGGCCGAGCTCCAGCACGTCACCCGGCCGCACCACACCCGGCTCCACCACCCGGAAGTAGCTGCCGCAGCAGCCCCGCTCGGTGAAGCGCCGCAGCCACCCGGGCACGTCCATCCATGCGGCGAAGGTGCGGCACGGTGAGCGCGGGATCGAGACCTCCAGCACCGCCGTGCCCACCCGGACCCGCTGGTTGATCACCACGGCGCGCCAGTCGATCCCCTGCGTGGTGAGGTTCTCCCCGAAGGCCCCGTCGGTCACCTCGACCCCGAGCTCGGCCTGCCAGTGGTCGAGCTCCTCCCGCGCCACCGCGTAGACCGCCTTCTGCGCCCCGCCGTGGTGGTCGCTGTCGCCGATGGTGTCGCCCACCACACCGGACCCGTCGCCGTAGGACGGGCCGGGGGCGACCAGCTCGATGCGGTCCGCGGGCCGCTTGTCGATGCCGCTCACCCGCTCGTCCCCACCGGGGTCCGGCTGGGGGTGGGCCACGTTCACCGAGCGCACGAGGGCTTCCATGTCGGCAGCCTAGAACCGCCCGCCCCACGCACCGCCCGCGGCACCCGCCGGAAACCCCCTGCCCCCAGGGACCGATGACGGGTAGCGTCGCCCGGGTGACCCAGGACACCCCCGCACCCCAGAGCCCGCAGCCCTCCCCCGCCCGTGAGCAGACGGCGATCGACCGCATCGCCGAGGCCCACCTGGCCGCCGAGGTGGCGCTGAGCCCCGAGGCCGCCACATACCTCGGCATCCCCGGCGACCAGTCCCGGCTGGACGACCACTCCCCCGCCGGCCTGGAGGAGCTGAACCGCCTCGACCGCCGCACCCTGGCCGAGCTCGCCGCCGCCGAGCCGGTCGATGAGGTGGACCGCGTCACGAAGGAGGCAATGACCGAGCGCCTGGGCCTGGCCGTCGAGATGCACGAGGCCCTGATCCCGCACGGGGCGCTGAACGTCATCGCCTGCCCGCTGCAGGGCATCCGCGACGTGTTCGACCTGATGCTCACGGACACGGCCGAGGACTGGCAGACCATCGCCACCCGCCTGGGCCACGTGCCCGAGGCGCTGGCCGGCTGGTTCAGCTCGTTGGACCACGCCCGCGAGAACGGCGTGCTGCCAGCGCAGCGGCAGGTGCGCGCCTGCATCGAGCAGTGCACGGACAACGCGGCCGACGGCGGCTTCTTCGACGCCTTCGCGCGCGACGCGCGCACCGCCGATGGGGGTGAGCTCCCCACCGAGGTGGCCGAGCTGCTCACCACCAACGCGCGCCTGGCCAAGTCCGCCTACGCCGATGCGGGGCACCGCCTGGAGAACGACGTCCTGCCCACCGCCGTGGAGACCGACGCGTGCGGCGAGGACGCCTACCGGCTGCACTCCCGCTACTTCCTGGGCGCCGAGATCGACCTGGCGGAGACCTACGCGTGGGGACAAGCGGAGCTCGCCCGCATCAGCGCCCTGATGCGGGAGACGGCCGAACAGATCAAGCCCGGCGCCACCATCAAGGAGGCCGTGGCCGTGCTGGATGCGGACCCGGCCTACCAGCTGCACGGCAAGGACGCCCTCCGGGAGTGGATGCAGGGCAAGGCCGACGAGGTGATCGAGAACCTGGGCGGCACCCACTTCGACATCCCCGAGCCGGTGCGCCGCATCGAGTGCATGATCGCCCCCACCGAGACCGGCGGCATCTACTACACCGGCCCCAGTGACGACTTCTCCCGCCCGGGGCGCATGTGGTGGTCGGTGCCCAAGGGCGTCACCGAGTTCTCCGCCTGGCGCGAGCTGACGACCGTCTACCACGAGGGCGTTCCCGGCCACCACCTGCAGGTGGCGCAGACGGTGTACCGCAAGGAGCTGCTCAACTCGTGGCGGCGGCTGGCCGCGTGGACCTCGGGCCACGGTGAGGGCTGGGCCCTGTACGCCGAGTGGCTGATGGCCGACCTGGGCTACATGGACGACCCCGGCAACCGGATGGGGCTGCTCGACGGGCAGATCCTGCGCGCGGCCCGCGTGGTGCTGGACATCGGCTTCCACTGCGGTTTCGAGGCACCCGAGGAGCTCGGTGGCGGCGAGTGGACCTACGACAAGGCCTGGCAGTTCCTCACCACGCACGTGAACATGGAGGAGGGCTTCCTGCGCTTCGAGCTCGACCGCTACCTCGGCTGGCCGGGGCAGGCGCCGAGCTACAAGATCGGCGAGCGCCTGTGGCTGGAGCTGCGCGACCAGGCGCGGGCCGCCGCCGAGGCCCGCGGCGAGGAGTTCGACCTGGTGGCCTTCCACCGGCGCGCGCTGGACATCGGCGGCGTGGGGCTGGACACCCTGCGCGAGGCCGTTCTGCGCGGCGCGTGATGGGTCATCCCCGCACGGTGGGGCCGGTGCGCTTCGGTGTGCCGGCCGCCGCCGCGTACGCCTACCTGAGCGACCCGGGTGCCCGCCCGGCCTGGCAGGCCTCGCTGCGGCGGGTGGCAGACGTGGCACCCGCCCAGCGCCGATGGCGTGACGTCACCTGGGTGCCCGGCGTCTCCCCCGCGATGACCGAGACCCTCGCCGAGCCCCCACACCGGTGGGCCGAGGCAGGGGTGGCCGGCCCGTTCACCGCGCACCTGCTGCTGGAGATCGCCGAGGAGGGTGCTGCCCCCGGCGCGGCAGCAGGAGATGCACCAGGCGCTTCAGCGGGCCGTTGCTGGGTCACGGCACACGTCGTGGTGGAGGGCCCGCTGGGGATCGGGCGCGTGCTGACGCGCCTGGCCGGGCCCGCCATCGCGGCGGACCTGCGCCGCGCGGCGCGGCTGGCGCCCGAAGCCTGAAGGTCTCAGCGGTGCCCCGGGTCCGCGCCCCCGTTCAGTCCGCGGGCGTGCGCGCCATCGCCACCAGCACCAGGTGCGGAGCACGTCCGGGCCCCGGAAGACGGTCGCCGACCCGCTCCGACCACCGCGACAGCACACCCTGCAGCTCGTCCGCGAGCTCCTGGGCCTCGGCCTCGTCGAGCTGGAGCGAGGACGAGTTGTGCACACTGTCGTCGCTCGAGGGGGTGCGCCGCCCCGACTCCGGTGCCCGCGGTGCCGACTCGTGCGCAACGCTCACACCGCGCTGCCCGGGCGCCTGCCGCACCACCATGGTCGGCGGTTCCGAGGCACCGATGGCCTCACGGATGGCCCGGAAGAGCACGCGGTGGGTACCGGCCACGACGTGGTCGAAGTGGTCCTGCGGCAGGTGCTCGGGCGCCACCACGAACTGGCGGGCCACGGTCCGGTAGATGCGGATCGGGCGCCCGGGACGTGTGCGCTCGGCAACCACCGCCAGCGCCCCGAGCTCGCACCACCGCCGCGTCCAGTAGTGCGTCCGCCCCATCGGCTCGTCCAGGTACTCCGCGGCCTCGGCGATGGAGCAGGCACCTGCGAAGTAGGGCGCCAGGTACCGGGCGGCACGGCCCGAGGACAGTGCGCGCACGGTCCTGGGGTCGGTGACCTCCAGCTGGTCCAGCATCTACTCAGCCTAGGGGATTGCGATCGAAGTAGGTCGGCGCGCAGACTCCGGGCATGCGAGAGATGCTGCGCCGGGAGGCGCTGTACTGGCACCAGGCCTGGCGGGCCGCCCCCGGCCGGCTCCTGGTCGCGTGGGGGCTGGTCCTGGCCATCGGCGCCGCGACCTTCGCCTCCATCCACGCCACGGCCCAGCTCATCGGGAGCCTCACCACCGGCGCCCCGGCCGATGAGGTGCAGCGCTGGCTCCTGATCGCCCTGGTGGCCTTCGCCCTGACCCCGGTGTGCTCGGCCCTGCTGGGCTGGGCGGGCGCCTCCCACCAGGCCGCGATGACGGCCGACCAGCTCGACCGGCTGGGCGACCTGGCCGACCGGCCCCACGGCATCGCCCACCTGGAGGACCCGGCACGCACCGGCACCCTCACCGCCCTCACCGCCGACCTGCGCAGCCAGTACGGGCTGACCTCCACGCAGATGACCTGGATGGCCCTGGGCGTCCGCGCGCAGGGCATCGCGGCCCTGGTGGTGCTGGCCGGCTGGTCGCTGCTGGCCACCGCGCTGGTGCTGGCCGGGCAGGTGGTCTTCGGCCAGCTCTTCACGCGGTACATCCAGACGGTCCACGCCGACCTGCTGGAGGCCGAGTCCACTGAGCGCCGCCACGCCGGCTACCTGCACGGCCTGCTGCTGGATCGCTCGGCCGGCAAGGAGGTGCGCCTCTTCGGGCTCACCGACCACCTGCTGCAGATCCACGCTCGGCTCTGGCGGGCCGCGCAGCAGGGCGTTGAGCAGCGCCGCTCCCGCGCATCCAGGCCAGCGCTGGCGGGCAGCCTGATCGCGCTGGCCACGGTGGGGCTGGCACTGGCCTGGGTGGCGCACCAGGCCTGGGGCGGGCAGGTGGGGGCGGCCACCCTCGTCGCGGTGCTGCAGGCCCTCATGGGCATGAGCGCCCTGGGCCCGCTGGGCGACCTCTCCGCCGCGACCGCTCGCGCCCGCCTCTACGCCGGCCGGCTGGCCGAGCTGGAGAACGCAGCCGGCCCTGCCGCCCCGCGCGCCGGGCAGCGCGTGGCCCGTGGCCCGGCCCGGGTCCGCCTCGAGGACGTCACCTTCACCTACCCGGGCGCCGCCACCCCCACCCTGCGCGACCTCTCGCTCGACGTCCCGGCCGGCCAGTCGCTGGCCCTGGTGGGCGTCAACGGGGTGGGCAAGTCGACGCTCCTGAAGCTCGTCACCGGGCTCCACCGGCCCGATGCGGGGAGCGTCCGCATCGATGACGCCGACCCCGCCGCTGATGACGCCGCCCGCCAGCGCGTCGCGGTGATCTTCCAGGACTTCGCCCGCTACCACCTCAGCCTCCGCGAGAACGTCCTGCTGGGCGCCCCGGCCGCCCGCAGTGCCGAGGCGCCCGAGGACGACGCGGCCGTCGAGCGGGCACTCGAGGCGGCGGCGTCCACGGCGCTGCTCCACCGCATCGGCTCCCCGGGCACCCCGCTGGATCCCGGCCAGACCGGCGGCACCGAACTCTCCGGCGGGCAGTGGCAGCGCGTGGCGCTGGCCCGGGCGCTGGCGGCGGTCGAGGAGGGCGCCGGCGTGCTGGTGCTCGACGAGCCGACCGCAGCCCTGGACGTCCGCGTGGAGGCCGACCTGTTCGAGCAGCTGCTGCGCACCGCTGGTGACCTGACCACCATCCTGGTGAGCCACCGCCTCTCCAGCGTGCGCCGGGCCGAGCGCATCGTGGTTCTGGGCCCCGGCGGCGTGGTGGAGGACGGCACGCACGAGGAGCTGCTGGCCGCCGGGGGCGAGTACGCCCGCATGTTCACGCTGCAGGCCAGCCGCTTCCACGGAGACACGACGCCGGCGCAGGAGGCCACGCATGAGCACTGACGTCCCCCAGCCCTCGGCCCTGCGCTCGGCCTGGTTCGTCACCCGGGCAGCCTGGCGCAACGGTCCGCTCGCGTTCTGCCTCAGCCTGCTGGAGCCGCTGGGCAACGTGCTGCAGGCGATGACGCCGCTCTTCGTGGGGCTGGTCGTCTCCGGTGCGGTCGACCACGACGCCACCCGGCTGGTGCTGGGCGCCCTGGGGCTGGTCGGCTCGCTCGGGCTGCTCTGGTCGCTCCTGCTGGCCGGCCTGACGCAACGGCTGCACGTCAACGACCGGCTCGGCTTCGAGTTCGACCAGCGCAGTGGTCGCCAGTCCGGCACCATCCCCACCCTGGACCACCTCGTGGACCCCGCCCACCGCGACGCCCTGCAGGTGCTCACCGAACGCCGCGGGGCAATGGGGATGGCCTTCCAGAGCTTGGTGAACCTGCTGAACTCCCTGGGCGCCGTCATCACCTCGTTCGTGGTGGCCTGGGCGATCGACCCACGGCTGCTGCTGCTCGCCATCGGCCTGGTGCCCTCACTGTGGGCCGCCGGCCGGATCACGGCTTGGGACGCCCGCGGCGAGGAGCTCTCGGCGCCCGCCGGGCGCCTCGCCGGCCAGCTCCTGGAGTCGCGCACCAGCCCCGCCGGCGCCGCCGAGCTGCGGGTGATGGGCGCCCGCGACCACCTGGCGATGCTGTCCGCCCGCACCACCCGCGCGTGGCGCCGACCGGTCCTCGCGGCCGAACGCCGGGGTGCCCTGCTGAATGCCACCGTCTCCACGCTCTACCTCGCGGCCGGCGGCGTGGTGCTCTGGTGGCTCGTCAACGATGCGCTCGCCGGGCGGCTGGGTGCGGGCACCGTGGCCGCCGCGGTGGTCGTGGTGGCGGAGCTGCCGGAGCAGGCCACGCGGCTGCTGGGGGTGAGCTTCCAGTCGGCCCGCGCCACCCGCATCGGCCGGCGTGCCCTGTGGCTCCAGGAGTACGCGACCGCGGCCAGTGAGCGCTCCGGCGAGCAGGAGCCCCCGGCGGCGCTGCGCCACGGCATCGACCTGCAGGGGGTGAGCTTCACCTACCCCGGCGCCGAGCGGCCCACATTCACCGACCTCCAGCTGCACCTGCCCGCCGGGGCGACGGTGGCCGTGGTGGGCGAGAACGGCGCGGGCAAGTCGACCCTGGTGAACCTCCTCACCGGCATGTACACCCCGCAGTCCGGGCAGGTGCTGGTGGAGGGGGTGCCGCTGGAGGAGCTGGACCTGGAGGCCTGGCGCGCCGCCTGCTCCGGGGCCTTCCAGGACCACGTCGCCTTCCACACCACGGCCCGCGAGGCGATCCGGCTCGGCGACCTGGAACAGCCCGCGGACGACGCGACCGTGCTGGGAGCACTGGAGCGGGCCGCGGCCACCGACCTGCTGGGCGCCCTCCCCGACGGCCTCGACACACCCCTGGGCCCGGAGCACGGTGGCGTCGGCCTCTCCGGCGGGCAGTGGCAGCGCCTCGCCATCGCGCGCGGGATGATGCGAACCTCTCCGGTGCTGCAGGTGCTGGACGAACCCACCAGCGCACTCGACCCGGCCACCGAGCACGCCCTCTTCGACGGCTTCGCGCAGGCCGGGCGTCGCACCGGGGCCACCGGGGGCATCACCTTGATCATCACCCACCGGTTCTCCACCGTGGCCGCCGCCGACCTGGTGGTGGTGCTCCACGAGGGCCGGGTGGTCGAGGTGGGCACCCACCACGAGCTGCTGGCCGCCGGGGGCCGCTACGCCGAGCTGTACGGCCTGCAGGCGACGGGCTACCGCTGAGCCCCGGCCGATAGCCTCGGACCATGAGCCGCTCCGCACCGACCTCCGAGCAGTCCCCCGTCGTCACCTCCGTGGTGACCGACCACCCCATCGAGCCGGGGAAGGTGCGCGCCACCACCCTGGTGGACGACGACGCGGTGCGCACCGTGCACTTCGCCCTCGATGCCGGAGAGGGCCTCACCGAGCACAAGGCGCCCTTCCGCATCGTCATCACCGTGGCCTCCGGGGCCATGGAGTTCACCGTCGGCGGCGAGACGCATGCCATGGCCCCCGGTGACGTGGTGAACCTGGCCGCCTCGGTGCCGCACGCCGTGGTCGCCACCGAGCCGTGCCACTTCCTGCTGACCATGGTGAAGTCCGCATGAGCGCGGTGACCCCCGACTCCGGGCCGACCCGCCCCGGGCACCGGCTGGTGCTCGCCAGCCAGTCCCCCTCCCGCTTCGCACTGCTGGGCGCCGCCGGCATCGAGCCCCGCGTCCATGTCTCCGGGGTGGACGAGGGCGCCGAGCTCGCGCGCGCCCAGGAGGCCGCCGGCGAGCCCTTCACCCCCGATGAGGTGGCGCTGGTGCTCGCGCGCGCCAAGTGTGAGGCCGCCGCATCGGAGCTGGCCGAGGACGCCACGGCCGAGGTCGTCATCGGCTGCGACTCGGTGCTGGAGCTCGACGGGGACGTGCACGGCAAGCCCGGCACCCCCGAGGTGGCCGCGGAGCGCTGGCGCTCGATGCGGGGGCGCACCGGCACGCTGCACACCGGCCACTGGCTGATCGACCTGCGCGACACCGACCCCGAGGGCGAGGCCGGCTCCGGAGCGACGCTGGGCGCCGTGGCCTCCACCGAGCTGACCTTTGCCGAGCTGTCCGATGCGGAGATCGAGGCCTACGTGGCCACCGGCGAGCCGCTGCACGTGGCCGGGGCGTTCACCCTCGAGGGACACGGCGCTCCGTTCATCACCCGTGTGGAGGGCGACCCCAGCGCCGTGCAGGGGCTGTCGCTCTCGCTGCTGCGCGAGCTGCTGGCCGCGGCCGGCATCGGCATCCACGAGCTCTGGGGCTGAGTGACGGGGCACCGGTCCCCCAGCGGGACGGGTGCCGTCACCCCATCGAGAAGGGCCCCGCACCGAGCGAACGGTGCGGGGCCCCGTGAACCTCTCGGCTCAGAGGCGCCAGCAGGAGTTGATCGCGTTGTGGCCGGCGAAACGGCTGGCGAAGAAGCCCATCTCGTTCGGGATGGTGGGGAGCATGCCGCCGACGTGGCTGGGCACCATCGTGGAGTACATCTGCACGGTGGCGCCCCCGTCGCACCAGTCCGAGGCCATCTGCCGGGCCTGCTTGTAGGGCAGCACGTCATCGAGGTAGGAGTGCACCACCAGGGTGGGCACCTGGGGCGCCTCCTTGCCCAGCTTCTGGGTCTCCGCGACGGCGCGGAGCTCCGGGTCGGTACGCAGCAGGGAGGGGATGCTGACGCCGCTGCGGGTGAACTGGCGAGAGTCGGAGAAGCCGCGGGTGATGGCGTCCGGGATGCACGAGCCGTGGGCGCCCTCCACCTTGGCCACACCCTTCTCGTTGAGCACCCGGCCCAGGTCGACCCCAGAGTCGGACGAGGTGCCGGCGAGGGCGTACCAGAGCAGCTCGCTGTAGAGCCCCTTGTCGAGGTTGTCGGCCACCACGTTGAGGTCTGCGGCCGGCGCCCCGGCCACCACGCCCTTGAGGCGCAGCTCGGGGGCGTACTCGTCCCACTCCTCGGCCGCTGCGGCGGCGGCCGTGCCGCCCTGGCTGTAGCCGGTCAGCCCGACCGGGGCGTTCGCCGAGAGCCCGAAGTCCCCGTCCTGGGCGGCGCGCACGACGTCGAGCAGGGAGTGGGCCGCGCTCTGGCGCACCACGTAGGGGTGGTCACCCTCGGTGCCGAGGCCCTCGTAGTCGGTCATGGCGACCGCGTACCCGGCGGCCAGCATCTCGTAGGACAGGCCCTCCGCGGACGCCCGCGAGGGCGCACACCGGTCGTCCATCCCCTGGGTGCCCGGCGCGATGGCCACGATGGGGCGCTCCCCCTTGCCGCGCCACGCGGTGGTCGGCACGTACACGGCACCGCTGACGGGCACGATCTCGCCGTGGCTGTCGGTGGAGGTGTACAGGATGCGGGTGGAGCGGAAGCTCACCGAGGCCGCATCGGCGGGGTCGAGCACGTAGGTGAGCTTCTCGGCCCTCATCACCACGCCCGGGGCGTCGGGCAGCGCGGCCGGGGTGTCGTAGAAGCCGGGGCTCCAGGGCACGGCCGTGGCAGGGGCAGCGGTGCCCACCCCGGGAGCGACGGTGGCCAGGGCAATGCCGCAGCAGAGGGCGGCCAGGGAACGAGTCGAGCGACGCACGTGAACTCCTAGGACGAGGTGTGTGACTCAGGTCACCGTAGGACCGCCCCCGGGGGTTGTCCATCCTCAACCATTGAAACTCCTGCGCCCCGAAGGGTTTTCACCCCGCCCAGAATGCAGGCCCTTCACCCTGCCTGCGCGGAGGCCTCCTCGGCCTCCACCTGGGCCATGAACTCGCGCTTTCCGGCCTGCCACTGGTCCTCGGTGCAGCCGGTGCGCCAGTACCCGGAGATGGACACCGCATCCTTGGCCAGCCCCTGCTCCACGAACAGGTGGCGACGCAGCTCCTTGACCATCTCGGCCACCCCGTGCACGAAGACCTGCACCCCCTGCGGCAGCTCACCCTGCTGGCGCACGGCGTGGGCCAGGGCGTGGCCGTGGCCCGCTCCGTCGCGCAGCACCGGGTGCACGGTGATGCCCTCGCCCGCGGGGAGCTCCACCATCGCCTCCCGCCCGGAGTACTCCACGAACACCTGCGCCGTCCCCCCGGCGGCCACGATGCGGTCGAGCGCCGCCGCGATGGCCGGGACGGCCGACTCGTCGCCCGCCAGGAGGTGGTGCGCGCCGGCGGTGGGTCCCCACGCGCCGCCCGGGCCCCGGAAGCTGATGCGGTCCCCCGGCTGCGCAGCGGCCGCCCACGGACCGGCCAGGCCCTGGTCGCCGTGCGCCACGAAGTCGACCGCCATGCGCCCGCCCTCGACCGACCGGATCGTGTAGGTGCGCGTCACCGGCCACTGGTCGCGCGGCAGCTCGGCCTGCACCGCATCGGCATCGACCGGGTGGGAGTAGCTGGCCCCCTCGGCGGGGAAGAGGAACTTCACGTAGTGGTCGGTGTGCTCCAGCTCCGGCAGCTCGTCCACGCCCTGTCCGGTGAACCAGACCCGCACCATCTCCGGGGAGAGCCACTGGGTCGACTCCACCTCCACGGTGCGGGTGGGCCGGTGGGGACGCGCGGGACGGTCGGACGGGGCGGGGGCAGTCATGCAGGTCTCCTCGGTTGAGTGAGGTCACCCTAACTGCCACCCGGGTCCCTCCTGGCGCGGGCCCCACGGATGACAGGGTGGGCCGGTCGGACCGTCGCGGCAGAGGGAGGAGCCCCGTGGAGCCCCAGCACAACTCGGGTGAGGGGTGCGGCACGTCGGTGCTCCTCCTCATCGCACTGGCCGCCCCCACGCTGGGGGTGGTGCTGGTGGCCCGCGCCCTGGGGGTGCCCTTCGTCGCCCCCATGACCCAGGTCATCCCGCTGCTGATGCTGGGACTGGCCGGGCTGGCCCTCCTCAGCTCCGCGGTGGGACTGGCGCTCAAGGTGCTCGCGGCGGCGTGGGGCCTCGGCCCCCGGCCCACCGCTGCGGCCACCGCCGTGGTGGACGGCCTGCTGTTCTGGGGCGGGTACCAGCTCCTCGTGGACGACCCCCTCGCCGCGGGGGTCATGGCGGTGTGCACGATGCTGCTCTGGTCGGCCGTGAAAGTGTGGACCGACTCCCTGGAGCAGAGGCTGGGCGAGGGGCGCTGACGGTGGACGCGTCGTCCTCCCACCGGGCCGTCCAAGGGCTCGTGGCGGTCGCACAGCAGGAGGTGCTCGGGGTGGCTATCGTGGTTCTCCACACTGCAGGACCGGCCGACAGGAGCTGGAACCAGATGAGGATGCATCGCGGGAGTTCCGCCCGCGTCGCCCTGGTGGGGAGCGCCCTGTTGGCCAGCGCGGCAGTGGCCGGGTGCTCCCAGGAGGTCCCGCTCCACGCCACGGTGTACGCCGAGGGGCCGGTCCGTGGCCAGACACCCCAGGACGACAGTCCCCTGACCGTCACGGACCCCGCCACCCTTGACGCGCTGAAGGAGTGCGCGCAGGCGCCACGGGACGCCCGGACCTTCGACGTCCCGGAGTGGGACGGGCCCTGGATCGCCCTCCACGGCCCCGGCCTGGCCGAGGTGGTGGGCGACCCGGGCACGAAGGACCACCTGGCGGTCGTGGACGGCGAGGTCTGGGCGATCCAGCCGCAGGACAACCAGGAGGCGGCGGACCCCCAGCAGGGCGTGCCGCTGGACTGCCCCGCCGTGGCCGAGGCACTCCTGGCGCAGTCCGGTCAGTGACCTGCACGCGCCCGACACGACCTCATCGGACGTACTGACGACGGAACCCCCGCCGCCCCAGGAGGGGCGACGGGGGTTCCGGCATCGCGGCCTGTGCAGCCGCACGATGGCTGGATCAGACCGGCGGGATGTCCCGGCGGCGCGTGGAGAACAGACGCTCCCGGTTCCGGGCGAACTCCAGCCGCTTCAACAGCTCGTCGCGCAGCGCGTCGGCCTCGATGATGCCGTCGATCACCAGGTCGCTCGCCAGACGCTCGAGGTCCACGTCCTTGACGTACTCCTCACGCATCTGGGTCACGAAGGCATCACGCGCCTCGGTGCCCTGCTCGGCCTCGATCTCGGCGATCTTGTTGGCGTACACCGCGTTCACGGCGGCCTCGGGCCCCATCACCGCGATGCGGCCGGTGGGCAGCGCCAGGGTGGCGTCGGGCGCGAAGCCCGGTCCCCCCATCGCGTACAGGCCGGCCCCGTAGGCCTTCCGGACCACGATGCAGAACTGCGGCACCGTCGCGCTCGAGACGGCCGAGACCATCTTGGCGCCGTGGCGGATGATGCCGCCGCGCTCCACCTCCGAGCCGATCATGAAGCCCGGCACGTCCACCAGGTACAGCAGCGGGATCGAGTAGGCGTCACACAGCCAGATGAAGCGCGAGGCCTTGTCCGCGGAGTCCGTGAACAGCACCCCACCCTTGGCGGCCGAGTTGTTGGCCACCACACCGACCGTGCGGCCGTCCATGCGGGCGAAGCCGATGACCAGCTCCGGGGCGAACAGCTCCTTGATCTCGAAGAACGAGTCGTCGTCCACCAGGCCGTCGATGACCTCGTGGATGTCGAACGGCAGGCTCTCCACCTCCGGCACCGTCGTGCGCGTCAGCGGCTCCGCCGGCTCCTCGGCCACGTACGGCTCCAGCGGCGTCTGCCAGTTCTGCGGCACGTACGAGAAGTACATCCGCGCCGTCTCGATGGCCTCGGCGTCGTCCTGCACGAGGATGTCACCCACACCGGAGACGGTGCAGTGCATGCGCGCACCACCCATCTCCTCCAGCGAGACCTTCTCCCCCACCACCATCTCGGCCATGCGGGGGCTGCCCAGGTACATCGAGGCGTTGCCCTCCACCATGATCACCACGTCGGTGAAGCTGGGGATGTAGGCACCACCGGCGGCGCTGGGACCGAACAGGCAGCAGATCTGCGGGACCTTGCCCGAGAGAGCCACCTGGTTGTGGAAGATCCTGCCCGCGCCGCGACGGCCCGGGAACAGCTCCACCTGGTCGGTGATGCGGGCGCCGGCGGAGTCCACGAACCAGAAGACCGGCAGCTCCTCGCGCAGCGCCATCTCCGTGGCGCGCACGATCTTCTCCACCGTGCGCGCACCCCAGGAGCCCGCCTTCACGGTGGGGTCGTTGGCGATCACGATGGCGGGGCGGCCGTCCACGGTGCCGCGCCCGGTGACCACGCCATCGGCGGGCAGACCGGTGGCCATCGCGTTGGCGTAGCGGCCGTCCTCCACGAACGACCCCTCATCGAAGAGCAGCGCGATGCGGTCGCGCACGTACATCTTGTTCTGCGACTCGAGCTTGGCCCTGGCCTTCTCGGTGGGCGCGGCGGAGGCCTCGTGGGCGGCGTTCAGCCGGCCCCGGACGTCGGCCACGGTCTCGTCGCCGCCGGGGGTGGGCTCCGCGAAGGGCTTCACACCGGGGGTGTCGGCTGCGCTGGTGGTGGTCGTCATCGTCTGCTCAGGCCTCCAGACCCAGACCGCGGGCGATCAGCATGCGCTGCACCTCGCTGGTGCCCTCGCCGATCTCCAGGATCTTGGCGTCGCGGTAGAAACGGGCCACCGGGTACTCCTCCATGAAGCCGTTGCCACCGAACACCTGGGTGGCGATGCGGGTGGCCGTCACCGCGGCCTCGGTGGAGTACAGCTTGGCGATGGCGGCGGCCTTCTTGACCTCGGCCACGGAACGGCGGCCGGCCTCCTGCTCGTCCTTCAGCCAGGCGGCCTTGTACGTGAGCACGCGGGCGGCCTCCACCATCACCTGCAGGTCGGCCACCTGGAAGGACACGCCCTGGTAGGCGCCGATCGGCTTGCCGAACGCGGTGCGGGTCTTGGCGTACTCGGTGGTCTGCTCCAGGCAGGCCTGCGCCAGGCCCACGGCGAGCGCCGAGATGGCGATGCGACCGTCATCGAGGGTCTTGAGGAACTGCTTGTAGCCCTCGCCCACCCCACCCAGCAGATTGGCCTCCGGCACCCGGCAGTTCTCGAAGGTCAGGCCGTGGGTGTCGGAGATGTGCCAGCCGAGCTTGCGGTAGGCCGGCTCCACGGTGAAGCCCGGGGTGCCCGAGGGCACGATGATGGCGCTGATCTCCGGCTTGCCGTTCTCGCGGGTGCCGGTGCGGGCGGTCACGGTGACGCAGCTGGTGATGTCGGTGCCCGAGTTGGTGATGAACGACTTGGCGCCGTTGATGACCCACTCGCCGTTCTCCAGCGTGGCCTTGGTGCGGGTCCCGGAGGCGTCCGACCCCGCATCGGGCTCGGTCAGACCGAACCCGGCCAAGGCGTTGCCGGCCACGAGGTCGGGCAGCCACTGCTGCTTCTGCTCCTCGTTGCCGTAGGTGAGGATCGGGTTGATGCCCAGGCCCACGCCCGCGGACAGGGTGATGCCGATGGACTGGTCCACCCGGCCGAGCTCCTCGATCGCGAGGCACAGGTAGGTGAACGCACCCTCCTCGGCCATGCCGGCGCCGCCGTACTCCTCGGGCACCACGAGACCGAACAGGCCCAGCTCACCCATCTTGGGGATCAGCTCGGTCGGGAAGTGCGACTCCGCGTCCCACTTCTCCACGTGCGGGGCCACTTCCGCCTCGGCGAACTGGCGGACGACCTGGCGGAAGTCCTCGTGGTCCTTGGTCAGCTCGAACATGCGCAGGGCCTTTCGTGACGTCGGTGGTCTGAGGGACCCGCGCGACGCTCCCGCGCCATCGGGATCGGCGTCGGGGGTCGGTGGTTCGGGTCACACCACGTCAGAGCATAGGTGCTCCCGCGCGTGGTCGAGGCCCGCCCCGCCTCAGGACCGGCCCTCCAGGAAGGCGTCGGTCTCCTCGCGCCCGGGAGCGGTGTCCGGGCCGGGGCGGGTGACGGTGATGGCCGATGCGGCGTTGCCCCGCCGGCAGGCCGCCACCCAGTCGTGCTGGCCCCGCAGGTGCTCGGCCAGCATGGCCCCGCAGTGGGTGTCCCCCGCGCCGTTGGTGTCCACCGCGTCCTGGGGGAAGCCCGGCACGTCCTGCGCGGCCCCGGCGGTGCCACCGGTGACCTCCACGACGGCGCACCCCTTCTCCCCATCGCGGACGACGACGGCCTCCACCGGCGCCCCCGCATCGATGAGGTGAGCGGCCACCCCGGCGGCGGCCTCCCCCATCGAGTCGTGCTGCGCGCCGGTCAGGGCCCGGGCCTCGGCGAGGTTGGAGGTCCACACCGTGGTGGCGGCGAGCACGGCCTGGCGGTCGGGGGCGGCCAGGCCGGCGAGGACGGCACCGGGGTCCACGCACACGCCGACGCCCCGCGGCAGGCCGGCGAGGAACTCCAGCAGGGGCTCACGGGTGGGGTCGAGCAGGGTGTACCCCGAGACGCACACGATGTCGCCGGGGGCGGGCTCGCTGGTGGCGAACGAGGCCGCCGTCACCTGCCGCTCGGCGCCCTGGGTGGTGATGAAGGTGCGCTCGGCCCGGGCGTCGACGATCACCACGCAGGTGCCGGTGTCGGCGTCCCGCACGGTGGGGGCAGTGGCCGGCACGTCCGCAGCGTGCAGCGCCTCGCGCACCAGGTCGCCGCGCCAGCCGGTGCCGATGCTGCCGGCGTGCACCGCGGCGGCGCCCTGCCGGCGGGCGGCGACCAGCGTGGTGACCGCGCCGCCGGCGTACTGGGCGGCGGAGGAGGCCATGACGTTGCCGCCCAGCTCAGGCAGGGCCGGGACGTGGAACACCTCGTCCACCAGGGCCTGGGCGGTGTGCACGATGCGGGGCTGCTGCGCGGGGCGGTCCATGGGGTACAGCGTGCATCACGCACGGACGCCGGTGCCCGGGGCCGCGCGCTCCCCTTCGCCGCAGACTCACTCCACCGCGCTACAGCACGGTCAAGTAACTCCCCCGCGGGCCCAGCACCCCACCCTTCGCGCCAGACACACTCCACCGCGCTACAGCACGGTCAAGTAACTCCCCCGCGGAGCCAACTTCCGCAGGCTGAGCAGCCAGCACCCCCAGCCCGGCACCTGGGCGAGGCGTGACCCCATCGCGCTGTGCTTACTCCACCGCGCCACAACACGGTCAGGTGAGCCCCGCGCGGTTCCGGCACCCCCGCTGGCCGGTGTGGACACCAGCGGTGGCGGGCATCACGTTAGAGTGCCCCGCATGGCTCCTGTGACCTCCGTGCTGATCGCCAACCGTGGCGAGATCGCCGTCCGCATCGCCCGCGCCTGCGCTGACGCGGGCATCCGTTCCATCGCCGTCTACGCCGACGCCGACCGCGATGCCCTCCACACCAAGGTGGCCGACGAGGCCTACTCCATCGGGGGCAACACCCCCGGCGAGTCCTACCTGGTGGTGGAGAAGCTCCTGGAGGTCGCCCAGCAGGCCGGCGCCGACGCCGTCCACCCCGGCTACGGCTTCCTCTCCGAGAACGCCGACTTCGCCCAGGCCGTCATGGACGCCGGCCTCACCTGGATCGGCCCGCCTCCCTCGGCCATCGACTCCCTCGGCGACAAGGTGAAGGCCCGCCACATCGCCGATGCGGCGAACGCCCCCCTGGTGCCCGGCACCAAGGACCCGGTCGAGAGCGCCGACGAGGTGCTGGCCTTCGCGGACGAGCACGGCCTGCCCGTGGCCATCAAGGCGGCCTACGGCGGCGGTGGCCGCGGCCTGAAGGTGGCCCGCACCCGCGAGGAGATCCCCGAGCTGTACGACTCCGCCGTCCGCGAGGCCGTGGCGGCCTTCGGTCGTGGCGAGTGCTTCGTGGAGCGCTTCCTGGACGCCCCCCGCCACGTGGAGACCCAGTGCCTGGCCGACGCCCACGGCAACGTCGTGGTGGTGAGCACCCGTGACTGCTCGCTGCAGCGCCGCAACCAGAAGCTGGTGGAGGAGGCCCCGGCCCCCTTCGTGACCCCGGAGCAGGACGCCGAGCTGCGCCGCGCCTCCAAGGACATCCTCAAGGCCGCCGGCTACGTGGGTGCGGGTACCTGCGAGTACCTCATCGGCACCGACGGCACCATCAGCTTCCTCGAGGTGAACACCCGCCTGCAGGTGGAGCACCCGGTCACCGAGGAGGTCACCGGCATCGACCTGGTGCGCGAGCAGTTCCGCATCGCCGCCGGCGAGGAGCTGGGCTACGACGACCCGGAGGTGCGCGGTCACTCCATCGAGTTCCGCATCAACTCCGAGGACGCGGGCCTGAACTTCATGCCCTCCCCCGGCACCGCCTCCACCTTCCGCCCTCCGCTGGGCCCGGGCGTCCGCGTGGACTCCGGCATGGTCGAGGGCGATGCGGTGGCCGGTGCCTTCGACTCCATGCTCGCCAAGCTGATCGTCACCGGCCGTACGCGCGCCGAGGCCATCGAGCGCTCCCGCCGTGCCCTGGACGAGTTCGTGGTGGACGGCATGCCCACCGTGCTGCCCTTCCACCGCGCCGTGGTGCGTGACGAGGCCTTCGCCCCGGCGGACCCGGAGCAGCCGTTCAGCGTGCACACCCGCTGGATCGAGACCGAGTTCGAGAACACCATCGAGCCCTACGCCGGGGAGACGGCCGAGGCCGAGGAGAAGGCCCCGCGCCAGGAGATCATGGTGGAGGTCAACGGCCGCCGCATGGCCGTGAGCCTGCCCGGCGACCTCGCCCTCGGTGGTGGCGGTGGCGCGGCCGCCGGCCGGAAGAAGCCCCCGAAGCGCTCCCGCTCCGGTGGTGGCGCGGCCGCGGCCTCCGGCGACGCCGTGACGGCCCCGATGCAGGGCACCATCGTGAAGGTGGCCGTGGAGGAGGGCGCCACCGTGGCCGAGGGTGACCAGGTGGTCGTGCTCGAGGCCATGAAGATGGAGCAGCCCATCAAGGCCCACAAGGCCGGTGTGGTGACCGGCTTCAAGGCCGCCGTCGGCGAGACCGTCAACAACGGCGCCGTGATCTGCGAGATCAAGGACGCCGAGTGAGCTGAGCCCCGGACGGCGCCCCGCGCGCCGAAGGGCCGATGAGGAGGACCCCACCACCGCGGTGGGGTCCTCCTCGTCTGTGGACCGCCTGCTGACGGTCGCCCTCACGAGCTCCGTACGGTTCTGCTCGCCGAGCCGTTCGCCCTCAGCCGGCCGGCAGCTCCAGGCGCGTGGAGTCGTTGGTCAGGAGGATCGAGGCGTCCCCTGACTCCAGCAGCCACTGCCCCTCGGGGGCCGGGCCCACCGTGAACGGGCCGTTCACGACCTCCTCCACCCAGGCACGGGAGGCAGGGGGCTCGGGGCAGACCATCGCGACCTCCTCGCGGTCCGACTGGTCAGGGACCCACCGGTCGCCGTCGATCCGGAGCCCCACGTTCCACACCGCGCAGTCCTCGTGCCGCACCACCAGGGTCGGGGTGTCGCCGTCGAGTCCCCCGGTGGCGCTCAGCTCCACCACTCCGGAGAGATCCATCTCCTCACCCTCGGGGCTCGTGCCGCGCAGACTCTGGAAGGGGCCGCACGCCGTGTTCGCCACCGTGGGATCCGTGCACCGGCCCTCGGCCCGCGACCCACTCGGGGAGGTCGCACCGGGGGCGGGGTCCGTCCCCGGTACGTCCTCGTCGTCACACCCCGTGGTCGCGAGCACCGCCGCGGCCAGGACCGCACCGGTCCTGGCCCACCGCCACCGGATCCCGGACACGGGTCAGTCCTCGTCGCGCGAGTGCAGGCGCCGGGCCGCCTCGGCGATGCTGCCCGTCATCGAGGGATAGACGGTGAACGTGCTGGTGACCTGGTCGACCGTCAACCGGTTCTGCACGGCCAGGGCCACCGGGTAGATGAGCTCGGAGGCCTGCGGGGCCACCACCACACCCCCGACGACCACGTCGGAGCCCTGGGTGGCGAACAGCTTGACGAATCCGTGGTGCAGGTTGCGCATCTTGGCCCGCGGGTTGGCGGCCAGCGGCAACATGATCTCGTTGACGCCCACGGCACCCTCACGCTGCTCCTTGGCTCCGAAGCCGACCGTGGCGATCTCCGGATCGGTGAAGATGTTGGAGCTCACGCCACCGAGCCGCAACGGGGCCACCGCGTCGCCCAGCGCGTGGCTCATCGCGATGCGCCCCTGCATCGCGGCCACCGAGGCCAGTGGCAGCACGGCGGTGCAGTCACCCGCGGCATAGATGCCCCGCGCGGAGGTGCGCGAGACCTTGTCCACCAGGATGTGCCCCGACTCCGAGGTCTGCACCCCGGCCTCGGACAGGCCCAGGTCCTCGGTGTTGGGCACCGACCCCACGGCCATGATGCAGTGCGATCCGGTGACGGTGCGGCCGTCGGTGAGCGTGACCAGCACCTCGTCACCCTCGCGGGTCACGGAGTCGGCGCGCGCGCCGTTCATCACCTGCATGCCCCGCTCGCGGAAGACCTCCTCCAGCACCTCGGCGGCATCGGCGTCCTCGCCCGGCAGCACCCTGTCGCGCGAGGAGACCAGCACGACCTCGCACCCCAGGCCCAGGTAGGCGTGGGCCAGCTCGGCACCGGTCACGCCCGAACCCACCACCACCACCTTGCTGGGCAGCGAGGTGAGGTCCCAGACCTGCTGCCAGGTGAGGATGCGCTCGCCGTCGGGCTGGGCCGTGGGCAGCACGCGCGGCGAGGCGCCCGTGGCCAGCAGCACGGTGTCCGCCCGCAGCGGCTCCCGGGAGCCGTCGGGGCGCTCGACCTCCACGTAGTCGCGGCCCAGCAACCGACCCCGCCCCTCGATGACGGTGACCCCCGCCTCGGTCAACGAGCTCGCGATGTCGGCCGACTGGGCCGACGCCAGGTCCATCACACGACGGTTCGCCGCGCCCAGGTCGATGTGGGCCTCCACCCCGTGGCGCACCGGTTCCTTGGTGGACGGGTCGCCGTCGTCCTCGGCGAAGCCCACCCCCATCCGTCCGGCGTACTCGAAGCGCTGGCGGAACTCGGCCGTGGCGATCAGCGTCTTGGAGGGCACGCAGTCGGTGAGCACCGAGGCGCCACCCACACCGGTGTCCTCCACCAGGCTGACGCGGGCACCGGCCGCGGCAGCCGTGAGGGCGGCCTCGTACCCACCGGGGCCGCCGCCGATGATGATGACCTCAGGAGAGTTGTCCAGCATGGGTCCATCCAACCACTGCAGGCGGGCGCGAAGTCGTTAGGCTGGGCGCGTGCTCAACCCCAACGCGACCAGCCCCTTCGACGACCCGGCCACCGACCCCCGGGAGGTGGCTCGGCAGGCAGCCGCGGACGTCGCCCGGCTCTCCGGCGTGGAGCGCCACGACATCGCCCTGACCCTCGGCTCCGGATGGGGCCGGGCGGCCGACCTGCTGGGCGACCCGGTGGCCTCCTTCGACCAGTCCGAGGTCACCGGCTTCCCGCCTCCGGCTGTTGAGGGCCACTCCAGCGTGATGCGCTCGTTCGCCGTCGAGGGCCACGACGGCCGCACCCGCCACGTGCTGGTCTTCGGCAGCCGCACCCACTTCTACGAGGGCCACGGGGTGCGCCCGGTGGTGCACACGGTCCGCACCGCCGCCGCCGCGGGATGCGACACCATGGTGCTCACCAACGGGTGCGGCGGCCTGCGCCCCGAGTGGGCCCCCGGCACCCCGGTGCTGATCGCCGACCACATCAACCTCACCGCGCACTCCCCGCTGGAGGGCGCCACCTTCGTGGACCTCACCGACCTGTACACCCCGCACCTGCGACAGGTGGCCCGCACCGTGGACGCCAGCCTGGAGGAGGGCGTGTACGTGCAGTTCCGCGGGCCGCACTACGAGACCCCCGCCGAGGTGCGCATGGCCAAGGCCATCGGGGGCGACCTGGTGGGCATGTCCACCACGCTGGAGGCCATCGCCGCCCGGGAGGCCGGCATGTCCGTGCTGGGCCTGTCGCTGGTCACCAACGCCGCGGCCGGCATCAGCGAGAACCCCCTGAGCCACACCGAGGTCATCGAGGCCGGTCAGGCCGCCTCTTCCCGATGCGGTGAGCTGCTCGCCGGCATCGTTCCCCGCCTCTGATCCCGCCCCCCCTCCCGTCACCCCCGCCCCGTACCGATCCCGCCAGCACCACCGGGCACCCTCAGCGCCCACCACCGAACGGAGACCACCGTGGAGCCGACCCCCGCACCGCAGGACCTGCTGGACCGTGCCCGGACCTGGCTGGACGACGATCCCGACGAGGAGACCCGGACCGAGCTGCAGGGGGTGCTGGACGCGCTGACCGGTGAGGACGCCGACCACGCCGACCTCGCCGATCGCTTCGCCGGCACGCTGGAGTTCGGCACCGCGGGCCTGCGCGGCGCCATCGGGGCCGGGCCCAACCGCATGAACCGCTCCGTGGTCATCCGCGCCGCGGCGGGCATCGTGCGGTGGCTGCAGCAGCGCGAGAGCGACCCGGTGGCCTCCCCCACCGTGGTGATCGGCTACGACGCCCGGCACCGCAGCCACGACTTCGCCCTGGACACCGCCGCCGTGGTGGTGGGCGCCGGCGGCAACGCCATCGTCCTGCCCGAGGCGCTGCCCACCCCGGTGCTGGCCTTCGCCATCCGCCACACCGGTGCCGATGCGGGGGTGATGGTCACCGCATCGCACAACCCGCCGCAGGACAACGGGTACAAGGTGTACCTGGGCGACGGCAGCCAGATCGTCTCGCCGGTGGACGCGCAGATCGCCGAGCACATCGCCGCCGTGGAGACGGTGGCCTCGGTGCCGCGGGCGGAGTCCGGCTGGCTGACCGCCACCGACGACGTGCGCGAGGCCTACCTGAAGGCCGCCTGCAGCGTGGTGGACCCCAGCGGCCCCAAGCAGCTCTCGGTGGTGCACACCTCCCTGCACGGTGTGGGCAACGACCTGGTGGTCCAGGCCTTCGAGCAGGCCGGCTTCTCCAGCCCCAAGACCGTGGGCTCCCAGGCCGAGCCCGACCCGGACTTCCCCACCGTGGACTTCCCCAACCCGGAGGAGGCCGGGGCGATGGACGAGGCCCTGGCGCTGGCCGCCCGCGTGCAGCCGGACATCGTGCTCGCCAACGACCCGGACGCCGACCGGTGCGCGGTGGCTGTCCCCGACCCCGACGCCATCACCCCCCAGGACCCGGTGGGCTGGCGGATGCTGCGCGGTGACGAGGTGGGGGCGCTGCTGGGCGCACACATCCTGCGCCGCGCGGCCGAGACCGGTGGCCTTCCCGAGGGTGCCGTGTTCGCGAACTCGATCGTCAGCTCGCGCCTGCTCTCGCGGATGGCGGCGGCCGCCGGTGTGGAGCACGTCGAGACCCTCACCGGCTTCAAGTGGATCGGGCGTGTGGAGAACCTGGCCTTCGGCTACGAGGAGGCCCTGGGCTACTGCGTGGACCCCGAGCACGTGAAGGACAAGGACGGTGTGAGCGCGGCCCTGATGGTGGCCGACCTCGTGGCCCGCCTGCGGTCCGGCTCGCGGACGCGGACCGTGCTGGAGGTGCTGGACGACCTGGCCCTGGAGCACGGCGTGCACGCCACCGACTCGTTCAGCATCCGCGTGGACGAGCTCGAGCAGATCGCCACCGTCATGACCCGCCTGCGCGAGGAGCCGCCGTCGACCCTGGGCGGCTCGCAGGTGGTCGAGGAGGACGATCTCGCCCAGGGGTGGAACGGGTTGCCGCCCACCGAGGGGCTGCGCTGGGTCCTGGCCGACGACACCCGGGTGATCGTGCGCCCGTCGGGCACCGAGCCGAAGGTGAAGGTCTACCTCGAGGTGGTGGTGCCGGTGGAGAAGGGCGACCTGCCCCGCGCCAAGCACCTGGCCCGTCAGCGGCTCGCGGGCGTCCGCGAGGAGATGGAGCGCCTCACCGCCCTGTGAGGCCTGCCCTCAGAGGGCCCAGACCAGCAGCGGCAGCAGCAGGCCCACCGCGAACGCCGCGGCCGGCAGCGGCTCGATGCGGGTACGCGTCGGCGTCGGATCGGCCTCGATGACCCCATCGGTCAGGGCGTCGGCATGTGCGTCACGCGCGCCGCGCACCGTGCTGGCCACGTGCTGGAGGTCCTCCGGCAGGGTCGCCGCGGGCGGGGCGTCCGGGTCCTGCCCACGGCGCCGGGCGTCCTCGGGGCGCAGCAGGCCCAGCCCGGTGACGTCCGCCGAGTGGTCCAGTCCGGACGGGTCCCTGAAGGACGAGCCCACCGCCCACGCGCGGTGCATGCCCTTCTCGGACTCCACCTCGAGGCTCCAGCGCGAGCCCACCCGACGCATCCGCTGCCACGGCACGGTGGTGGTGCGGACGGGGTTCACGATGGTGAGCCCGTACGGATCCAAGGTGATGCGGGGGCGCCAGATGAGCACCCAGGCCAGCGCCGAGCCCGCGATGGCCAGCCACACCGTCACCCAGGACATCGGCCGCGTGACCAGCGCGAGCACGATGAAGCACACCGCCAGCAGCCACGAGATGACGGCCAGGATGCGGGCCTTCTTGGGGTGGACGACCTGTGCGGGGCGGCCGGCGCCCACCGCGCCGTCGACGCTCTCGGCCGTGGGGTCGGCACCGGTCGGGTGGGAGGACATCGAGGGGACTCCGTGGGGGTCGGGGACAGAGGAGCGCACGGGGCCTGGTGCCCTTCCTGCGCACGTAGGATCATCCCTCATGGCCGACGTTCCCCCCGCCGCACCCTCCCCGGACCGCCCCGCGGACCCGCAGCCGGAGACCGGCGCCCGGGTGCTCCTGCTCACCGGCCCCAGCGGAGCGGGGAAGACCCGCCTCGCGCGGCGGCTCGGGCAGACCCACGGCTGGCCCGTGGTCCCCCTGGACGACTACTACCACCCCCACGATGCCGAGGGGCTGCCGCTGCGCCCCGACGGCCTGGTCGACTGGGACCACGTGGGCACCTGGGACGCGGACGCGGCCGTCGCCGGCCTGCACGCCCTGGCCACCCACGGGCGGGTGGACGTGCCCACCTACGACATCTCGAGCTCCTCGGTGGTCGGCCACCGCCTCATCGAACGGGCGGAGGCGCCCCTCATCGTGGCCGAGGGGATCTTCGCCGCCCACCTGGTGGGGCGCCTGCAGGAGAACGGTCTGCTCGCCGCCGCCTGGTGCATCACGGCCGGGCCGTGGGTGACCTTCTCGCGCCGTCTCGCGCGCGACCTGGCCGAGCGGCGCAAGCCCCCCGCGGTGCTCTGGGAGCGCGGCAACCGCCTGCGGCGCACCGAGCCGGAGTTCGTGGCCCAGCAGCGCACGCTGGGCGCCCGCGTGATGTCGCCACGCGCCGGGGAGCGCACCGCGGCGGTCCGATGGGGAGCGGGCCGCGACGCCTGACGGCAGTAGGCTGGCGCGCATGACTGCACGCTTCGCGCCCGGTACCGAGCTCACCCTCCAGCAGGTCGCCGACCTGTTCGACCACGCCCTGCTCAAGCCCGAGCTGACCACCGAGGACGTCCGCGCCGGTGTCGCCGAGGTGGCGGCCCTCAACGCGTTCAGCGTGTGCGTGCGGCCCAGCGACATCCGCCTCGCCGCCGAGACCATCGCCGCCACCACGGCCTCCGGCGCCGGTGAGGGCGACGGGGAGCCCAGCCGCACCACGGTGTGCACCGTCATCGGCTTCCCCCACGGCACCACCTCCACCGCCGCCAAGGTGGCCGAGGCCGAGCAGGCCATGGCCGACGGCGCCACCGAGCTGGACATGGTGCTCAACATCGGCCGCCTGCGCAGCGGCGAGAACGATGCGGTGCGCGAGGACATCGCGGCCGTGGTCACCGCCGGCCACGCCCAGGACGTGCCGGTGAAGGTGATCTTCGAGACCGCCCTGCTGGACGACGCGCAGAAGAAGGCCGCCTGCCAGGCCTCCGAGGCTGCGGGGGCGGACTTCGTGAAGACCTCCACCGGGTTCGCCGGCGGCGGTGCCACGCTGCCGGACGTGCGCCTGATGCGGCAGAACACCGCCGAGTCGGTGCAGGTGAAGGCCTCCGGCGGCGTGCGCGACGTGGACACCCTGCTGGCCATGCTGGCCGAGGGCGTCACCCGCATCGGCACCAGCTCCACCGCCGGGCTGCTGGCCGAGGCCCGCGAGCGCCTGGCCGCCGGCACCCTGGTGGTGCCGGAGCCCGCCGACGCCCTGGACACCCCGGAGCCGGACAGCCTGTACTGAGCCCCGGCTCTGCGCTCAGGCCGTGATGCGGTCGATCACCAGGGTGCGCTCGAAGGGCTCGGCGACCTCATCGATGGTGACGGCGCCGGCGAGCGTCTCCACTCCGCGCTGCAGGCGCTCGGCGGTCTCGGTGTAGCAGGTGAAGAGCACCTGGCCGGCCTCCACCCGCTCGCCGACGCCCGCGTGCCAGCGCACGCCCGCCCCGGCCTGCACCGGGTCCTCCTTGCGCGCGCGGCCCGCACCCAGGCGCCACGCGGCCACGCCCACCTTGTAGGCGTCCATCTCGGTGATCACGCCGCTGGTCTCGGCAGTCACCTCGGCGGTGTGCTCCCCCAGCGCCAGCTCGGCCTCGGCGTCACCACCCTGGGCGGCGATCATCTGCTTCCAGACCTCCAGCGCCTTCCCGGAGTCGAGCACCTGGGCGACGTCCACCTCATCGGCCCCCTCGATGCCCGAGGCGAGCACCATCTCGCGGGCCAGCGCGATGGTCAGCTCGCGGACGTCGGCCGGTCCCCCACCGGAGAGCACCTCCACGGACTCGATGACCTCCAGCCCGTTGCCGGCGGTGCGGCCCAGCGGGGCGGACATGTCGGTGAGCAGGGCGACGGTGGTGACGCCCGCCGCATCGCCCAGGGCCACCATGCGCTCGGCCAGCGCGCGGGCATCGGCCTCGGTCTTCATGAACGCGCCGGAGCCCACCTTGACGTCCAGCACCAGGGCGCCGGTGCCCTCGGCGATCTTCTTGGACATGATCGAGCTCGCGATGAGGGGCAGCGCCTCCACGGTGCCCGTCACGTCGCGCAGGGCGTAGAGCTTCTTGTCCGCCGGGGCCAGGCCCGCGCCCGCGGCGCAGATGACGGCGCCCACGTCCTCGAGCTGCTGCATCATCGCCTCGTTGGAGAGGTCGGCCTGCCACCCAGGAATGGCCTCGAGCTTGTCCAGGGTGCCGCCGGTGTGGCCCAGCCCGCGGCCGGAGAGCTGCGGCACGGCCACCCCGCAGGCAGCCACGAGGGGGGCCAGCGGGAGGGTGATCTTGTCGCCCACCCCGCCGGTGGAGTGCTTGTCGGCCGTGGGGCGGCTGAGGGCGGAGAAGTCCATGCGCTCCCCCGAGGCGATCATGGCCTGGGTCCAGCGGGCGATCTCCTCGGGCTCCATGCCGTTGAGGTAGATGGCCATGGCCAGGGCCGACATCTGCTCGTCGGCCACGTCCCCGCGGGTGTAGGCGTCGATGACCCAGTCGATCTGGTCGTCGGAGAGGCGCCCCCCATCGCGCTTGGTGCGGATGATGTCGACGGCGTCGTGCTGCGTGGCGTTCATGCCCCCATGGTTCCACGCTCGGGCCCGCCACCGAAGCGGCGCTCGACCACCACCAGGCCGGCCACCACCAGGGCGCCCAGGAGCGCCAGCAGGAGCGGACCGACCAGGGGCTCCCCGGGAGCCAGCAGGGCGCCGGTGTCGTGCTCGCCCTCGACGGCCTGCCAGGGCCACAGGGCGCGCAGCGAGCCGATCATCAGCCCCGTCATGACCAACAGCGTCACGTAGCGGTGGCGGCTCAGCAGGTAGCGGAGCACCTGCACGAACGAGGCGAGGCCCAGCATCGCGCCCAGGCCGAAGACGGCGATGTAGCCCAGGTTGCGCTCGTCGATGGCGGACATGGTGGGGGCGTACAGGCCGATGGCCAGCAGGAAGAAGGACCCGGAGACGCCGGGCACCACCAGGGCGCAGATCGCCACGGCAGCGGCGAGGAAGACCACCATCAGGTTGGGCTCCAGGCTGCCCCCGCCCCCGGCCAGCTGCATGAGCAGGAAGCTGACCACCGCAGCGGCCACCACCAGCAGCACCGAGGGCACGGCGCCCAGCACGGGCTGGCCGCTCACCTCATCGGATCGGCGGCTGTCGCGTGCCATGAGGAGGGGCACGGCGATGGAGGCGGCCACCAGGCCCAGGAAGAGACCGCGGGCGTGTTCCGGGTGGTCCACCACGAAGGCCGCCATCGCGCCAGCGGCAAGGAGGACCGCCGAGGCCATGCCGATGAGCACCGGGACGAGCAGGGCCCAGTTGCTGCGGCGCAGCTCGGTGGTGAAGCCCTTCCACCGGTCGGGCCCCAGCACGAGGCGCTTGACCGCGGAGACGGCGTGGGCGGCGGAGTCGATCAGCTCGTCGTAGACCCCCGTGACCAGGGCGACCGTCCCTCCGGAGACCCCGGGCACGAGCTCTGCCATGCCGATGAGGAAGCCGCGCACCAGGTTCAGCAGCAGGCTCAGCGGTGAGGGGCGCGAGGCGTGCGACGTGGAGGCTGCGGGGGAAGGCGTGGCGTCTGCGGGCGCGGGTCGGCTGGCCATGGGCGGCGAAGATCCTTCGATGGGTGGCAGGTGCGCCGGAGCCTACCCGGGAGTCGCCACTCCCCCGTGCTGCTCGCCTGCGCCCCCTCCCCGGCCCTTCCCCGCGCGGGCCTCACTCCACCGTGCTGTGACGCGGTCAAGTAACACTGGCCCGATGCGGTGACGCCCCGCCTCTCGCCGTGGGCACCCCAGCTCGGCGGCTGCTGCCCTCCGCGCGGGGGCCACTCCACCGTGTTGTGACGCGGTGAAGTGAGTCTGGCGCGAAGGGGGGACTGCCGGCCTCCGCGCGGGGGCCACTCCACCGTGCTGTGACGCGGTGAAGTGAGTCTGGCGCGGGGTGGGCGGGTGGCGCGGGGTGGGCGGGTGGCGCGGGGTGGGCGGGCGCGGGGTGGGCGGGCGCAGACACGCGCGAGGCGCCGCCGGGCCACTGCCCAGCGGTGCCTCGCGCCCGGTGCCGTGCACCCCGGGAGGTGGATGCACTCACGCCGTGGTGCCTGCACCCAGGAGGGGACCGGGGTGCGTCAGTCCTCGTCCGGGTGCGCCATCAGGTGACGCAGGGCGAGCGCCAGGGCCCCCCAGATCACCGTGAGGTACGCGATCATCATGATGATGGCCTCGGTGCTCATGCACGGCCTCCTTCCACGCACTCGGGCGAACGGTGCCCAGCGGTGTCGTTCAGGTCGTTGCCGTGCTCGTCGAGCTCGTGGGCGCGGGCCCGCTCGTGCTCCTTGATCCACGGCACCACGGTGAGCACCAGGGCCAGCGCCACCAGGGCTGCGGTCATGCCCCACCCGAAGATGTTGATGAACTCAGACGGGTAGTAGACCGGGTTGCCGGCGTCGTCCGTGCCGGACTGGTAGCCCTTGGTGATGAGCTTGCTGACGCTCTGCCAGGTGGCCAGGGCCAGCACGGCCGGGGTGATGACCGCGACGCAGAGCATCCAGATCTTGCCCACCTTGAACGAGCTCACCGCGTTGAGGTGGCGAGCCAGCCCCGGCAGGGCCCGGGCCACGAAGGCCAGGGTCAGCGCCATCAGGCCGGCCGCCGTCACCAGGATCACGTTGTTGACCCAGGCGTCGGTCACGTCGAGCACGTGCAGCGCCGTGCTGCGGGCGTACAGGAACAGCGACACCGCGGCCATGACCACACCGGTGAGCAGGGTGCCCGCGCGCGGCGAGAGGCCGAACTTCTCACCGAACGCCGCACCGACCACCTGCATGAGGCTGATCAGCGAGGTGATGCCGGCCACCACGAGGCAGCCGAAGAAGAGCACCCCGAAGACCGCACCGAAGGGCATCTCGTTGATGAGGGCGGGGAAGACCACGAAGGTCAGACCCGGGCCGCCGGCGGCGGCATCCTCGACGCCCACACCCTGCTGCAGGGCCAGGAAGCCCAGGCAGGCGAACACACCGATGCCGGCGAGGACCTCGAAGCTGGCATTGGAGAAGCCCACCACCAGGCCGGAGCCGGTCAGGTTGGTCTTGCGGCGCAGGTAGGAGGCGTAGGTGAGCATGGCACCGATGGCCACCGAGGTGCTGAAGAACACCTGCCCGTAGGCCGCCACCCAGACGTCGGGGTCCTTGATGGCGTTCCAGTCCGGGGTGAAGAAGGCGTCCAGGCCCTGGGCGGCGCCCTCCAGGAACAGGGCCCGCACCACCAGGGCGCCGAACACGAGGATCAGCAGCGGCAGGAAGATGCGGTTCACCAGCCCGATGCCCTTGTCCACGCCGATCACCACGATGGCGATGCTGACGGCCCACAGGCCAGCCAGGGCGATGAGGGTGGGCGTGACGAAGTGGCCCAGCGCGCCGATCTCGGTGACCTCCAGCAGCTCACCCTCGAAGAAGGCGCCGGTGTCCTGGCCCCACTCCTTGGTGAATGCGTAGATGAGGTAGCGCAGTGCCCAGGCCAGCACCACCGCGTAGTACGTGGCGATGACGAAGCACATGAGCACCTGCACCCAGCCGAAGGGCTCCAGCCAGCGGCGCAGCCGCTTGAAGGCCAGCGGGGAGGCCCCGCGGTACTTGTGGCCCAGGGCGTAGTCAAGGAAGAGCAGCGGGATGGCTGCCGTGGTCAGCGCCACCAGGTAGGGGATGAGGAAGGCGCCGCCGCCGCTCTCGTAGGCGACCATCGGGTAGCGCCAGATGTTTCCCAGGCCCACAGCGGAGCCGATGGCGGCCAGGATGAAGACGCTCCGGGCGGAGAAGGCCTCACGGCCTCCGCCCGACGTCTCCCCGGCGTCGGAAGGGCGGTGCACGGAGGCTCCGCCGGCATGCTGAGACATTGTCGACCTCGGTCTCGAGAGGAACAGGACGGCCGAAGTCTGGCCCTCTCCTCAGCCCACGGGGAAACCCCCGGGCACGGTTCCGCCGGATCGTTGTACAACCGTGATGATCGCCGGTGCTCAGGCCAGGTCGTCGGGCCCGAAGGCCAGAGGCACCAGCTGGTCGACGGTCCGCGGTTCCCCGTCCGGTGCCATCACCAGGCAGTCGCCACCGCCGTGCTCCACCAGCAGCTGACGGCACCGCCCACAGGGCATGACCACCTCGCCGTCGCCCTGCACACAGGCCACGGCCACCAGGCGTCCACCGCCGGTGTTCACGAGCTCGCTGACCATGCCGCACTCGGCGCACAGCGTGACGCCGTAGCCCGCGTTCTCCACGTTGCAGCCCGAGACCACGCGCCCGTCGTCCACCAGGCCGGCTGCACCCACCGGGTACTGCGAGTAGGGGGCGTAGGCGCGGCGCATGGCCGAACGCGCCGCATCGAGCAGTGCGCCCCACTCGATGCGGTGAGCGTCGCCCGGCGCCGTGTGACCGCCCGCGCCAGTGCTGCCCGTGGTGCTCACGAGCGGCCCTTGACGTAGGCCTTGCCCTCGGCCGCGGGCGCGCGCACCTTCCCGACCAGGCCCGCCACGGCCACGATCGTCACCAGGTAGGGCAGCATCAGCAGCAGGTCGGTGGGCAACGGCGAGCCGATGGAGGACAGCACGTTGCCCAGGTTCTTGGTGAACCCGAACAGCAGCGCGGCCACCACGGCACCCTTCGGGCTCCACCGGCCCAGGATCATGGCCGCCAGGGCGATGAAGCCGTTGCCCGCGGACATGTCACGCCCGAAGGCCAGACCGGCGCCGATGGTGAAGAAGGCACCACCCAGACCGGCCACCGCACCACCGATGAGGGTGTTGATCACCCGCAGGCGGTTGACGTCCACACCCACCGTGTCCGCGGCCTTGGGGTGCTCGCCGATGGCGCGCGTCCGCAGGCCCCAGGTGGAGCGGAAGAGCATGACGTGCAGCAGCACCAGCAGCACGTACATCAGGTACACGAGGATGGTCTGCTTGAACAGCACCGGGCCCAGCACCGGGATCTCCGAGAGCAGCGGGATGGGCAGCTCCGGCAGCGCCTGACGGGCGTTCCACGTCTGGCGGTCCTGGCTGAGCAGGGTGGAGAAGAAGAAGCCCGTCAGGCCCAGCACCAGGGTGTTGAGCACCACGCCGACGATGATCTGGTCCACCCGGAAGACCACCGCGAAGAGCACCAGCAGTGCACCCACCAGGGCGCCCGCGATGGGGGCGGCGATGAGCCCGAACCAGGCATTGGCCGCCAAGGAGGCCACCACCGCCGCGGCAAAGGCGCCGAACAGCAGCTGGCCCTCGATGGCGATGTTGATGACGCCCGAGCGCTCACACAGGATGCCGCTCATGGCGCCGAAGATCAGCGGCACCGAGAGCGCCAGCGCACCGGCCAGCAGCGAGGTCACCGGCACGACCGCGCCGGTGCCGGCGGCCGCCCACACGAGTGTGCCGGTGATGAAGGCCAGGCCACCCACCACGTGCACCCAGACCGGCGGGCGCCCCTTGGCCCAGACCACCCAGGCCGTCGCCCCGGCGAAGAGCACACCGAGCAGGACCGCGGTCAACCACGAGGGAACCGTCACCTCGGGGATCTGGAAGAGGACGTCGGACCCGGTGAACCGGAAGGTGGTCTCGGCGTCGGAGGGGCTGCGCAGGACGTAGACGCCCCACATCAGGAGCAGGCCCAGCAGGTAGACCGCAGCGACCCCCCATCGGGGCTTGCGGGCGGTGTGGGCCATGCCCTGGGGCGCGGGGCCGGAGTCGGCCTTCGCGTCGCGGGGCGCGTGCCCCGGCTGGGGGCCGGAGGCGGTGGCCGGAGCCATCGGGGTGCTCATGCTGCGGCCTCCTGCTTCGTCGCACGGGCGGAGCGCGCGGCGCGGGGCCGGCGCGGGCGGTCGGGGTCGGGCAGGCGGAAGACCATCCGGACCAGCGGCGGCGCCGCGATCAGCAGGACGATCACCGACTGCAGGACCAGGATGATGTCGATGGGGGTCTGCGTCACCGACTGCATGACGAAACCACCGGCCTTCAGCGCACCGAAGAGCAGGCCCGCCCAGAAGACACCCCATGCCCGCGAGCGCCCCAGCAGGGCCACGGTGATGGCGTCGAAGCCCAGCGAGCCGGCCACACCAGCGGTGAGGAACTGCTCGGTGCCCTGCACCTGGGAGGAGCCGGCCAGACCGGCGAGCAGGCCCGCGATCACCATGGCCGCGATGGTCACGGTGCCCACGTTCATGCCGGCCGTGCGGGCCGCGTCCTGGTTGGCGCCCACCGCGCGCAGGCGGAAGCCCAGCGTGGAGCGCTCCAGCAGCCACCAGACGGCCACCGTGGCCAGGACGGCCACGAGGAAGGCCGCGTTCAGGCGGAAGTCGTCACCCAGCAGCGAGGGCCACAGCGAGTTCTCCCCCAACCGCGGCGACTTGGGCTGGTTGGAGCCGGTCTCCTGGAAGGCCGAGGTGGTGAGCAGATAGGCCACGAGGTACACGGCCGTGTAGTTGAGCATGATCGTGACGATCACCTCGTTGGCGCCGGTGCGGGCCTTGAGCAGGCCGGGGATGAAGCCCCACAGCGCGCCACCCAGAGCCGCACCCAGCGCCGCCACCAGCAGGTGCACCACCGGCGGCAGGTCGAAGGCGAAGCCCAGGTAGCTGCCCAGGATGGCCCCCAGGATGATCTGGCCCTGGGCACCGATGTTGAACAGCCCGGCGCGGAAGGCCACGGCCACACCCAGGCCCGCCAGCACCAGGGGCACGCTGAAGACCAGCGACTCGGTCAGCGGGCGGATCTGGCGGGAGAAGCTGGTGGCGTCCGGGTTGAAGACGGCGCCCTTGAAGAGGGAGACGTAGGCCTCGGAGACCGCGGTCCACAGGGCACCCAGGAGGTCACCGGGGCGGGCGAAGAAGTAGCCCGCCGCCTCGCGCACCTCCTCGTCGGCGATGGCGATGAGCACTGCGCCCAGCACCAGTGCGAGCACGACGGCGAGCGCGGAGATGAGCAGGTTGCCGGTGACGATGCGGTGGAACAGGCTGGTCCGCTCGCGGGCGCCCGGGGAGCTCCCGGCGCCGGTGAGCTCGGACGGCTCAGTGATCGTCGGCTCCGGGCCGGGGCTCGTCATCGGTCCTCCTGGGTGAATGCACGCGTGGCCCCCGTGGCCTCGGCATCGGGGCGCTCGATGGGGGTCTGACGCTCGGCCGCGACGCTGACGCCCCGGTCGGCGGCGCTCAGGGCGGTCTCATGGGTGGCGGCGCTCGCGCGGGCCTCCTCGGCCGGCACGCCGGCCATCATCAGGCCCAGCACGTCACGGTCGGTGTCACCGGGCACGATGTCGACGATCCGGCCGCGGTACATCACCGCGATGCGGTCCGACAGGGCCAGGACCTCGTCGAGCTCGGTGGACACGATGACCACCGGGGTGCCCTTGTCGCGCTCGGCGACGATCTGGGAGTGGATGAACTCGATGGAGCCGACATCCACTCCGCGGGTGGGCTGGCTCGCCACGAGCAGGGTCAGGTCGCGACCCATCTCCCGGGCCACGACCACCTTCTGGGCGTTGCCTCCGGACAGGGTGCTGATGGGGTCGTGCACCGAGCCGATGCGGATGTCGTACTCCTCGACCCGTCGCTCGGCGTTCTCGGTCAGCTTGCGCGGCGAGAGGCTGAAGCCGTTGCCGGCCTCCGGGGAGGAGTAGCGGTCCAGCACGAGGTTCTCGGCGATGGTGAAGCTGGCCACCACACCGTCGGTGGAGCGGTCCTCGGGGATGAAGCCCAGGCCGCCGGTCAGACGCTGGTGCACGGACTGGCGCAGCAGGTCGCGGCCCGCGAGGGTGACGCTCCCCCCATCGGCCTCCTCGATGCCCAGGAGCACCTCGGTGAGCTCGGTCTGGCCGTTGCCCTGCACCCCGGCGATGCCGAGGATCTCCCCGGCGCGCACCTGCAGGTCGATGTCGTCGACCATGACGGTGCCGTTGTCGGCCACCACGCGCAGCTGCTGCACGTCGAGCACGACCTCGCCCGGTGTGGCCGGCTCCTTGGCCACCTGCATGGAGACCGAACGGCCCACCATCAGGGCGGCCAGCTCACTCTCGGAACTGGAGGGCTCGGCCTCGCCGACCACCTCCCCGCGACGGATCACGGTGATGCGGTCGGCGATGGCGCGGACCTCGCGGAGCTTGTGCGTGATGAACACGATCGACGTGCCGGAGGCCGCGAGCTCCCGCATGATGCCGATCAGCTCGTCGGTCTCCTGCGGGGTGAGCACCGCGGTGGGCTCGTCGAGGATGAGGACCTTCGCGTCCCGGCTCAGTGCCTTGATGATCTCGACGCGCTGCTGCGCGCCGACCGGAAGGTCCTCGATCACCGCGTCCGGGTCGATGTCGAAGCCGAACCGCTCCGACAGCTCGCGGACACGGCGGCGGGCGGCACCCAGGTCCAGCATCACGCCGGAGCCCTCGTGCCCCAGGGCGATGGACTCGGCCACGGTGAAGACCGGCACGAGCATGAAGTGCTGGTGCACCATGCCGATACCGGCCGCCACCGCGTCACCGGGTCCGGAGAAGCGGACGGTCTGCTCGTCGAGCAGGATGCTCCCCTCGTCGGGCTGGTGCAGGCCGTAGAGCACGTTCATGAGCGTGCTCTTGCCCGCACCGTTCTCACCCAGCAGGGCGTGGATCTCGCCACGCTCCACCACGAGGTTGATGTCGCGGTTGGCCACCACCGACCCGAAGGCCTTGGTGATGCCGCGGAGTTCCAGCTTCATCGAGCGCGTCCCGTCCGTCGTCCCTGGGTGCCGCCGGTGGTCACTTCGGGGTGTTCTCGGACTCGACCTTCAGGTCACCCGAGGCGATCTGTCCGCGCAGGTCCTCGATCTCCTTCTTGAGCTCGTCGGAGACCTCACCGTCGAAGTCGTGGTACGGGGCCAGGCCCACGCCCTCGTTCTCCACGGTGCCCACGTACGGGGTGTTGTCGAAGGAGCCGGTGGCGCCCTGCTGCACGGCGGTGAACACGGCCTCGTCCATCTTCTTGACGACCGAGGACATGATGATGTCGCCGTACTCGGTGGACTCGTAGCCGTCGGTGTCCACCCAGATCAGCTTGGCGCCGTCCTTGCCCTCGACGGCCTGCGCGGCACCGGCGCCCACGGGGCCGGCCACCGGCATCACGACGTCCACGTCCTGGGCCAGGAACTGCTCGGTGAGGGTCTTGCCCTGACCGATGTTCTCGAAGTCACCGGAGAAGGCGCCCTCCTGGGACTCCTTGTTCCAGCCCAGCACCTGCACGTCGGCGTCCTTGGCCTCGTTGTAGTGCTTCACACCGTCGGCGTAGCCGTCCATGAAGACCGCGACGGACGGCAGCTGCACACCACCGAAGGTGGCGACCTTGCCGGTCTCGCTCATGCCGGCGGCGAGGTAGCCACCCAGGAAGGCGGCCTCGGCGGTGTTGAACAGCAGCGGACGGACGTTCTCCGCGGTGGTGGGCGTGTCCCCATCGGCCAGCGCGGCGTCCACGAGGGCGAAGTCGATGTCGCTGTGCTGCTTGGCGGCCTCCTGGATGGCGTCCTCGAGCATGAAGCCCACGCCGATGATCATGTTGCAGTTCTGCTGGTTGACCAGGGAGTCCACGTTGGGGGTGAAGTCGGCCTCGCTGCTGGACTCCACCTGGGCGATCTGCACGCCGAGCTCCTCCTTGGCGCGCTCGAGGCCCGCGAAGGAGGTCTGGTTGAACGACTGGTCGTCGAACCCACCCTGGTCGGAGACCATGCAGGCCTTGTAGTCCGTGTCGACCTCGCCGGCCACGGCGTCGCCCGACTCGCCCTCACCGGACTCGCCGGACTCACCCTCGCCCGACTCAGCGGACTCGTCGCCCGTCGCGTCACCGGACTCAGCGGACTCGGCGCTGGTCCCCTTGCTGGTCTCGTCGCCGGACTCCTCGGGGGCATCGCCGCACGCCGAGAGCGCCAGGGCACCGGCCGCGAGGACGCTGGCCACCTTCATGGAAACTCGCATGATCACTCCTGTGGGGTCTGTGCCACACAGACGTGACACGGCGCACATCGTACGCCGCCGAGTGACCCGTCACGTGCGAGCCGGCCGGGCGACGCCAGCAGCCCTGAGCCCCAGCACAATTGCGATGACCGACAGGACCGCCACACCCAGTCCGACCAGGCCGTTTCCTGTGACGGCGAGCACCGCGTACCCGATGGCGGACGCCAGCCCCCCGGTCAACGCGTAGGGCAGCTGGGTGTTGACGTGGAGGGGCAGGGTGGTGCCAGCACCGGTGGCCGACAGGATGGTGGTGTCCGAGATCGGCGAGCAGTGGTCGCCCAGCACGGCCCCGGCCAGCACCGCGCCCAGGGCGGGGATCACCAGCTCCGGGGCGCCCACCCCCATCAGCATCTCGCCACCGATCGGCAGCAGGATGCCGAAGCTCCCCCACGAGGTGCCGGTCGCGAAGGCGATCACCCCGGCCACCACGAACAGGACCAGCGGCAGCCAGACGGCCCCCAGACCGGAGGACTCCACCAGGCCGGCCATGTACTCACCGGTGCCCAGCTGGCTGATGAGGGCCGCGGTCACCCAGGCCAGGATCAGGACCAGCACCGCCGGCAGCATCGAGCGGATGCCGTTGAGCCAGCCGAGGCCGAACTCGCGGACCCCGAACCGGCGGTCGGCCACCGTCTCGGCCAGGTACACGCCGACGGCGACGACCAGGCCGAGCAGCCCGCCCCAGGCCAGCGAGTGCGTGACCTGGGTGTACTCGAACATCTGCAGGACGGTGGGAGAGGCGACGTCGTCGGCCACGGCGGCCCGGTGGCCGGTGATGAACAGGGCGGCAACCACCCCGAGGGTCAGGGCCAGGAAGGGGGCGACGAGACCGGCGATCCGGCCGGGGCGCTTCACCGGGAGCTCCTCGGTGAGCTCCCCCGCCGGGTTCTCCGAGGGGTCGATGGAGTCACCCGTGCGCAGCGTGCGCTCCTCCTCCTTGAGCATGGGCCCGGCGTCCACGCCGAGCACCACGACCAGCGCCACCATGACCAGCGCCACCCACGCGTAGTAGTTCATGGGCACGGTGGCCAGGAAGGCACCCAGAGCGGAGTGGTCCAGCCCCGCAGCGGCCACGATGGGGGCCACGAGCAGGATGATGCCGGCACCCCAGCTGGAGAACGGGGCCAGCACGCAGACCGGCGCGGCCGTGGAGTCGATGAGGTAGGCCAGCTTGGCGCGCGAGACCTTCCGCGCGTCGGTGACGGGCTTGGAGATCTGGCCGACGGCCAGGGCGTTGAAGTAGTCGTCGATGAAGATCGCGACGCCCAGCAGCGCCGCCATCGCCTGGGCGCCCCGCCGGGTGCGGATGCGCCCAGAGGCCCAGTCCGCGAACGCCCGCGCGCCACCGCTCATGGTGATGAACGCCGTGATCACGCCGAGCATGAACAGGAAGAGGATGATCAGCGCGTTGTAGTCGTTGAAGCCCCGCTCGTCCGGGTCCCCGGTGAACACCCAGAAGATCTCCGCCAGGGCGGTGCCGATGGCCTTGACCGCCTCCAGCGGATTCCCGTCGAAGAGCACCAGCGCCGCGGCCACGATGCCGGCCCCCAGGGAGAGCATCACCCGCTTGGTGGCCACCACCAGTCCCACCGCGATGAGGGGCGGCACGAGGCTCAACCAGGGAGCCGCATCGAGCCAGGCGGACGGGGCGTCGGCAGTCAGGACGGTCACCCCGACAGCCTAGGCCCGCGGGGACCGTCTCGGGGGGCGCTGCGGCCGCGCACGGAGGCGCCCACCGGGTTGCGCGAAGGCCACCCCCCGCCGGGCGCTCCGGCGGGAGATCCTCCGGCCGATCAGCCGTCCGACCGCAGGATCTCCGGCCTCCAGGGCCCGGCGACACGCCGGAGGTGCCTCAGGTCCGCGCCGCGACCCCGCTCACCAGGGCCGGCCCGGCGTAGATGAAGCCGGTGTACACCTGCACCAGGTCGGCCCCGGCCCGGTGCAGGGCCACGCCGTCCTCGGGCGTCATCACACCACCCACCCCGATGACGGGCAGGTCGCAGGCGGCGCGCACGAGGGCCACCACCTCGCGGGCGCGGGTCGTCAACGGCGCCCCGGAGACCCCACCGGGGCGCTCGGGCCCCACCCACGCCCGGTCGTCGGGCGCCAGGCCGTCCCGGCGCAGGGTGGTGTTCGTGGCGATGATGCCGGCCACCCCCTGCTCCTGGGCGATCGCCGCCGCACTGCGCAGGGCTGCGTCGTCCATGTCCGGCGCCACCTTGCACAGCACCGGCACCGGGGCGCCTCCCGCCGCCTCGGCACGCTCCCGCTCGGCAGTCACCACCCCGGCCAGCAGGCGGCGCAGCGGCTCCGGGTCCTGCAGCCCCCGCAGGCCCGGGGTGTTGGGCGAGGAGATGTTCACCGCCAGGTAGTCGGGCAGCCCCGCGGCCACCCGCACGCAGGCGGTGTAGTCGTCCAGGGCGCGTTCCAGCGGGGTGTCCTTGTTCTTGCCGATGGACAGGCCCACCGGGATGGTCAGTCCGGCCCCACGGGCCTCGCGCAGACGGCCCACTGCGGCCTCGACCCCCTCGTTCGGGAAGCCCATGGCGTTCAGCACCGCGCCGCTGGCCCGCAGCCGGTGCACGCGCGGCCGGGGGTTCCCCGGCTGCGGACGCGGGGTCACGGTGCCCAGCTCCACGTGTCCCAGGCCCAGGGCCTGCCAGGTGAGCAGGGCGATGCCGTCCTTGTCCACCCCGGCGGCCAGCCCCACCCGGTGCCCGAAGCGGATGCCGGCACACTCCACGTCGCCCCCTGCCGGGCGTCCCGGGGCCACTCCCCCGGTGGCCGCCGCCAGCAGACCCAGCAGGCCAGGCACCCGGGCGGCGGCCGCAGCCCACTGGAGCGTCGTGTGGTGGGCCGTCTCCGCATCGCCCCCACCCAGGCGGAAGAGCACCGGGCGGGCCAGGTGCTCGTAGCCCGCGCGCAGCACCTGCTCCCGGACGGCGGCGGCACCGGCCGGCTGCAGGGCACCCCCGGTCACGTGAGGTCCTCGCGCCCGATCTCGTTCAGCCGGGCCACGATCCCCTTGACGTCCTGGGCCCGCTCGCGGGTGGTCACCAGCACCGCGTCGGGGGTGTCCACCACCACGACGTCGTCCAGGCCCATGGTCACCACGGTGCGTCCCTTGGAGGTCATGACGAAGCCGGTGGCGTCCTCACCGATCACCTCACCGGCCCCGGTGGTCACCAGCCCGTCCACCTCCCGACCGGCGCCCAGCCGGCCGAGCACGGCGCCCAGGGAACCGAAGTCGCCCACGTCGTCCCAGGGGAAGTCGCCCGGCACGCACGCGACGTCGCCGGTGGCCGCCGCGGGCTCGGCCACCGCGTGGTCGATGGCGATCTTGGTCAGCGGCGACCAGAGGTCCTCCAGGCGGCGCAGGTCGTCGTCCGCGGCAATCGTGGTGAGCGCCTCCACCATGTCCGGGTGCTCACGGCCCAGCAGGTCCAGCAGCACGGTGGCCTTCACCACGAACATGCCCGCGTTCCAGCGGTACCCGCCCTCGGCCAGGAAGCGCTCCGCCCGTGCGGCGTGGGGCTTCTCGTGGAAGGCCTCCACCGCATGAGCAGAGGGGGCGCCGGTCACGTCCAGGGCCTCGCCCAGGCGGATGTACCCGAACCCGGTGGCCGGGCGCGTGGGCTCGATGCCGATCGTCACCAGCTTGCCGGTGCGGGCCACCGCCACCGCCTCGCGGACGCACGCGGCGAAGGTGTCGGTGTCGCCCACCAGGTGGTCGGCCGCGAACGAGCCGATCACCGCCTCGGGGTCGTGGCGCGCGATGATCGCCGCGGCCAGGCCGATGGCCGGCATGGACTCGCGCGGCTCGGGCTCCACGACCAGGCCGTCGGACCCCAGCCCCGGCACACCGCCACCCAGCGCCTCACCGGCCACCTGCTCGCGCACCCGGTCGGCGTGCGCCGACCCGGTCACGATGGTGAGGCGGTCGCCGGTGAGCGGGCGCAGCCGGTCGAGGGTGGCCTGGAGCATGGAGCGGCCCTCGCCGGTCATGTCCTGGAGGAACTTGGGGGCCGAGGAGCGGGAGACGGGCCACAGGCGGGTCCCAGAACCCCCTGCGGGCACGATCCCCCAGAAGCCGTCGACGGGCGGGCTGTCGGTGCCGGTGGTCATGGGGCGAAACACTATCCGGCGCGCCGGGTTGGACAACTCGCCCCGCGGGCGGCACCGTGAGGCGGGTGCGCGTCGCCATCGTCACCGAGTCCTTCCTGCCCTCCCTGAACGGGGTCACCACGAGCGTCTGCAAGGTGCTCGAGTGCCTCGCCGACAAGGGACACGAGGCCGCCGTGGTGTGCCCCCGCTCCTCCACCCTCGCACCGGAGGACCAGGTGCCCACCACCTATGCCGGTTTCCCCGTGCACCCGGTGGCCTCGGTGCCGGTGCGCAAGTTCCGGGTGGGCATGCCCGGCTACGACACCGAGGCGGTCTTCCGCGGCTTCAAGCCCGATGTGGCGCACGTCGCCTCCCCCTTCGTGCTGGGGGTCAACGCCCTGTCGGTGGCCCGGCAGCTGCGCGTCCCCACCGTCGCGATCTACCAGACGGACATGCCCAGCTACATCCGCCAGCACTCGGGCCCGGCCGGGCACCTCGCGGCGAACGCCACCTGGCGCTGGATCCGCCGCATCCACGCACAGGCCGACCTCACCCTGGCCCCCTCGCAGTCCGCCCTGGACGACCTCCGGGCCCACGACATCCCCCGCACCGCCCTGTGGGGGCGCGGGGTGGACGCCCGGCTCTTCCACCCCGACCGCAAGCAGACCGATGCGGTGCGGCGCCTCAAGGCGCAGCTCTCACCCCACGGCGAGGTGCTGCTGGGCTACGTGGGCCGCCTGGCGCCGGAGAAGGAGCTCCACCGCTTCCTGGAGCTGGCCGACCTGCCGGGCACCCGCCTGGTCTTCGTGGGCGACGGCCCCAGTCGGGACCTGCTGGGCCACCAGTTCCCCACCGCCGCCTTCCTCGGCCGGCGCGAGGGCGAGGAGCTGGCCGATGCCTACGCCGCCTTCGACCTGTTCGTGCACGCCGGGACCCGGGAGACCTTCGGGCAGACCCTGCAGGAGGGTGCGGCGGCCGGCCTCCCCGTGATCGCCCCCGCCCGTGGCGGACCGCTGGACCTCATCGACCACGGCGGCACGGGCTTCCTGTTCGACCCCGACCGCTCCGGGGACCTCCGGCACTGGGTGGACGCCCTGGTCTCGGCCCCGGACGCCGCGGCGGAGCGGGAGCGGATGGGCGCCGCGGGACGCACCGCCGTCGAGGGGCGCTCCTGGAGCGCGATGGTGGACCGCCTCATCGAGTACTACGAGCAGGTCATCCCCCTGCACGCCGGCGCGCGCCGGGTGGTGTGACGCGCGCCGCCCCCGTCAGAGGGTGCGGCAGCGGCCGGAGCCCAGCTCCCACGAGTCCAGCGGGCGCCACACCCCATCGGGTCCGGAGACGTAGCGGGTGAAGTGGTCCACCGTGAAGCTCGCTCGGAGGTCGTCCAGCTCCTCCATGGCCCGGTCCAGGGCCGCGTCGGGCACGTTGTGGGCCACCGTGACGTGCGGGTGGTAGGGGAACTGCACCTCGATGTCCAGGGGGCCGGCGTGCACCCGCTGCTCCAGCTGCTCGCACTCGGCGATGCCCCGCACCAGCGGGCAGAAGACCACGGGGGAGATGGGGCGGAAGGTCGCCGTGCCCCGCAGCTCCACCGTGAACGGCTCCGTGGCCGCGGCGGCCGCCGCCAGGTGGTCAGCCACCTCGCCGCGGGCCACACGCCGCATCGTGAACGGGGGGACCAGCGTGATGTGGGTGGGGATCAGGCGCGCCTGCTCGTCACCGAAGCCCAGCCGGGCGGCCCGGAGCTCGTCCCCCCACGGGCTCGGCACGGGGATGGCGACCCCGATGTCCATGGTCACGCCGGCACCCCAGCCCTCAGCGCCTCGTGGCCGGCAGGAAGCCCATGGCCTCGCGCGCCCGGTCCAGCACCGGGGCAGCCATCTCCCGGGCGCGCTCGGCGCCACGGGCCAGGATGCGGTCCAGCTCGGCCGGGTCCTCGAGCAGCTCGTTGGCCCGCTCGCGAGCGGGGGCCAACAGGGCCTCCACGGCCTCGGCGGTGGAGACCTTCAGCGCGCCGTAACCCTGTCCCTCGAAGCGGGCCACGAGGTCCTCGACCGACTCCCCGGAGGCCACCGCGTGGATGTTGAGCAGGTTGGTGACGCCGGGCTTGTTCTCCTGGTCGTACGCGATGACGCCGTCGTTGTCGGTGACGGCCGACCTGATCTTCTTGGTGGAGGCCTTCGCCTCCTCCAAGAACCAGAGGACGCCCTTGTCGGAGCTGGCCGACTTGCTCATCTTGCTGGTGGGCTCCTGCAGGTCCATCACCCGCGCGGACTCCTTGGTCACCCGGTACTCGGGCACCACCAGGGAGGGACCGAAGCGGTGGTTGAACCGCTGCGCGAGGTCGCGGGTGAGCTCCACGTGCTGCACCTGGTCCTCCCCCACCGGCACCAGGGCGGTGTCGTAGAGCAGGATGTCGGCGGCCATCAGCATCGGGTAGGTGAACAGGCCCACGGAGGCGTTGCCGGCCTCCTGCCGGGCGGCCTTGTCCTTGAACTGCGTCATGCGGCTGGCCTCGCCGAAACCGGTGATGCAGTTCAGCAGCCAGGCGAGCTCGGCGTGCTCGGGCACGTGCGACTGCACGAACAGGGCGGAGCGTTCCGGGTCCACCCCGCCGGCCATGAACTGGGCGGCGGTGCGACGGGTGCGCTCACGGAGCAGCTGCGGGTCCATGGGCACCGTGACGGCGTGGAGGTCCACCACGCAGAACAGCGCCTCGTTGCCGTCCTGCATCGGACCCCACTGCGCCAGCGCCCCCAGGTAGTTGCCCAGGTGCAACGAGTCGGAGGTCGGCTGCATCCCGGAGAAGACGCGGGGTGCGCCCGTGCGCTGGAAACCGGGGGTGCGATCAGGGCTCATGGGGTCATTCTGGCACTGGCCCCGTCCCACGGCGGCGCCCGGTGGCAGGGGCTGGGGCCGGACCCCACGGTGGTCGGTGCGGTGACCCGTGCCGCAGGCAGTACCGTGGGCGCAGATCCACGTCATCATCCAGGAGGTTCTCGTGACCCAGCCCGTCAAGGTTGCCGTGACCGGCGCCGCCGGTCAGATCGGCTATTCCCTGCTCTTCCGCATCGCGTCGGGAGAGCTGCTCGGCCCCGACACCCCCGTCCAGCTCCGCCTGCTGGAGATCACCCCGGCCCTCGAGGCGCTGGAGGGTGTGGTGATGGAGCTGGAGGACAGCGCCTTCCCGCTGCTGTCCGGCATCGAGACCGGTGACGACCCCAACACCATCTTCGATGGCGCCAACGTCGCCCTGCTGGTGGGCGCCCGCCCCCGCGGGAAGGGCATGGAGCGCTCCGACCTGCTGGAGGCCAACGGCCAGATCTTCACCGGCCAGGGCAAGGCGCTGAACGACAACGCGGCCGAGGACATCCGCGTGACCGTCACGGGCAACCCCGCGAACACCAACGCGCTGATCGCCATGAACAACGCGCCGGACATCCCCACCGAGCGCTTCTCGGCCCTCACCCGCCTGGACCACAACCGCGCCCTGGCGCAGCTGGCGCGCAAGGCCGGTGTGTCCACCACGGACATCCAGCGCATGACCATCTGGGGCAACCACTCGGCCACCCAGTACCCGGACATCTTCCACGCCACCATCAACGGCAGGAACGCCGCGGAGGTCGTCGACGACCAGCAGTGGCTGGAGAACGACTTCATCCCGACGGTGTCCCAGCGTGGCGCGGCCATCATCGAGGCCCGCGGGTCGTCCTCCGCCGCGTCGGCGGCCTCGGCCACCATCGACCACACCCGCACCTGGCTCACTGGCACCGCCGAGGGCAACTGGACCTCCATGGCGGTCCGCTCCGACGGCTCCTACGGCGTCCCCGAGGGCCTCATCTCGTCCTTCCCGGTGACCACGAAGGACGGCGAGTACGAGATCGTCCAGGGTCTGGAGGTCAACGAGTTCTCGCAGAAGATGATCGACAAGACCGTCGCCGAGCTCTCCGAGGAGCGCGACACTGTGCGCGCCAAGGGCCTCATCGAGGGCTGAGCAGGACCCACCGCGCCACGGCGGGCCGGCACCCCAGGAGGGTGCCGGCCCGCCGTCGCGTGTGTTGCGAGGGGAGACGCTGGATGCGACTCAGAGCTCGATGGCGCGGGACATCACCCACAGCAGCAGGGCCATGAGCGACCACATCGCCACGTCGACCCCGCGGCTGCGCAGAGCCAGTCCCCCGGCCACCCGCCGCGGCACGACCGCGCGGGCCAGGGCACCACCCGCGGCCCCGACGGCCATCACCACGATGCCGAAGCGCACCTCGTGCAGGTACACCAGGGCCAGTCCCGCCATGAGGCACACCGCCGGGAGCCACCACAGCGCCAGGTCCGCCAGCCCCTCCCCGGGGTGGATGGCCGGTCCGCGCTTGTCGCGCAGGGGCCCCGACCAACGCCCGGGAGCACCCGGTGGGGTCTCAGGCGTTCGCGTCACGCTCGGCGGCCTCCACGACGTTCTGCAGCAGCATGGCGCGAGTCATGGGGCCCACCCCACCGGGGTTGGGACTGATCCAGCCGGCCACCTCGCTGACCTCCGGCGCCACGTCGCCCACGATCTTCCCGTCCACGCGCGAGACACCCACGTCCAGCACCGCGGCGCCGGGGCGCACCATGTCGGCCGTGATCATGCCCGGCACACCGGAGGCCGCCACGATGACGTCCGCGCGGCGCAGGTGGTCGGGGAGGTCACGGGTGGCGGTGTGCACCACGGTGGTGGTCGCGTTCACCTCGCGCAGGGCGAGCATCAGCGCCAACGGACGACCCACGGTCAGACCGCGCCCGACCACCACCACCTCGGCGCCGGCCAGCGGCACGTCGTGCCGCCGCAGCAGCTCGATGATGCCGGCCGGCGTGCAGGCCCGCGGCGCGGCCACCCCGTGCACCAGCGACCCCAGGTTGTGCGGGTGCAGGCCGTCCACGTCCTTGTGCGGGGCCACCCGTGAGAGCAGCGCGAACTCGTCCAGGCCGGTGGGCTGCTGCACCAGGAAGCTCGTGACGCGGTCGTCGGCGTTGAGCTCGTCGATCAGCTCCTCCACCTGCTCCTGGGTGGCGTCCGCCGGCAGGTCGTGGCGGTAGCTGGGCAGCCCGATCTGCTGGCAGTCCTTGTGCTTGGCCCCGACGTACCACTGGCTGCCCGGGTCCTCCCCCACCAGGACCGTCGCCAGCCCCGGGGTGTGTCCGGCATCCAGGAGGGCGGCCACACGGCCGGTGAGCTCCTCCTTGATGCGTCGCAGTTGCTCTCGCCCGTCCAGGATCCGCGCCGTCATGGGTGCATCGTCCCACGGGGCCGGCCGCTCGCGCAGCACCCTCGGCGGGACGATCGCCGAGGGTGCAGTGCGCTCAGTGGGCGAAGTGGCGGGTCCCGGTGAGGTACATCGTCACGCCGGCCTCCCGGGCGGCTGCGATGACCTCCTCGTCCCGCATCGACCCGCCGGGCTGCACCACGGCGCGCACGCCCGCATCGAGCAGCACCTGCAGCCCGTCGGCGAACGGGAAGAAGGCGTCGGAGGCGGCCACCGCACCCCGGGCACGCTCGGCCCCGGCGCGGGAGACGGCCAGCTGGCAGGAGTCCACCCGGTTCACCTGCCCCATGCCGATGCCCACGCTGGCCCCGTCGCGCGCCAGGAGGATGGCGTTGGACTTGGTGGCGCGCACGGCCCGCCAGGCGAACTGCAGGTCGGCCAGCGTCGCCTCGTCGGCCGGGTCACCGGCCACGTGCTCCCACGTCCCGGCACGGTCCCCGGGCGCGTCCACCAGGTCACGCTGCTGCACGAGCAGCCCGCCGCTGATGGGGCGCAGCTCCAGTCCCTCGCGCGGGGGCGCGACCGCGGTGAGCAGCCGGATGTTCTTCTTCGCACGGAGCCTCTCGAGAGCCTCGGGTGCGAACGAGGGGGCGATCACCACCTCGGTGAAGATGCCGGCCACCGTCTCGGCCATCTGGGCGGTGACCTCGCGGTTGGCCGCGATGATGCCCCCGAAGGCGCTGACGGGATCGCACTCGTGGGCCCGCTCGTGCGCCACGGCGATGTCCGGCCCCACGGCGATGCCGCAGGGGTTGGCGTGCTTGACGACGGCCACGGTGGGCTGGTCGCCATGGTCGTGGGCGGCCCTCCAGGCGGCGTCGGCGTCGACGTAGTTGTTGTAGCTCATCGCCTTGCCGTGCAGCTGGGTGGCCCCGGCCACGCCCGCCATCGGGGCGTCCCCGGCGTGCGGCTCGCGGTACAGCGCTGCGGCCTGGTGCGGGTTCTCGCCGTAGCGCAGCGTGGCGGCCAGCTCCCAGGCCGCCGAGCGGTCCTGGGGGAATTGCGGCGCGGTCGGCGGCTGCTCGGCTCCCTGGTCGGCGCCGGCCGAGAGGCCGGCGGGCTGCGCACCCTGGTCGGCCATCCACGTCGCCACGGCCACGTCGTAGGCGGCGGTGTGCGCGAAGGCGCGGGTGGCCAGCTCCTGGCGGGCGGCGAGGTCCAGCCCACCGGAGCGCACCGCATCGAGCACCTGCGGGTAGGACGCGGGGTCCACCACCACGGCCACGCTCGCATGGTTCTTGGCGGCGCCGCGCACCATGGACGGCCCGCCGATGTCGATCTTCTCGATGACGGCCGCCCGGTCGGCACCCGAGGCGACGGTCTCCGCGAAGGGGTACAGGTTCACCACCACGAGGTCGAAACCGGACACCCCCAGGTCCTCCAGCTGGGCGCTGTGGTCCTCGCGCGTGCGGTCGGCCAGGATGCCGGCGTGGATGGCCGGGTGCAGGGTCTTCACCCTTCCGTCGAGGCACTCCGGGAAGCCGGTGACCTCCTCCACCGCGGTCACCGGCACCCCGATCGCGCGCAGGTGGGCTGCCGAGCCCCCGGAGGAGACGATCTCCACCCCGTTGTCGGCCAGGCCACGGGCGAGCTCGTCCAGGCCCGTCTTGTCATAGACGCTGAGGAGGGCGCGGCGGATCGGCCGGACGGTGTCGGTGGGGGTCATGCCCAGATGGCCTTTCGGTCGTGGAGGGTCACACCGCCGGTGGCGATGCGGGAGAGCGTGGTCACCAAAAGCTCGCGCTCGGCGACCTTGATGCGTTCGTGCAGGGTGGCCTCGTCGTCACCGGGCTCCACGCGCACCGCGCGCTGGTCCAGGATCGGACCGGTGTCGGTCCCCGCATCGACGAGGTGGAGGGTGCACCCCGTGACTGCCACACCGTGCGCGAGGGCATCACGCACGCCGTGGGCACCGGGGAAGGAGGGCAGAAGCGCCGGGTGGCAGTTGATCGTCCGCCCACCCCAGCGGTCGAGGAAGGCCGGGCCCAGGATGCGCATGAAGCCCGCGGAGAGCACCAGGTCCGGCCGGTGTGCCGACACCACCTGCGCCAGTGCCTCGTCCCAGGCAGCCCGGTCCGTGTGGTCGGCGGGTGACACCAGGGCGGTGGGCAGACCCCGGGTGGCAGCCTGGTCCAGCCCTGCGGCCGGCCGGTCGGAGACCACCGCGACCACCTCGAAGGGCGCCCCCTCGCACGCTGCGTCGAGCACCGCCCGGGCGGTCGATCCGGCTCCGGAGAGCAGGACGACCACGCGCAGGCGGTGCTGGCTGGGGCCGAGGTGGACCTGGGTCACGGGCCTCAGGGTAGCGCCGGCCCTGTGGACGCCGGCCGGCAGCCGGGCCTGCGGCTCGCTACGGTGCGGGCATGCCGATGACCTCCGCATTCCTCGCCTGTGTGACGGGGACCCTGACCCTGCTCCTGAGCGGGCGCCTGCGGGGACGGCTGGCGGCCGGCGCCCACCGACGACCCACCGACCCCCCGGGCACCGTCCCCAGGTTCGGCTGGCTCCCCTGGGTGGCCGCGGTGGGGGTCGCCGTCCCCGCCGGCCTCGCCGCGCCCCTCGTGCAGGCCGCGGCGGACGGTGAGCGACCAGCGCTGCCGGTGATGCTCCTGGGGGTGCTGGGGGCCCTGGCCGTCGTGGCCGCCGTGACGGCAGCGGCGATCGACCTGGACGTCCACCGGCTGCCCGACCGCCTCACGCTCCCGTCAGCGGCCCTCTGCCTGGCCGTGCTGACGGCAGTGGCCGTGCACCTGGGGCACTGGGGCGACCTCCGCCGTGCGGTCCTGGCGGCGGTCGGGCTCTGCCTCGGTTACGGCGTGCTGTCCTTCCTGACAGCCGGTGGCATCGGCCTGGGAGACGCCAAGCTGGCGCTGTCCATCGGCCTCCTCACCGGGTGGCTGGGCTGGGGCCCCTTCCTGCTTGCCGCCTGGGGGGCCTTCGCCGTGGGGGCGGTCGTGGCCCTGGCCCTGATGGCGGCCGGTCGCGCCACCCGGGCGACGCAGATCCCCTTCGGCCCCTCGATGGTGGGCGCGGCCTGGGCGGTGTGGGTGCTCACCCTGGTCCCCGCTGCCTGAGGACGGCGCGCTCGGGTTTCCGTGACCATCCTGGAAGCGCCACCCGGCACCCCTCGATGCGCCCCCTGGCACCAAGGAGCCCCCGCACCGGGGGGGGTGCGGGGGCTCCTCGTGGAACGCGACTCAGGCGCGGCGGTCGCCGTCCCGACGGTCACCCTCGCGACGGTCGCCGTCGCGCAGGTTCTCGTCGCCCTCCACCTCGATGCGCTCGCTGCGCACGGAGTCGGAGACCTGGACGTTCTCGGTGTGGCGCTCCTTCTCGAGGCCCACCTGCTCGACGGCCACGGTCTCCTTGGAGACGACGGGGCGCTCGCTCTCGAGACCCACCTCGACCTCCTCCTCCTGGAAGGCCTTGCCGTCGGTCGTCGCCTCGCCGTCCACCGGACGACGCACGACGTGGGCGGACTCGGTCTCGACCGGCACGCTGACGGTCTGCTCCTCCTCGTCCACGTACTTGCGCAGACGGGCGCGGCCGGTCTCCTGGCGCTCGGTGCCGACGTTGAGGCGCTCCTCGTGGCGCACCATCGTGCCGTCGGCGTCGCGGTCGGCCACGTCGGCACGGTCACGGTCCCGGTCAGCCAGGTCACGGTCCCTGTCACCCACGTGGCCCGCAGCGCCCGCGGTCCCCGCAGCGGCAGCGGCGTCGGTGCGGCCGGTGGCGTCGGTGCGGTCGGTGGCGATGCCCTCGGCGCCCTGGCCCTCCACGCCGTAGTAGCGGTAGAGCTCCTGCTCCTGCTCGACCCCCAGGTGCTCACCGGCGTCGATGCGCGGTGCGTCCTTCACCTGGTCCTTGGAGTACTGCACGGTGAGGCCGTCGTCCGTGACCGTCGCGCCGGCGAGCGGCACGAAGGACTGGGAGGTGCCGAACAGGCCCGTGTTCACGGTCGCCCACTCCGGCTCGTTGGTGCGGTCGTCGAGGTAGATCTCCTCGATCGACCCGATCTTGTCGCCGTCGACGCTGTACAGGTCACCGTCACGCAGCGTTCGGAGCTGGTCCTTGCTGATCATGCCGTTCTCCTCGTCCGGCCCCGGAGGGCCGTGGTCGTTCCCCTGTGAGGGGCTTCCCTTCCAACCTATCGGCCTGTGCCATGGGCGCAACCGGGACGAAGGGTGGTGAATCCCACTCCCACCCCCACCCCGCTCCGGGCCGACCGCCGGGGGCTCCCCGGGAGTGGAAGCGGTCCCACCACCTAGATGTGATGTCCAGGGAGGTTGTTGCGGGACTCGCTGATAGGTGAAGGCCTCCTGTTGCGAGAGTGGAGCTGTCTAAGAACCGCTTCGCGCACCCAGGAGGCCTTCATGTCCCACGCTAACGCCGCTCTGACTCCACGCGCTCGGATGCGGCTGGCCAAGCTCATCGTCGAAGAGGGGTGGCCGGTGGCCGTGGCAGCCAAGATGTTCCTGGTCTCACCACCCACGGCCCGCAAATGGGCTGCCCGGTACCGGGACGAGGGACCGGCCGGGATGACAGATCGCACCAGCCGGCCCCACGTGATGCCGACCAAGACACCACCAGCAGTGGTGAAGAAGATCGTGAAGGCCAGGTGGCGACGCCGGCTCGGCCCGGTACAGATCGCCGGCGAGCTGGGCATGCCAGCCTCCACGGTCCATGCCGTGCTCGTGCGCTGCCGGCTGAACCGGCTGGCCCGCATCGACCGGGTCACCGGTGAACCAGTCCGCCGGTACGAGCACCCCTACCCCGGGTCGCTGATCCACGTCGACGTCACGAAGTTCGGACGGATCCCTGACGGGGGTGGGCACCGCTTCGTCGGCCGGCAGCGGGGCCTGAAGCACCGTGCGGCGACGTCGGACCGGGAAGGCACCCGCGACCACCGGCACCAGCCACGACTGGGCGTGGGGCACCTGCACACCGTGATCGATGACCACTCCCGGGTCGCCTACGTCGAGGTGCACGCCGATGAACGCAAGGAAACCGCGATCGGTGTGCTGCGCCGGGCCGTCGCGTGGTTCGCCGACCGTGGCGTCACGGTCGAGCGGGTGCTGTCGGACAACGGTTCGGCCTACAGGTCCGGCGCCTGGAGCCAGGCCTGCGCCGACCTGGGGATCACCCCCAGACGGACCCGCCCGTATCGGCCGCAGACCAACGGGAAGATCGAACGCTTCCACCGCACCCTGGCCGACGGCTGGGCCTACGCCCGGCTCTACACCAGTGAGACCGAACGACGCGACGCCCTACCAGGGTGGATCCACTTCTACAATCACCACCGGGTCCACTCCGCGATCGGAGCCCCACCCGTCACCAGGCTCAACAACCTGGCTGGACATCACACCTAGACTGACCGGGTGACAGATCCCTCCCGCACCCCCTCCACCGAGACCGCGGGCTGGAAGATCCTCGCCGTCCTGCTGGTGCCGTTGTTCATGGCGCTGGTGGCCGTCTCCGTGGTGAACGTGGCACTCGCTCCCATCGGGGACTCGCTGGACGCCTCCACCTCCCAGCTGCAGTGGGTGGTCTCCGGCTACGCCCTGGCCTTCGGGGTGCTGCTGGTGCCCGCCGGCCGTCTGGGCGACCTGATCGGCCGGCGACGCCTGCTCCTGCTGGGCGTGGTGGTCTTCTCCCTGGGCTCCCTGGGTGCCGCACTGGCTCCCAGCTCGGAGCTCCTGAACGTCTCGCGCGTGGCCCAGGGCCTCGGCTCCGGTCTCATCAACCCGCAGACGATCGGCCTCATCCAGAAGCACTTCACCGGCGAGTCCCGCGCCCGGGCCTTCGCCACCATGGCCACCACCGTGGCCCTGGCCACCGCCGTCGGGCCGGTGCTCGGGGGCTTCCTCATCCAGGTGCTCGGGTCGGAGGCGGGCTGGCGGTGGATGTTCGCGCTCAACGTGCCGCTGGGGGTGGCCACGGTCGTGCTCGGCCTGCGCTGGCTCCCCGACGACAGCGCCGCCCGGGGCGCCCGCCCGGATCTCGACCCGCTGGGCACCGTGCTGCTGGGAGCGACCGTGCTGTGCGTGATGTTCCCCTTCGTGGAGCGCCGCAGCGGACTGCTGGGGTGGACACCGCTCGCGCTCGGGGCGCTGCTGCTGGTGGCCTTCCTGGCCTGGGAACGCCGCTACCACGCCGCAGGGCGGGCCCCGGTGGTGGACCTGGGCATGTTCTCCAGCGAGCCCTTCCGCAACGGCATCGGGGTGGTGTCCATCCACTTCCTGGGCGCCACCAGCATCTTCCTGGTGATCCCCCTGTGGATGCAGATGCACCTGGGCCACAGCGCCTTCGCCGCTGCCCTGGTGCTGCTGCCCGCCTCGGTGGCCGCGGGGCTCTCCGCCCAGTTCGCCGGGCGGCGCGTGCTGCGCTGGGGGCGACGCCTCGTCATCGGGGGCTTCTGCGTGGTGATCAGTGCACTGCTGCTCCTGGCCGTCCTCACCCCCTTCATCGAGGACGGGCGCCTGCCGTGGTGGACCGCCGCGTTCGCCGCCGTGCTCATCGGCCTCGGTCAGGGCAGTGTGGTCAGCCCCAACACCACCCTGACCCTGCAGGCCATGGACTCGCGCCAGGGCGGCGTGGCCGGCGGCCTGATGTCGCTCGGGCAGCGCGTGGGCACGGCCGTGGGCACCGCCCTGGTGCCGGGGGTGCTCTTCGCGATGCTGGGCGCGGGCCACTCCTGGTCGGACGCCGTCCGCGTCACCCTCCTCACCATCGTGGCCATCGCGGCGCTCGCCCTGGCGATCAGCGTGGTGGACCTGCGGCGGGAGCAGCGCGAGCGCGCCACCTCCCCGGAAGGAGTCCGATGACCTCGCAGAACCCAACCGGGACCACCGCCCCCGCGCCCGCACCGTGGGGTGTGGCCTACGGCTTCGGCGCCTACCTGCTGTGGGGGGCCTTCCCCCTGTACTTCGCGGCCCTGGCCCCCGCCGGACCGTGGGAGATCCTCGCCCACCGCGTGGTGTGGTCGTTGCTGTTCTGCCTCGTGCTGCTCACGGCGCTGCGCCAGCTGGGCGCCCTGCGCTCGCTGTTCACGCCCGCCAAGCGCGCCGTGACCATGGTGGCCGCGGGCCTGACCATCGGCATCAACTGGACCATCTACGTGGCTGCCGTGACCACTGGACACGTCACCGAGGCCGCGCTGGGCTACTTCATGAACCCGCTGGCCACGGTCATCATCGGGGTGGTCGTGCTCCGCGAGCGGCTGCGCCCGCTGCAGTGGGTGGCCGTCGCCATCGCCAGCGTCGCCGCCGTGTACCTGACCATCGACTACGGCCAACCGCCGTGGATCTCCCTGGCGCTGGCGCTGAGCTTCGCCACCTACGGCCTCATCAAGAAGCAGGTGGGAGGCAAGGTCTCGGCCGTGCACTCCCTCACCGCCGAGACGATCGCCCTGTTCCCGGTGGCCGTCGGCATCCTGGTGTGGCTCGCCCTCTCGCCGGCCGGCTCCACGGTGACCCACCAGACCTTCACCGGCCACGGCATCGACCACATGCTCTGGCTGGCCTCGGCCGGCATCGCCACGGCCATCCCGCTGCTGCTGTTCGCGGCTGCGGCCTCGCGCGTGACGCTGGTGACCATCGGCCTGCTGCAGTTCGTCACCCCCATCCTGCAGCTGCTGGTGGGCGTGACCATCATGGGCGAGACCATGCCCGTGAGCCGGTGGATCGGGTTCGGCATCGTGTGGGTGGCCCTGGTGGTGCTGATGACGGACACCATCGTCGCCGCCGGCAGGCGCCGCCGGCACGACCGGCTGGCGCGCGCCGCCACCAGCGTGTCCGGCACCTGAGCCGGGGCGGGGCGGGCCGGTGGGGGCAGGCGCGGGGCCCGCCGGGAGGTCACCGGCCGGTCACGGAGCGGTCACCCGGCGTTCACCGAACCCACACTGTGGGGCCATGTGCTCTCCCTAGGGTCGCGAATCGGGCCCACCACGCCCAGCACCCTCGTCCACCCAGACCCCTGCGGAGACCCCCATGCGCAACGAAGGCCGTCGCCTCCTGCCCCTGCTGACCCAGCCCCTGACCGGTGGCCGTCAGTCCATGACCTGCAAGTACCGCTGCGCCGACCAGTGCGCGCAGCCCACCCCGAACACCTCGGACAACTCCTACTTCGGCGACGTCGTGGCCGAGGGTGCCAGCCGCCGCCAGGTGCTCGTGGCCGGCAGCCTGGGCCTCGCGGCGGCCGCCGCTGCCGCCACCGCGGACATGCCGTCCGCCCGTGCCGCCAACGTGCGGGCCGAGGGCGCCGACGTGCTGGGCTTCACCCCCATCGCCCCCACCCCCGCCGACGTGGACGAGCTCCGTGTGCCGGACGGCTTCGAGTGGGAGGCCATCTCCACCTGGGGTGACCCCATCCGCTCCGGCGCCCCCGCCCTGGACTTCGAGAACCAGACCGAGGCCGCCCAGCTGGAGCAGGTGGGCTACAACGCCGACTTCGTGACCGTCATCCCCACCGGTGAGAACACCGCCGTGCTGGGCTTCAACAACGAGTACGTGAACCCCGAGCTGATGTGGCAGTCCGCCGCCGACGGTGAGGACCTCACCGACGAGCAGATCCGCGTCACGATGGCCGCGCACGGCCTGACCATCGTGGGCCTGCGGCGCGGCAGCGAGAAGGAGTTCTACTCCCACGACCTGTCCTCGCCGCTGAACCGCCGCATCCACATGGGCACCGAGTTCACGCTCTCCGGCGCCGCCGCGGGCCACGAGCTCATGAAGACCTCGGCCGACCCGTCCGGCACGGTCGTGCTGGGCACGAACAACAACTGTGCCGGTGGCCTGACCCCCTGGGGCACCATCCTCTCCGGCGAGGAGAACTGGCACGGCTACTTCGCCTCCGCCGGCGCCCCGGCCGAGATGGCCGAGGAGATCGAGCGCTACGGCATGGGCGAGGAGGGCCGCTTCGCCTGGGAGAAGGTCGACGACCGCTTCTCCATGGCCGCCGAGCCCAACGAGTCCCACCGCTTCGGCTACATCGTCGAGGTCGACCCCACCGACCCCACCTCCACCCCGGTGAAGCACACCGCCCTGGGTCGCTTCAAGCACGAGGGCGGCAACGCGGTCATCGCCGAGAACGGCAAGGTCGTGGTCTACATGGGCGACGACGAGCGCTACGACTACATGTACAAGTTCGTCTCCGCCGGCACCTACAAGGAGGGCGACAAGAAGCACAACATGTCGCTGCTCTCCGAGGGCGACCTCTACGTGGCCACGTTCACCGGTGACGGTTTCGAGGACGGCGTCTGCGACGGCACCGGCACCTGGATCCCGCTGGTGAAGGACGGCAAGAGCGCCGTCGAGGGCATGACCGTGGCCGAGGTGCTCATCTTCACCCGCATGGCCGCCGACAAGGTGGGCCCCACCAAGATGGACCGCCCCGAGGACGTGGAGCCCAACCCGGTCAACGGCAAGATCTACGCCGCCATGACCAACAACTCCAAGCGCTCCCCCTCCGAGATCGACGAGGCCAACCCGCGCGCCGAGAACAAGCACGGCCACGTCATCGAGCTCGCCGAGGCCGGCGGCGACCACACGGCCGAGGAGTTCACGTGGATGCTGGTGCTCATCGCCGGTGACCCCACCGACCCGACCACCTACTTCGCGGGCTACGACAAGTCCCAGGTGGCCCCCATCTCCTGCCCGGACAACGTGGCCTTCGACGCGATGGGCAACCTGTGGCTGGCCACCGACGGCATGCCCGACGGCCTGGGTCACTGCGACGGTCTGTACATCATGCCGGTGGAGGGTGAGGACCGCGGCAAGCTGCAGCAGTTCCTCTCCGTCCCCGCCGCCGCCGAGTGCTGTGGTCCCTGGATCGGCGCGGACGGCACCTCGGTGTTCATCGCCGTGCAGCACCCGGGCGAGGCCGACGGCGCCTCCCCGGCCAACCCGGTCTCGGTCTTCCCCTACGACGACTACCGCCAGCCGCGCCCGGCCGTGGTCGAGGTGAAGCGGAAGTCCGGCGGCCCGATCATCGACACCGGTGTGGCCTCCGGTTCGGCCTTCGGCAACGCCCAGACCCGCGTGGGTCAGCTCTTCGGCTGACCCTCCCCGCGCCAGAGCGGCCCGCTCCCCTCACGGGGCGGGCCGCTCTGCTGTGTCGATGGGGCGAGTGTGTCGACGGGGTGAGCGTGTCGATCGGGCACGTGACGATGCGGTGCGCGTGTCGATGCGGTGAGCGTGGCCGCGTGCCGCGGCTCACCCCGGCCTCGGCGCCCCGCTCAGGCCACGCGGTCGGCGACGGCGTGCACCAGGTCCCGCAGGGCGTTGGGCACCGGGCCCTCACCGAGCGGCTCCAGCATCGCCTCGGTGTCACGGGCGTAGGCCAAGGTGAACTCGCGGGCCTCCTGCAGGCCGGGGTGGGCACGCAGCAGCTGCACGGCCTCGTCCAGGTCCTCCTCGGCCACCGGCCCGGCGAGCAGCTCCCGGAGGCGGGCGCTCGCCCCATCGGTGCTCCGCCGCGCGAACAGCACCGGCAGTGTGGCCTTCCCCTCTCGCAGGTCGGTGCCCGGCGTCTTGCCGGAGTCCTCCGCATCGGAGGCGACGTCCAACAGGTCGTCCGCCAGCTGGAAGACCAGACCCAGACGCTCCCCGAAGTCCCCCATGAGGTCCACGGTGGCGGCGTCGCACCCGGAGAACTGCGCCCCGTACCGCGCGGCCGCCGCGATGAGGGCACCGGTCTTGTCGGCGAGCACGCCCAGGAGGTGGTCCACCGGGTCCACCCCCTCGGGAACCGGCCGCTCGTCACGGATCTGCCCGGCGCACAGGCGCACGAAGGTGTCGGCCTGGAGACGCACGGCCTCGGGCCCCAGCTCCGCCACGAGGGCCGACGACTTGCCGAAGAGCATGTCCCCCACCACCACCGAGGTCGCGTTGCCGTAACGGGCGTTCGCGCTGGGCACCCCACGGCGCAGGTCGGCATCGTCCATCACGTCGTCGTGGTACAGCGAGGCCAGGTGCACCAGCTCCACGGCGGCCGCGGCCTTCACGACCTCCGGGGTGGGCCCGTCCCCCAGCCCCGAGACCAGCAGGGCGAGCTGCGGACGGAAGCGCTTGCCGCCGGCCTCCATCAGGTAGGCCGAGGCCTCGGCGATGAAGGGATCCTCGTGCTGGACGACCTCTGCGAGCAGGGCGTCGACCTGCTGCATGCCGGACTCGACGCCACTCAGGGCAGCGTCGGGGCGCGCATTCTCCACAGTGGTTCCTCGCGTGTGCAGGGTCATGGGCGGACGGGTCACTCTCCCGCGGGGCGGCGGGCCGTGTGCAGGGCCACCACGCCACCGGAGAGGTTACGCACCTCCACGTCGGTCCAGCCCGCCGCCTCGACCATGCGGCGCACCCCGTCCCGGTCCGGCCAGTCCGCGATGGACTCCGCGAGGTAGTGGTAGCTCTCCGGGTTGGAGGACACCCGGCTGGCGATGGCAGGCAGCGCCTTCATGAGGTACGTGTCGTAGACCTTCCGGAAGGGGGCGAAGGTCGGGCTGGAGAACTCGCACAGCACCAGCTGGCCCCGGGGGCGGGTGACACGTGCCATCTCCCGCAGCGCCAGGGCCGGATCGGCCACGTTGCGCAGGGCGAAGCTGATGGTGGTGACGTCGAACGAGGCGTCCTCGAAGGGCAGGGCCATCGCGTCGGCGTGCGTGAAGGGCATGTCCGGGCGGCGGCGTCGCCCCTCGGCGAGCATGCCCTCGGAGAAGTCGGCGGGCACCACGTCGGCGCCCGCATCGGCGAGGGGCTCGCTCGAGGTGCCGGTCCCGGCCCCCAGGTCGAGGATGCGCATGCCCGGGCGCGGCTCGATGGTGCGGGTGACGGCTCGTCGCCACAGGCGGGCCTGCCCCATCGACAGGACGTCGTTGGTGCAGTCGTAGCGGGGTGCGACCTCATCGAACATCGAGGAGACGTGCGAGGGGTCCTTCGCGAGGCTGGCGCGGGTCATGGGTCCAGTCTCCCACCCGTTCGTCCCGACCGGGTGAGTGGATACGCTCACCGGCGATGACCGCCGCCGACCAGCCCCGAACCACCCCCGCCCCCGCGCAGGACCGAGCCGACTCCTGCGCCCCCGGACCCGTCCCGCAGCTCGTGGTGCGCACCGAGGTGCACCGGGCCGATGGGGTGAGCCTCGGCAAGGTGCTTCCCCGCGTGGCACCGCAGGAGGTCACTGCCTGGATCCGTCGCCGCGAGGGGATGGTCGGCTGGGGGCGGGCATCCTCGGTGACCTTGGTGGGTGAGGAGTCCGGGCCGGACCGGTGGGAGCGCCTGAGCCACTGGTGGCGGCAGGTGGCCGAGCTGGCGCACGAGGAGGTCACGGGGGAGACAGAGGGCCTCGTTCAGGATGGCGCGCTCCCCCGCGGCGCCGGGCTGGTGGCGTGGGCATCCATGGCCTTCAGCGACGACTCGCCAGCTGGCTCGACCCTGGTGGTGCCCGAGGTGGTGGTCGGGGTGAAGGGCGAGGTCGCCTGGGTGACGCGGATCTCCACCGTGGACGGAGCCCCCCTGGCTGGCACCGGACCCAGCGACACCGGCATCCCGCAGGCCACCGACGAGCCGCCTGCGGCACCCACCCGCATCGACGAGGCGCCCGGTGAGACGCCGGCCGAGGGCTGGCCCCAGGTGGTGCAGCGCGGCATCGACGCCATCCGCTCCGGGCAGGCGGACAAGGTGGTGCTGGCCCGCGACGTGGTGGCGACGGCGCCCGAGCCGCTGGACGTCCGCTGGCTGCTGCACCAGTTGGTGGGCGCCTATCCCGACACCTGGACCTTCGCCGTCGACGGGCTGGTGGGTGCGACCCCCGAGATGCTGGTGCGGCTCGACGAGGGACACGTGTTCTCGCGGGTCCTGGCCGGCACAGCGTCCCGGGCTGCGGACGTGGAGGACGACCAGCACGCGGCAGACGACCTGCTCTCCAGCCGGAAGGACCTCTCCGAGCACGCCTTTGCTGTGGAGTCCGTGGTGGAGCGCCTGTCGCCGTTGTGCAGCGCGGTGGTGGCGCCGCGCTCCCCGGCGCTGCTGACCCTGCCGAACGTGTTCCACCTGGTGAGCGACCTGGACGGACGAGCCGTTCCCGGGACCACGGTGCTGGAGCTGGCCGGGGCACTCCACCCGAGTGCTGCGGTGGGCGGCACCCCTCGTGACGTGGCGTTGGGGCTGATCCGCGAGCTCGAGGGCCGGGACCGCGGCCGGTACGCGGGACCCGTGGGCTGGATGGACTCCCGTGGCGACGGTGACATGGGCATCGCACTGCGCACCGGCCGGATCGAACCGGAGGACCCCTGCAGCCTGCGGATGTGGGCCGGTGGAGGCATCATGGCCGACTCCGACCCACAGGCCGAGTACGCCGAGACCGGAGCCAAGCTCGCACCCATGCGAGCGGCACTCAGCGGCGACTGAGCGGGCGGCACTCAGCGGCGACTGAGCGGGCGGCACTCAGCGGGCCCCAGCGGGCGGCACTCAGCGGCGCCCCAGCGGGCGGCACTCAGCAGGGGGGTCTGGGCGGCACCTCACTGCGGACCCGAGCCACCTCAGCCGCCCAGCGCGACCTCGACCACCCGCAGGCCCGAGGGCTCGGTCATCAGTTCCTCCCGCAACGCCGACGCTGTGTTCACGAGGGTGTGCTCCACCCCGTGAGCGCGTGCCAGGTGGCCGATGTCCACGCCCGTGGGGGTGGTGAACACGCGGCGGAAGGTGTCCGGCCCGTGGGCCTCCAGGTGTTCCGTGCGGCCGTACTCCAGGTCGCTGAAGATGGCACCGCCGTCGTCGTTGAGCACCACCACGGTCAGGTCCGGGCGCGGCTCGCCGGGCCCGATGGCCAGGGCGTTCGCGTCGTGCAGGAAGGTCAGGTCCCCCACCAGCGCCGTCGTCGGGCCGTGGAGCAGGGACCAGCCCGCAGCGGTCGACAGGCACCCGTCGATGCCGGCCAGCCCTCGGTTTCCCACGATGCCCGTGACCTGTGCACCGGGGCCGGCCATGGCCAGATCCATCGACCGGGGAGCCCGGGAGCTCCCCAGGAAGAGCAGTCCTCGCACGCTGGTGGCCACGACAGCCGCCGCACTGGCCGTGGTCAGCGGAGGCGCGGCTCCCGAACCCCCGTCACCCGCTGACACGCCACCGGCTGCGCCACCACTCTCCGCCAGACCACCGGGTGCGCCACCACCCGCTGCCACACGCGTGCCGGCCTCGTGCCATGCCTGCAGCCACACCGTGTCGCTCCTCGCGACGGTGGCCTCGACAGCACCCTCGCGCAGCACCAGGGGGTGCACGGCCGCCGCGCGGTGCCCCGGGTCCGGCCACGAGCTCGATGCGCTCACCACCTCGACGCGGAGCCCCTCACGTCCCAGGAGCCGCCCGGCCACCCGGTGCAGCGTCAGGCGTCCCACCACGAGCACACGTTCCGGGGCGTGGTTGGCCAGGAAGTCATCGTCCCCCAGCAGGTGCACCCCGCCCGGGACCGCTGAGTCGCCGCCGAAGCGGCTGAACGGCTCAGCCACCACCGGCCACCCCCGACGTGCCGCCCCGGCCTGGACGGCACGGGCCGCGGCCGGTGACCCCAGGTCCCCCAGCAGCACCAGCGTCCGCTCGGACCCCTCCGGGAGTACCGCGTGTCGCGTGCCGCCCTCGCCACTCCCGATGCGCCCGACGCCCACAGCATCCGTCCCACCGGTGCCATGTGCCTGGACCGCGGTCCAGGGCGCCCCGTCGGCCCGTCCCTGCACGGCGTCGGCGGCACGTGCCGACCCGGAGCCCGCTGCCGGCACCTCCGTGGCCACGAGGGGGTCCCGCAGTGGCAGGTTGAGGTGCACCGGCCCCGCATCGCCGCCGAGGGCACCGACCGCAGCGGACCAGCACCGGTCCACCGCCGTCCGCCACGACCGCGCCTCGACCGCGGCCACCGCTGCCCCTGCCTGCGCCCCTGCCCCTGTCCCTGCCTGAGCCCCTGCGCCTGCACCCGCCCGTGCCTGCGCATCCTCCAGACCCGCGGCCGGGGTCCCGAGGTCGACCGCGAGCCGCACCGTCGGGAACAGCCCCGGCTGCTGCGTGGTCTGGTTCGCTCCCGTCCCGCGGAGCTCCGGCGGACGGTCGGCCGTCAGAGCGAGGAGCGGGACCCGCTGGTGGTGGGCCTCCAGCATCGCCGGGTGGAGGTTCGCCACCGCGGTCCCGGAGGTCGTGACCACCGGCACCATCCGCCCCGACGCAGCGGCCATGCCCAGCGCCAGGAAGGCTGCTGTGCGCTCATCGGTGCGGACGTGGACGCGCAGCGGCACCTCGGGGTCGGCATCCGCGGCCGCCAGGGCGTAGGCCAGCGGGGCCGATCGCGACCCGGGACACAGGACCGCCTCCCGCACTCCGCACCGAACGAGCTCGTCGATGATGACGCGGGCAGCCAGGGTCGAGGGGTTCACGCGGCCCATTGTGGCCCGCCGCGCCGAGGAGCGATCGCTGGGCATGGTGGTCCTCTCTGAGCGGTCCGGGGTTCAGTCGTGGATGTGGATGGTGGCTGCGCCGGCGTGGTCGTGGGTGATGTGGTGGGTGACGCCGGGTAGTTCGATGATCCGGTTGTGGCGTCCGCAGACCGGGATGGCGTTGGACAGGTCAGTCCGCCCCCTGGCTCCCCGCGAGGCCGCTGTCGTCTGTCCCAGGGGTCCAGGGGCATCCGGTTGCCCAGTGTCGTCGGGGTGTCCGGGGTCGCCGGGGTGCTCGGCTGCTCCGCCGCAGTGCTCGGTGTGTCCGTCGGGGTGCCCGGTGCTGTGGGGTGGTGGTTCGGGTGGTGCCCATCCGGGGGGTGTTCCGCGGGTCGAGGCCCAGGGTGTGGCGTGGTGGAGTTGGCACCAGGCGAAGGGCCGGTCGCAGTCCTCGACGGCGCACTCGCTGTACAGGTGGGCCAGGGCCATGCGTTGGGTCTCGGTGAAGAAGCGCCGTTGTGTTCCCAGGTCCAACGGGAGGGACTCTCCTCCCATGACGGTCGGGATGATGCCGGACTGGGCTGCCAGGCGGCGGACCTGTCCGGCCGAGAGCTTCTGGCCGGTGTCGGTCGTGCCCGCCCGGTTGGTCTCACCGCGCAGGGTGTCCAGGTCGGTGGACACGATCACGGTGTACGAGGTCCTGGTTCCCAGCCGGTCGGTGGGCAGGTGGTCGATCAGCTCGGCCAACGCCTGGCCCTTCAGGGTGGCCCAGTCCTTGGCCACCTCACCCGCCTCGAAGTTCACGCCCGCAGTACCGGTGGTGCTGGTCGTGCAGGCGCCGGCGCCGGTGCCGGTGCCGGAAGCGTCATCGTCACCGGCACTGGTGTGGTGCTGGTTCTTGCGGCGGGTGGGTGAGGACAGGGAGGCCAGGGTCTTCTCCAGGGCCTTGGCCTGCAGGGTGGGCAGGGCGAACTTTCCGTAGGAGATCCCCCGCCCGGTGTGGTGCACGGTGAAGGACGCATTCGCGTAGGCGTGGTCCTCCTCAGCGGTGATCAGGGCGTTCTCGTGCTCATCAACCACGTCCACCGGGACCGGCAGGGCTTCCAGGAGGCGACGTGCCGCACGCCGCAACGAGGAAGGACGCAGGGTGCGGGCCCGGTTGACCAGGTGGACCTCGATCGTGTGCCGCTGCTGGGCAGTGACCCAGTCCGGGGCCTTGGCCAACGCCTGGTGGATCACCAGGGCGTGCTCCTTGGATATCCACCCCTGATCCAACGCCACCCCCACCGGAGAACGACCAGGACCAGCACCACCGTCAACGCCCTCGGGGTTCGCCGGGTCGCCAGACCCACCAGCCCGGGTGCCGGCGGAACCCTGGGGGCTTTCGGGGCCGGTGGTGGTGGTGGGTGCGGGGGTGGCGTTGCCCAGGCCTTCGGCCAGGTCGGCGTCCTTGGCTGCGGAGGGTCCGTCCATGCGGCCTCCGGAGGCGAAGAACTGGGCCTCGTCCAGGTGGCGGCCGCGGCCGGCTTCGCGTTCGGTGCGGGCGACCGCGCCCAACCGCAGGCGGGCGGAGTCCAACCGGTTACGGGCCCGGAAGGTCTCCTCATCCAGGGCACGGACCAGGTCCATCGGCACCCCGGCCCCACCACCGGTGCCACCGCCAGTGTCGGAATCCCCGAGGGTGTCTGCCGGTGCAGAGAGCTCGGCGATCGAGGCGAGCAGCTCATCCAGCCCCGCGTGCAGACTCTCCAGTGCCCGCGCGACCCGCAGCCCCGCCCCCGACACCACACCCCCAGAGCCTGGCCTCACGCGCGCTCCGGGGGCGCCCGTGGCCAGTCCACCACTCGTTGTGGGTTGGGCTGCCACGGGAACCACCCCCTTGCTCGTTCGGTTCGGCTGGAGGATCCCCGCCTCCTGCCAACACCCCCACCATAGTACACACCACCGACATATGCAACCCCGAACTAGAACATGTGGACGAGCAGAGGTCCCCGCCGCCACGACCACCCCACCTGTGGACAACCCCCACACCCCCCACCCGCGACACGCGAAAGGGGGCCGACGCACCCGCGCCGGCCCCCTCATCGCCCCCTGATCCGGGCGAGCCGGGGCGGCCCGGCCCCCGCGTCCCACCCCCTCAGCGCTGCTGCAACCCCAGGATCGCCAGCGCCTTCTCGCGCATCTCCACCTTGCGCACCTTGCCGGTCACCGTCATCGGGAACGACTCCACCACGTGCACGTACCGCGGGATCTTGTAGTGCGCCAGCTGTCCGCTGCAGAACTCGCGCACCCCGTCGGCGTCCACCGGGTCGGCCCCCTCACGCAGCACCACCCAGGCCATGAGCTCCTCGCCGTACTTCTCGTCCGGCACACCGATCACCTGCACGTCCTGCACCGACGGGTGCCCGTACAGGAACTCCTCGATCTCCCGCGGGTAGATGTTCTCCCCGCCCCGGATCACCATGTCCTTCATGCGCCCGGTGATGGCCACGTACCCGTCCTCGGCCATGACCGCCAGGTCCCCGGTGTGCATCCACCGCGCCGCGTCGATGGCCTCAGCGGTCTTCTCCGGCTGCTCCCAGTAGCCCAGCATCACCGAGTACCCGCGCGTGCACAGCTCACCGGTCACCCCCCGGGGCACGGGCCGCCCCGTCACCGGGTCCACCACCTTCACCTCCACGTGCGGCATCACCCGCCCGACGGTCTCGGTGCGGTGCTCCACATCGTCGTCGGCCATGGTCATGAGCGACACCGGCGAGGTCTCCGTCATGCCGTAGCAGATGGCCACCTCGGCCATGTTCATCTCCGACATCACCCGCCGCATGATCTCCGCCGGGCAGGGCGAGCCGGCCATGATGCCGGTGCGCAGGTGGGACAGGTCGAACTCCTCCTCCTGCTTGTCCAGCAGCCCGAGCTCGGCGATGACATCGTCGGCACGCCGTAGAGGCTCGTGCACTTCTCGTTCGACACCGCCCGCAGCGTCGCCGCCGGCTCGAAGCTCGGCGCCGGGATGACCATGCACGCCCCGTGGCTGGTGGCCGCCAGGTTGCCCATGACCATGCCGAAGCAGTGGTAGAAGGGCACCGGCAGGCAGATGCGGTCCTCCTCGGTGTAGCTGACCCGCTCCCCCACGAAGTACCCGTTGTTCAGGATGTTGTGGTGGCTCAGCGTGGCCCCCTTCGGGAAGCCCGTGGTCCCCGACGTGTACTGGATGTTGATGGGATCGTCCGCCCCCAGCTCCGCCTGCCGCGCCGCGAGCGCCTCGGGCCCCACCTCCTCCGATGCGGTGACGACGGCCTCCCAGGTCTCGTCACCGATGAACACGACCTCCTCGAGCCCCGGCGTCCCCTTGCGGACGCGCTCCACCATCGCCCGGTAGTTGCTCGTCTTGTGCTGGGTGGCGCTCACCAGCCAGCGCATCCCCGACTGCTCGATGACGTAGCTCAGCTCGTGCTCCCGGTAGGCCGGGTTCACGTTCACCAGCACCGCCCCCACCTTGGCGGTGGCGTACTGGAGAAGGGTCCACTCCGCACAGTTCGGCGACCAGATGCCGATGCGGTCACCCACCTTCAGCCCGCGCGCCAGGAGGCCCCGGGCCAGGCGGTCCACGTCGGCCACGAACTCGGTGTAGGTCCACCGCCGCCCGCTCGCGCACTCCACGAGGGCCTCGCGCTCCCCGCATCGGGCTGCCGTGGCGTCGAGGTTGTCTCCGATGGTCTGCCCCAGCAGCGGCAGCTCACTGGGACCGGACACGTAGGACAGGGCCGTCTCGTCACGCGACATGGGGACCTCCTGGAGGGGTGAGGCGGATCACAACACCTCCAGAATGTCATGGAACGATGCGGTTCTGGGCACCCACCCACCCTCACCATGAGCGCGCAGCCCACCTGGATGAGCAAACCCTCATACGGCATTCATGGCCCACTCACAGCGGGTTCCTAGGTTGTGGTCATCGCCCCAGGCGACAGACCCCCACCGAGACCCACCGGGCCAACCCCCCGGCCCACCCGAGACAGGAGTCACACCATGACTGCCACGCTCATCCCCGCCGTGACCGACACCTTTCCTCCCTCCACCGGCCTGCCCCAGCAGACCGAGGCCGTCGACCCGACCGCCCTGCCCGAGGTGGGCTCGCACTCCGTGGCCAGCCAGCAGCCCGGCGTCCACGCGACCCCCATCGACGCCGAGCGCCTCCTGCGCGCCAAGAAGGCCTACACCACCCGCTTCGTGGCCGAGCGCCTCGCGTCGTCCGCCTCCGGCCTGCAGCTGATCTCGGGCGCCGAGGTGGCCCCCCGCGCCGGCCAGGTGGTCCTGGCCCGCATCGTCTCTCTCGGCCAGCACAAGAAGCTGCCCGACGCCGCCGGCCGCCGCCAGACCCTGTACCCCGGCGACGAGATCCTGCTGGCCTACGGCGACCGCTACGCCCCCGACCAGTTCGAGGCCGAGGTCCCCGGCTCGCTGGCCCTGACGAACCTGGCCGCCGCCGGTGGCCTGGCCGCCCACGTCACCGATCGCCACGGCAGCACCTCCGAGGCCACCCTCATCGAGCCGCTGGGCCTGCTCGCCCGGGGTGACGGTTCCATCGTCACCCTCCGCGACGTCGCCCCCCGTGCGGTCCGTCCCACCGCCGAGCTGGCCTCCGAGCGCCGGGCCGACGGCCCGCCGGTGGTGTACGTCTTCGGCAGCTCCATGAACGCCGGCAAGACCACCGCAGTGGCCAACGTCGTGCGCGGCCTCTCCCTGGCCGGTCTGCGCGTCGCGGCGGGCAAGGCCACCGGCACCGGCGCCTGGGGCGACCCCGGCCTGTTCCTGGACTCGGGCGCCTCCACGGTGCTGGACTTCACGGACTTCGGCTACGGCAGCACCTTCCGCATCGGCCTGGAGGAGGCCGCCGACCTGGTGGCCTCCGTCCGCCACGAGCTGTCGCAGGGCAACCCCGACGTGGTGGTCATCGAGATCGCCGACGGCCTGTACCAGCGCGAGACCAGCCACCTCATCCGCAGCGGCGCCCTGGGTGACGACGTGCACGCCGTGGTCCTCGCCGTGGGTGAGGCCCTGGGCGCGGTCACCGGCGTGGCCGAGCTGCGCTCGGCCGGTCTGCCGGTGGCAGGGGTGAGCGGCGCCATCACCGCCTCCCCGATGGCCTCCCGCGAGGCCGACGACGTGATCGACCTGCCGCTGGTGGACACCTTCTCCCTGTCCGAGCCGGCGACCGTCCGCGAGTTCCTGGGGCTCTGATGATGCTGACCCGCAACACCCTCCTCGCCGGGGAGGAGCAGACGGCCCACGAGGCGGCCGCCGAGCTCCCCCCGGTGTGGAAGGGCGTCCGCCGCCTGTACCTCGGGGGCCTGGTGGCCTCCGGCGTCGCCCAGGCAGCGGCTGCTGCGGCCATCGCCTGGTTCACCCCCCAGCTGTTCGATGCGGCGACGCCCACCGCCCGCTGGACACTGACCCTCGGCCTGCTCGCCGCCGCCGTGATGGTGGGCGCGCTGCGGTGGGGCGAGTGGGTGCTCGCCGAGGTGCTGGGCCAGCACTACGTGCTCGAGCTGCGCCGCCTGCTGGTGGCCACCGCCCTGCGCCCGGGCCGCCACTCCAACCTCGGTGTGCTCGTGGCCCGCACCACCAACGACCTCTCGGCCATCCGCAGCTGGGTGGCCATGGGCATCGCCCCCCTGGTCAGCGGGATCCCGCTGCTGCTGGGTGTGGTGGTGGCCCTGTTCCTCATGGCCTGGGAGATCGCAGCAGCCGTCGCCGGCGCCCTGGTGGTGATGGCCGTGCTGCTGTACGCCCTCTCGGGCCCGGTCCTCCGCCGCAGCCGCGAGCTGCGCCGCCACCGTGGCCGCATGGCCTCCTACATCGCCGACACGGTGCAGGCCGCCCCGGCCATCCGCGCCGCCGGCGGTGAGCATCGCGAGCTCAAGAACGTTGACGAGCACAGCAACACCGTCCGCAGCCTGGCCGTGCGCCGCGCCCGCCTCGCCGGCGTGATGCGGGGTGGCGCCGCCTCGGTGGCCGTGATCGCCATGATCCTCGCGGGGGTCACCTCGGTCTGGACCGACCTGACCCCCGCGCGCCTCACCACCGCCCTGCTGCTGGTGGGCCTCGTCTCCACACCGGTGCAGGACATGGGCCGGGTGGGTGAGTACCGCCAGGGCTACCTGGCCGCGAGCCTCGTCCTGGCCAAGGCCCTGCGCCGCGGCACCCCCTCCGCCGATGCGGCCAGCACCCCCTCCGGCGCCGACGCACCGTCCGCCGAGGACGACGCGGGCAGCACCGGGTCTGGTCCTCCGGCCAGCCGGCGCTCCCGCCCCACCCGTGGCCTGCTGCACATCAACGGGCTGCAGGACGGCGGGGACACCCTGCCCGAGCTGCTTGCCACCCCCGGCTCCCGCATCCACCTGCGCAGCGCGGACCCCGAGCGGGCCGCCCGCGTGGTGGCGGCCCTGGTGGGCGACGCGCAGCCCGAGGACGGCTGGGTGGAGCTCGACGGCTGGGACCTCCCGGCGGTCAACTCCAAACGCCGCCGGCGACTGCTGGGCTACGTCGCCGCCGACGTGCCGGTGGAGCACGGCCGCATCGCCCGCGCCGTCCGCTACCGCCGCCCCGACCTGGACAAGCCGGTGGGCCCGGTGCTCGCCGCCGTCGGCCTCGACGAGGTGGTCGCCGCCCTGCCCAAGGGTGAGCGCACCACCCTGCGCCGCGGTGGTGAGCCCCTGACCCGGGAGCAGCGCGTGCTGCTCCACCTGGCCCGCGGCCTCTACGGCAAGCCCAAGCTCCTCGTGCTCGATGACGTGCACGACCGTCTGTCCGACGCCTCCCGGGCGCGCGTCCGGTCCGCCCTCGCCGACTACCCCGGCATCGTGCTGGCCACCGGCGACGACCCGCTCCCGGACTGGCACGTCTGGGACCTGGACTCCTCCACCCCGCTCTGGCTGGTCCAGCGCGGCGCCACCCGACAGTCCGACTCCACCACTGAAGCCGAGAGTGTGCGATGAAGAAGTACCTGCCCGCCCTGATCACGGTCACCGTCCTCGCGATCATCGTCCCGGTGCTCGCCCTGGCCATGCGCCTGCCCGGCGGCCCCGACCTGGGGGACCTGTCCTCCGGGCCGGAGAACCCGCCCGCCGCGAGCTCGCCCGCCGAGGCCGGCCCCACCGGCGCCGAGAGCTCGTCCCCGGCCAGCGCCTCCGGCAGCTCCAGCGCCTCCGGTAGCTCCTCCGGCACCTCGTCCTCGGCCTTCGCCGACGCCCCCGGTGGCGGTGAGGGCTCGGCGACCTCGGGGCCCAGCACGTCCGGGTCCCCCAGCTCCACGGAGCCCACGCGCAGCAGCGCCCCGCAGCCCACCGAGACGACCCGCAGCAAGGACACCGCCAGCTCGCAGGCCCCGTCCACCACCCGGAGCGCGGCCGAACCGACCCCCGAGCGCACCACCGAGCCGGCCCCCCGCCCCACCTCGGAGCCCACCGTCGCACCGGCGCCGCCCCGCCCCACCGCCGAGGACCCCCGACCGGTGCGGCCCAGCACCTCGTCGACGACACGGACCCCCCGGGAGGTGCCGCGCACGGTCACCCGCACGGCCAAGCCGACGCCGACACCGACGCCCACGCCGACCCAGCCCCCCGGTGACGACGACGGGGACGACGATGACGAGGATGACGACGACGACTGGGATGACGACGATGATGACGACGACTGGGACGACGACGACGATGACGACGATGACGACGACGACTGACGGCTGCGATGGCCGCTGACCCCCGCTCCCGCACGCTGGGGTTGCGCGGCCGCATCGTCCTGTGGCTCGTCGCGATCGTCGCGGTCGCGCTGACCGCCCTGATCACCCTCACCTACGGGCTCGCACGCGCCGACAACGCCGACCGGGCCAACCAGGACGTCATCCAGGAGCTGCGCGAGTTCCAGCAGTTCCGCCAGGAGGGGCTGGACCCCTCGACGGGCAAGCCCTTCACCAGCACGGCCGGGCTCCTCGAGGTCTTCCTGGCCCGCCAGCAGCCCAGCGCCAGCGAGCTGCTGGTGGGGCGCACGGCCTCCGGTGAGATCCTCCAGGTGTCCGGGCCAGCCGTGGAGGACCCCTCCGGCCTGCTCTCGGACGACCAGCTCTGGGAGGACCTGCGGGCCGCACCCTCCGGCATCGTCGACACCCCGCTGGGCGAGGCGCGTTACGCCCGCAGCGCAGTGACCGTGGGCGATACCTCCGGCACCCTGACCGTCCTGTCCTTCCCCGGCCAGAACGATGCGGTGCTGACCTCGGTGCTGAAGCGCGCGGCCCCGGTGGCCGCCCTCGCACTGGTCTTGGCCGGCCTGGCAGGCTGGTTCGTCTCCGGCCGGATCCTCTCCCCGCTGCGGAGCTTCCAGAACGCCGCCCAGGAGATCACCGAGCGCGACCTCACGCGACGGCTGCCCGTCAGCGGCGACGACGAGATGGCCGACCTCGGGCGCACCTTCAACGGCGTGCTGGACCGGCTGTCGGAGGCCTTCGCCTCCCAGCGCCAGTTCGTCGACGACGCCGGGCACGAGCTGCGCACCCCCATCACCGTGATCCGCGGCCACCTGGAGCTCATGAGCGACGACCCGGTCGAGCGCGAGGAGACGCTGACCCTGGTGACCAGCGAGCTCGACCGGATGAGCCGCATCGTCAGCGACCTGCTCACCCTGGCCAAGGCGGAGCGGCCCGACCACATCACCGTGGCCCCGGTGGACGTGGCCGCCCTGACCCTCGAGCTCGACTCCAAGGCGCAGCGCCTGGGCGACCGGGACTGGGTGCTCGACGAGCTGGCCGAGGGGACCGCGGAGCTGGATGGGCAGCGCCTGACGCAGGCGCTGCTGCAGCTGGCCCGCAACGCCGTGCAGCACACCCAGGACGGTGACCGCATCCACCTCGCCTCCCGCTGGGTGACCAGTGGCGCCGGGCAGTGGTCGCTGGCGTTCACCGTGGCCGACCACGGCCCCGGCGTGCCCCCGGGCCACGAGAAGAAGATCTTCGAGCGCTTCCACCGCGCCGGCGGGGGCGACCCCCACCACCCGGGCGCCGGGTTGGGCCTGCCCATCGTGCGCGCCATCGCCGAGGGTCACGGCGGCTCGGTCTCGGTGGCCCCCACCCCCGGCGGCGGCGCCACCTTCACCCTGCTGGTCCCGGTGGAGAACCACACCCCCGCGCCCGCCGACGACGCACTCGACGAGCAGGCCGACCCCGGAGAGGACGACTGAGGTGCCCCACATCCTGATCATCGAGGACAACGACCGGATCGCCTCCTTCATCGACAAGGGGCTGCGTGCGGCCGGGTACCAGACCGAGGTGGTCGGCGACGGCCGCACCGGACTGACGCTGGCCATGCACGGCGGCTTCGACCTCGTGGTGCTCGACCTGGGCCTGCCCGGCATGGACGGCACCGACCTGCTGGAGAACCTGCGCGGGCAGGGCGTCTCGGTGCCCGTCGTGGTCCTCACGGCCCGGGACACGGTGGAGGACACCGTCTCCGCGCTGGAGGGCGGCGCGAACGACTACATGACCAAGCCCTTCCAGTTCGCCGAGCTGCTGGCCCGCGTGCGGGTCCGCCTGGCCGACACCACCGAGGTGCCCACGGCGAAGGACGGCATGGTCGTGGAGGCCGGCGGCCTGGCCCTGGACCACCGCACCCGAGAGGTCCGCGGCGACGGCGTGCGGGCCTCCCTGACCTCCCGCGAGTTCGGCCTGTTGGCCACCTTCATGCGCCACCCGGGCCGGGTGCTGAGCCGCCAGCAGCTGCTGGCGGAGGTGTGGGGCGTGGACCACGACCCCCACTCCAACGTGGTCGACGTCTGCGTGCGCCAGCTGCGCACGAAGGTGGGCAGCGACCACATCGAGACGGTCCGCGGCGTCGGCTACCGCTTCCGCTGAGTGCGCGGGAGCCCGACCGCGCCCCTGCGACTACCGTGGGCCGGATGACCCCTCCCTCGACACCCGGTGGCGGCTTCCGCTCCCTGGCCGCAGACCTGCGAGGCCGGAGTGTCGACGAACTGGCCGACCTCCTGCTCGCCCGGCCCGACCTCGCACGCCACTCCGTGGCCGACCTCTCCGCCCTGGCGGCGGCGGCCACCACGACCACGTCCACCACCCGCGCCCTGGACTCCCTGGACCGCCCCACGCTGCAGGTGCTCGAGGCCGCCCTGGTGCTGGCCCCCACCGGCGCCGACGAGGTGGCCCGCGCCGTCGACGCCCCGCTTCGCGAGGTGACCTCCCGACTCGACCGGCTGTGGACGGCCGCCCTGCTGTGGCGCAGCCCGGAGGGCCTGCGTCCCGTGCGGATCCTCTCCGAGCTCCTGCCCTCCCCCGCCGGCCTCGCGCCGGCCAGCGAGGCGGGGACCCCCGGGGCCGCCCCCGCCGCGACCGGCCCGTCGCTGGAGGACCAGCTCGCCACCGTGTCCGATGCGGGCAGCGCCCTCCTGCGCGCCCTCACCTGGGGGCCCGGCGTGGGCACCGTGACGGCCAGCGCGCCGGCCGCCACCCAGGAGGCCCGGCGGGAGCTGGTGGCCGCCGGGCTGCTGGTGGACCGGTCGGCCACCACGGTCCAGCTGCCGCGAGAGGTCGCGCTCGCCCTGCGCCAGGGCCGCACGCACCGCTCCCTCGACGTGGAACCACCCGCCCCCGAGACCGGCGCGGCCCGCCGGGACGCGCCGTTGGTGGACGCCGCCGCGGCCGAGACCTCGGGGCTGCTCTCCCTCACCGACGAGCTGCTGCTGACCCTGGAGGCCCACCCGCCGGCCGTGCTGGCCAACGGCGGCCTCGGCGTCCGGGAGGTGACGGCCGTCGAGCGGCGCCTGGGCATCGACGCCCCCGCCGCGCACCTGCTGCTGACGGTGGCGCACGCCGCCGGGCTCGTGGAGGTCGGGGCCTGGCCGGGGGCCTGCGACGGGCACCGTTGGGGCCCCACGTCGGCCGCCGACCGCTGGCAGCAGCTCCCGGACCCGGAGCGCGCCGCGCACTTGCTGGACGCCTGGTGGTCCACGCCGCTCGACCCCGACGCGACCGGCACCACCGCGTCCCCCGGCCGGCGCGCCGGCGCGCGCACGGGCCCGGCGGCGGACGCCGGTTCCGGCCGGTCGAAGCGCGTCAACGCCCTGTCGGAGGCCGCGTCGTCCCCCACTGCCCGCCGCCGCCGGCAGGAGCTGTTGAGCGAGCTCGCCGCCCTGGGCGAGGCGTCCGGCACCGTGGAGGAGCTCCTCGCCCGCTGGGCCTGGCGCCACCCGCTGCGCCGTCCGCCCGCACCGGAGGCCGTGGCCGGCGTCCTGGAGCAGGCCCGCCTGCTGGGCCTGACCGCCACCCCCATCACGCAGCGCGACCGCTGGGTGGCCAGCCCCTGGCTCGCGGCCCTGGTCGAGCGCCCCGAGGAGCTCGCCGCCACGCTCGCCGAGCACCTGCCCGAGGCCACCTCCTCGATGCTGGTGCAGGCCGACCTGACCGCGGTGGTCCCCGGGCGGCCGACCCCCGAGCTCACGCGCCTGCTGCACACCACCACCGACGTGGAGTCCCGCGGCGGGGCCACCACCCACCGCTTCAGCGAGCGGAGCCTGCGCCGCGCCCTGGACGCCGGGCACCCCGCATCGGAGGTGCGCGAGCGCGTCGCGGCCGCCTCGGCGACGGGTCTGCCGCAACCGGTCGAGTTCCTGCTCCGCGAGGTCGCGGCCGGCCACGGCCGGGTGCACGTCAGCGACGCCCGGGCGGTGCTGGTGGTCGACGACCCCGCCCTGGCCACGCGCATGGTCCACGACCCGCAGCTGTCCCCCCTCGGGCTGGAGCAGGTGGCCCCGACGGTGGTCACCTCGCGCCTGCCCGCCGCCCAGGCGCGCGCCTTCCTGCGCGACCACGGTTACGGACCCTCGGTCGGCGAGGGTGCGGCGGGCGTCCCGGCACGGGTCACCCCGCGCACCGCGCCGCCGGTCGCCTCCCGGCCCCTCACCCGCGAGGTCGCCCTCGACCGGGCGCGGTCCCTCACCGAGGCCACGGCCCCGGAGGAGGGCGACGGCCCCGGGCGAGCAGCCGCCCCCACCGCGCCACGGATGCAGAGCCGCGACCCGATGGTGGTGCTCGCCCTGTTGCGCGAGGCCGCCCAGGACGGGGCGCCGGTGTGGATCTGGCACACCGACGACCTGGGCGCGGTGCGGACCACCCTGGTCACGCCCACCTCCGTGGACGGTGGCCGGCTGTACGCGGTGAAGGACGCCGAGAATCTCACGCGGACCTGGAGCATCCACCGCATCGTGGGGGCCGCGGCGGGCGTGTGACGAGGTCGGCAGCACGCGTGGTAAGGAGGAGGGTCAATCTCGCGTAGACTGACCCCATGGCAGTTCCGAAGCGCAAGATGTCCCGTTCCAACACCCGCCACCGTCGCTCGCAGTGGAAGGCCCAGGTGCCGACCCTGCAGACGCACACCATTGACGGCCAGGAGGTCACTGTGCCTCGCCGTCTGGTGAACGCCGTGAAGCGCGGTCTGATCAAGCTCTGAGCAGCGCAGTGGGAACACCCACCAGCACTGCTGACGCAGGGCCCTGAGGAGTCTGACTCCTCAGGGCCCTGTTTCGTGTCCGCTCAGAAGATGCGCACCCGGTCGGCCTCGTCCAGCCACATCCCGTCCCCCGGCTGGGTGCCGAAGGCCTCGTGGAAGGCGTCCAGGTTGCGGGCGACGTTCGCCCGGGCGTCCATGGGCGCGTGCGGGTCGATCGCGAGCAGGCGCTTGGCCTCCGCCTCGCGCGCGACCCCGTTCCAGATCTGCGCCCAGGCCAGGAAGAAGCGCTGGTCGCCGGTGAGCCCCTCGAGCTCCGGAGCCGGCTCACCCCCCAGCGCGATGCGGTAGGCCGCCAGGCCGATCGCCAGCCCACCCAGGTCGCCGATGTTCTCGCCGACCGTCAGCCCACCGTTGACATGGGTGCCGGGAGCGTCGGCGGGCTCGACCGCATCGAACTGCGCGATGAGCTGCTGGGCCAGGGCGTCGAAACGCTCCCGGTCCTCGGCGGTCCACCAGTCCTCCAGCGCCCCGGAGGCCGCGTAGCGCGAACCCTGGTCGTCGAAGCCGTGGCCGATCTCGTGGCCGATGACGCCACCGATGCCGCCGTAGTTCGCCGCGTCGTCCGCGGTGGCGTCGAAGAAGGGCGGCTGCAGGATGGCGGCCGGGAACACGATCTCGTTCAGACCCGGGTTGTAGTAGGCGTTGACGGTCTGCGGGGGCATGAACCACTCGTCGCGGTCCACCGGCTGGCCGATCTTGCGCAGCTCGCGGCGGGTCTCCGAGAGCGCGGCCCGGCGGGCGTTGCCCATCAGGTCGCCGGCGTCGGCGTCCAGGTCGGAGTAGTCCTTCCAGGTCTCCGGGTAGCCGATCTTGGGCCGGAAGGCCTCCAGCTTCTCCAGCGCGCGCTCGCGGGTGTCGTCCCCCATCCACGGCACGTCGGCGAAGCGGCGGCGGTAGGCCTCGGTGAGGTTGGCGACGAGCTCCTCCATGGCCTGCTTGTGCGAGGGCGGGAAGTGCTCGGCGACGTACAGCTTGCCCACCAGCTCGCCGGCGGCCCCCTCGACGAAGGCGACCCCGCGCTTCCAGCGGTCGCGCAGTTCCGGGGCACCGGTGAGGGTGCGGCCGTAGAAGTCGAAGTTCTCCTCGACCACGGCAGACGGCAGGTAGGGGGCCCGCGAGGTGACCACGCGCCAGGCGAGCCAGTCGCGCCAGGTGTCGATGGCGGCGGCGTCCGGGCCGTCGAGCAGCTCCGGCAGGGCCCGCAGGAAGGTGTGCTGGCGGGCGATCACGCGCTCGAGCCCCGCGGCCGGCAGCCCCAGCGCCTCGGCCCAGGCCTCGAGGTGCAGGCCCTCGGTGGCGCCGAGCAGCTCCTCGCGCGTCCAGGGGGTGAAGGACTTCACCGCATCGCGGGTGGCGACGGCGTCCCAGTGGCGGGCGGCGATCTGCTGCTCGAGGTCCACCACGCGCCGGGAGAGGTCCTGCGCGGCGGCGTCGTCCTGCACCAGGCCGGCGGTACGCGCCTGGCGTGCGACGTGCTCGCGGTAGGCGGCCAGCACCTCGGCGTGCTGCTCCTCGCGGTAGTAGGCCTCGTCGGGCAGCCCGATGCCGGCCTGCTCCAGGTAGACCGAGTAGCGGTCGGGGTGCTCGTTGTCGTTGTCCACGAAGGGCATCAGCAGCCCCGCCACCCCGGTGGCCTGAAGGGCGCCCAGCGCACGGGCGAGCGACTCCGCATCGGTCACGCCGCGGACGATCTCGAGGTCGGGCCCCAGCGCGTCCAGCCCGGCGGTCTCGACGGCCTGCTCGTCCATGAACGACGCGAAGAGCGCACCCACCGTGCCGGCCTCGGAGTCGCCGGCGTCCTGCCCGGCGCGGTCGGCCGCGGCCTCGATGAGGGCGCGCACGTCCGCCTCGGCCTTCTCCCGCAGCTGGTGGAAGGTGCCGTAGACCGACCGGTCGGCCGGGATCTCGTGCGTCGCACGCCAGGTGCCGTTGGCGTGGAGGAAGAGGTTGTCCTGCGGGCGCACCGCGAGGTCGCGGTCGCCCAGCTTGAGTCCGAGGTTCGCAGAAGTCATGGCGACACTGTGCCACCCGTCACAGGCGCTGCGGCACCCGGTGGAGGGCCCGGGCACGACGAAGCCCCGCGACCACGTGGTCGCGGGGCTCGGTCGGTGCTCGGTCGGTGTCAGTCGCCCAGGGCGTCCAGACCCTTCGAGTACTGGGTGAGCGAGGCGAACTCCCAGTGCCAGTACTCGGGCTTGTAGGCGCCCTCGCGGGCCCAGCTCGGGTTCTCCCACCCGAAGCGGGGGGCGTTGGCATCCAGCCAGTTGTACTTGGCGGTGCCGAAACCCACCTCGCTCTCGGGCTCGCTGAGGTCGCAGGCCGCGGCCCAGCCGTGCTGCGAGGTACCCGGGGTGGCGGCCCAGAAACCGCGGCGGATCTTGTACAGCACCTGCGTCTCGTAGGTGCGGTAGCACTCGCCGAGCTTGAGGTCGTGGCCGAAGGTGTTCTTGAACTCCTTGTTCAGGCCCGCCAGCGGGGCGACGGCGTCGCACTGCAGCAGCTGGTGCTCCTGACCCGGGATGGGGTTGTCGCACAGCGTGTTCGGGTCGAGGCGGCCGTTCGTGCCGGTGTAGGCGTAGTGCACGTCGGTGAGGTGCGCCACGGGCACGAAGCTGGTGGGGCCGGCCTGGAACCACTGGCCGTCGGCGGTGAACTTGCCGCGCAGGACGTAGCCCTCGGCGACGGAACCCTTGTACCCCGAGGAGTAGCTCGGGCCGGCGTACACGCCCGTGAACTGCGAGCCACCGGCCGGGTCCACGTAGCGGATGACCTCGTCGGCGGGCGTGGGCGGCTCCGGGGTCGGGGGCGTCGGCGGGGTCGGGGGCGTCGGCGGGTCCGGCACGGGCGGCGGGGGCTCGGGCGTCGGGTCCACCGGGGTGTCGCTGACCTTGGTGGCGAAGGTGTGCCAGAAGTAGCCGTGCTCGGTCTGGATCCACCCGTTCACCCAGCTGCCGGGCACCACGGTGCCCGAGGGGGCCACGCCGATCACCTTGTGGCTCATGCCCGGGCCGGAGCGCAGGTTCACCGAGCGGTCGATGTGGTAGCTGTCCTCGAAGGTGGGGTCGGGCTCCGGGGTGGGGGTGTCCTCCACCTGCTTCACGTACGCGCCGTGGACGTAGCCGTCGGCGGTCTGCACCCACCCGTTGTCCAGCTTCGTGCCAGCCACGCGGGTCCCGGGGGTGTAGAGCCCCACCTTGGCCGAGCTCGCGGTGGCCGCGGCCCGGACGTTCAGGTAGGTGGTGACCTCGTAGGTGGTCTGGGTCGGCGCCGGGGTGGGGGGCTCCGGCACGGGGTCGCCCTCGTTGGCCTCGAGCCAGTAGCCGTGGACGTATCCGCCGTCGATCTGCACCCACCCGTTGTCCAGGGGCGTGCCGTGGACGACGTCGCCCTTCTCCAGCAGGCCGACCTGCGCCGAGGCGTCGGTGGGGGCGGAACGGATGTTCAGGTACCAGGCCGTCACGGTGTAGGACTGTGACGCGGAGGCGTGTGCGTGAGCAGCCGAGGCGGCCATTGCCGCGGCACCGAGCCCGAGGGCGGTACCGGCAAGAGCCGTCGACGCCCGCGGCAGGCGCGCGGACGAGAGCATGGAGTGTCCTTGAGGGGTCGGGGAAGTGAATCCGATGGGGCCGTGCGACACCGCGGGGACGTGCGGCGCTGATCGCACAATGGCGGCGATGACGTGTCATGTCAAGCACACCGCGCCGATCGTGAACTCCCCGTGACCTGACGGCGAATTCCCGCCAACGCGCCGCCATCGGAAAGCGGTGTGCGCGCACCACGGCCGAGGCATGATGGAGTGCACCGCGCGGCACCCCTCGCCGTCGTACTCCCGTCCCCACTCCCCCTCGGAGCCCCTCATGAACACTCGCCCCGGGCGACATTCGTCCGCTGACCTCCTGGAGCAGCGCGACAGCCTCGACTCCACCCTGAAGCCGCACTGGGTCTGGGCCATCGCCCTGGGCTCGGCCATCGGCTGGGGTGCGTTCGTGCTGCCCACCGACTGGCTGGCCACCGCCGGGCCGCTGGGCACCGCGCTCGGTCTGATGATCGGCGCGGCGCTCATGTGCCTCATCGCCGTGAGCTACGGCATCCTCATCCGGACCTTCCCGGTGTCCGGTGGTGAGTTCGCCTACGCGTTCAACGCCTTCGGCCGGAACCACGCCTTCGCCTGTGGCTGGTTCCTGACGCTGGGCTACGCCTCCATCGTGGCGCTGAACGCCTCGGCCGTGGCGCTGCTCTTCCGCCGACTGCTGCCGGACCTCGTGGAGTGGGTGCCGCTGTGGGAGATCGCCGGCTGGCAGGTCTACCTCGGCGAGGTCGTGGTGGCGAGTCTGTCCCTGATGGCCTTCGCCCTGCTCAACACGCGGGGCACCGCCCTCTCGGGTCGCACCCAGTTCCTCATGGTGATGGCGATGCTCGTGGGCGTGGCCCTCATCCTGGTCGGCGTGCTGCTCCACCCCGACGGCATGTGGACCAACGTCTCGCCCGGCTTCCCCGAGGGGGTGGCGCCGACCGCTGCGGTGCTGAGCATCGTGGCGATCGCCCCGTGGGCCTTCGTGGGCTTCGACAACGTGCCCCAGGCCGCGGAGGAGTTCGACTTCCCTCCGGCCAAGGCGTTCGGCCTCATCGTGTTCGCCATCGTGGCCGCGGCGGCCATCTACATCGCCATGACGGTGGCCACGGCCGCCTCCCAGAAGTGGGAGGGCCTGGTGGCCTCCGAGCCGCTGTGGGGCACGGCCGACGGGCTGAGCAACCTGTTCGGCTCGGTGGGCCTGCTGATCCTGGGCCTGTCGGTGGCCATGGGTGTGTCCACCGGTCTGAACGGCTTCTACGTGGCGGCCAGCCGGTTGCTGTTCGCCATGGGCCGCGCCCGGGTGATCCCGGAGCGCTTCGCCGGGCTGAACTCGCACCGGGCGCCGGCGTTCGCCGTGGTGTTCGTGATGGCGGTGTGCCTGCTGTCGCCGTGGTTCGGCCGGCAGGCGCTGTCGTGGATCGTGGACATGAGCTCCATCGGCGTGACGATCGCCTACACCTACACCTGTCTGGCGGCGTTCAAGATGCTGCGCTGGAGTGGCGCCCCCGCTGACCCGACCGAGCCGGAGGGCAGCCGTTCCACGGTGCGCAAGATCCTGGCGCTGGCAGGTGCGGTGGCGGGTGTGTGCTTCCTGCTGCTGCTCCTGGTGCCCGGGTCGCCCGCGGCGCTGAAGATGCCCTCGCTCATTGCGCTGGTCGTCTGGGTGGCGCTGGGCCTGGTCTTCTGGGTGATGCGCCGCAAGGCCGTGGCAGCCACCTCCGAGGAGGAGATGCGCACCCTCATCCTGGGCGAGCACGAGGAGAAGTCCGACGCGGTGTCCAGCACCACCGCCTGAGTGAGCGGGCCCGGGAGTTGCCCCGGCCGGCGCACGCCCGCCGGGCGTGCGCCGGCCCGGATCCCCGGGCCACCCCGCATGAGCGGCCCGTCCCGAACCTTCGGGGCGGGCCGCTTCGCATGGCCGATGCGGTGAGGCACCCCAGCCAGTCGCTCACCCCGTTCTGTTCGTCGTTATTGGGGATCCTCCATCTGTTCGTCGCAGTTGGGGCTCAGAAGGCCCGATCTGCCCGAACTACGACGAATGGATGCGTTCCCCCGAAAAACGACGACTAGTTCCGGCCCCGGCGCCCCGCCCCCGGCGCCCGACCGAGCCAGACACCGCGCCCGGGCCGAACTCCGCACCGGTGACGAGCTCGCTTGTCGACCTCAGCACCGGTGCGGTTCTCACTGAGGGGTGACGGCCGAAACCAGCACCGGTGCGGTTCTCACTGAGGGGTGACGACCGAAACCAGCACCGGTGCGGTTCTGGGGTGCGCATCCGGGCCGCGCAACTCTGGGCCGCGCGGGCCTGCGGCCCCCAGCTCAGCCAGCGAGCGCCTTGACCACCCGGCTGGCCGAGGGCTTGCCCAGCTGCTCGGCCATCCAGGTGCTGGTGGCCACGAGCTTCTCCAGGTCCACCCCGTGCTGGATGCCCATGCCCTCCAGCGCCCAGACCAGGTCCTCGGTGGCGAGGTTGCCGGTCGCGGACTTCGCGTACGGGCACCCACCCAGGCCACCGGCGGACGCATCCACCACACGCACACCCCGGGAGAGCGCCGCCATCGTGTTGGACAGTGCCTGCCCGTAGGTGTCGTGGAAGTGCACGCCGATGCGGTCGGCGCCCAGCCCCACCGCGTCGAGCCCGTCCAGCAGCCGGTGCACGTGCGCGTAGGTGCCCACGCCGATGGTGTCGCCCAGGCTCAGCTGGTCGCAGCCCAGGTCCATCAGCCGCTGGCAGGTGTCCACCACCTGCTCCACCGGCACCGGGCCCTCCCACGGGTCGCCGAAGCACATGGAGACGTACGCGCGCACCCACATGCCCTCGGCCCGCGCCTGCTCAACCACCGGCGCAAACATCTCGAACTGCTCCTCGCGCCCCCGGTTGAGGTTCTTCTGCGCAAACGCCTCGGTCGCCGAGCCGAACACCGCGATGCTGCTCAGCCCCAGCTCCTGCGCCCGCTCCAAGCCCTTCATGTTGGGCACCAGCACCGGCCGCTTCGGCCCCTTCGCGGCGTCCCCCAGCTGCCCGATCAGCTCGGCGGCGTCACCCAGCTGCGGCACCCACTTCTGGGGTACGAAGCTCGTGGTCTCCACCGTCTCCAGCCCCGCATCCAGCAGCCGCCGCACGAACTCGGCCTTCACCGCGGTGGGGATCACGCCCTTCTCGTTCTGCAGCCCGTCACGGGGACCGACCTCGTAGATCGTCACCGCATCGGGCACGCCCCCCACGGCGCCGGTGGCGGGGTCAAGGTCACGGACGGTCTCGATCTGGGCGGTGCGCATGGGTCTCCTCGATGCCGGGTGGATGCTTGGCGCGCAGCGGCGCGGCTCCCGTCAGTCTCTCACCAGGCCTCGACCCACCACCCCCACGTCCACGCGGAACACCGCACCGTGCCGCCGCGTTGACGCCCCCATGACCGGCCCCCTCATCGTCCAGAGCGACAAGTCCGTGCTGCTCGAGGTCGACCACGACGGCTACGAGGCGGCGCGCCGCGCCATCGCGCCCTTCGCCGAGCTCGAGCGCGCCCCCGAGCACGTGCACACCTACCGCATCACCCCGCTGGCCCTGTGGAACGCCCGCGCCGCCGGGCTCGATGCGGAGCAGGTGGTCGACGCGCTCGTCACCCACAGCCGGTTCCCCGTGCCCCAGCCGCTGCTCATCGACGTGGCCGAGACCATGGACCGCTACGGCCGCCTGGTCCTGGAGCAGCACCCCACGGCCGGTCTGGTGCTGCACTCCACCGACCCCGCCGTGCTCACCGAGGTGCGCCGCCACAAGAAGATCGCCCCGATGCTGGGGGCGGACGTCGCGCCGGACACGGTCGCCGTGCACCCCTCGGAGCGCGGCGCCATCAAGAGCGAGCTCATCACCGTGGGCTGGCCCGCCGACGACCGGGCGGGCTACGTCGATGGGGAGGCCCACCCCATCGCGCTCGAGGGCGGCTGGGGCCTGCGCCCCTACCAGGAGCACGCCGTGGACGGCTTCACCGACGGCGGCTCCGGCGTGGTGGTGCTGCCCTGCGGTGCGGGCAAGACCCTCGTGGGCGCCGGCGCGATGGCCCGCCAGGAGACCACCACGCTCATCCTGGTGACGAACACGATGTCGGCCCGCCAGTGGAAGGCCGAGCTGCTGCGCCGCACCACCCTCACCGAGGATGAGATCGGGGAGTACTCCGGCACCGTCAAGGAGATCCGCCCGGTCACGATCGCCACCTACCAGGTGCTCACCACCCGCCGGAAGGGTGTCTACACCCACCTGGACCTGCTCGACGCCCGCGACTGGGGCCTGATCATCTACGACGAGGTGCACCTGCTGCCCGCGCCGATCTTCCGCATGACGGCCGACCTGCAGGCCCGCCGACGCCTCGGGCTGACCGCGACCCTGGTGCGCGAGGACGGCCGCGAGAACGAGGTGTTCAGCCTCATCGGCCCCCAGCGGTACAACGCGCCGTGGAAGGACATCGAGGCCCAGGGCTGGATCGCCCCGGCGGACTGCGTGGAGGTGCGGGTGACGCTGCCGGAGTCGCAGCGCATGGCCTACGCCACCGCCGATGCGGACCAGCGCTACCGCCTGGCCGCCTGCGCCGACGTGAAGCTCCCCGTGCTGGACCGGCTGGTGGAGCACCACGCCGGCGAGGCCACGCTGGTGATCGGCCAGTACCTCGACCAGCTGGAGGAGATCGCGAACCGGCTGGACTGCGACATCATCACCGGGGAGACCCCGCAGAAGGAGCGCGGCCGGCTGTTCGAGGCCTTCCGCTCCGGCGAGATCTCCCGCCTGGTGGTGAGCAAGGTGGCCAACTTCTCCATCGACCTGCCGGAGGCGTCCGTGGCCATCCAGGTCTCCGGCACCTTCGGGTCACGCCAGGAGGAGGCCCAGCGCCTCGGCCGCGTGCTGCGCCCCAAGGGTGACGGCCGCACCGCCCACTTCTACACGGTGGTCACCCGCGACACCGTCGATGCGGAGTTCGCCGCCCACCGCCAGCGCTTCCTCGCCGAGCAGGGGTACGCCTACCGCATCCTCGATGCCGAGGAGGTGCCGGCCGCGCTCGTCACCGGCGACTGACCGTCGGCTCGCCAGGCGCTCGTCACCCCGCCGCGCAGCACCCCGGCACCGAGCACCGCGAGCACCGCCAGGAAGGTGAGCAGGTAGTCGTTGCCCACGATCATCTGCATCGGGTTCCAGTCCAGCTCCTGCATCCTGCGCGCAGGGGCCCACCAGTGCGCGTCGGCCACCAGCACCAGCGCGACGACGCCAGCCAGGGCCCGGAGGTGCGTGGCCTCCAGACGCATCAGGAAAGCAACCCGCGGCGCGGACTCCCACAGCGCCACGGCCAGCGGGATGGCCCACACCCAGTGGTGCGTCCACGCGATCGGCGAGGCCACCACCATCGCCAGGGAGGCGACGAAGAAGCCCAGCGTCCGCTCCCCGCGCAGCGTCAGCCACGCCCCCACGGCCACGATGGCCACCGACACCACACCCCCGACGAGCAACCAGGCGAGCGTGGCGGCATCCGTGTCCGGGCCGAACCAGCGGCTCATGAAGCCCATCACCGACTGGTTGCCCAGGTACTCCTTGGGCATGGAGTGGGCGATCGCGTCGCTCATGTGGTTGGGGTCCCCACCGGCCGAGGCGGGGAGCGTGTCCAGCCAGAAGGCCCGCGCCGTGCCCGGGGTGATGACGAAGGACGCAGCGATGGTGGCCAGGAAGGTGCCCGCGGCCACCCCCGCGGCCCGCCACTGGCGCGTGAGCAGCAGCCAGGCCAGGAAGGTCAGCGGGGAGAGCTTGATGCCCGCCGCGATGCCCAGCCCCACACCGCGCCACCACCGGTCACGCCCGGTGGCCAGGTCCGCGGTGATGAGGGCGGCCAGGATGAGGTTGACCTGCCCGAAGTGCATGGTCAGCCAGACCGGCTCGGCCGCCATGGCGGCCACCAGCATCACGCTGGCCACCACGACCCCCACCCGGGTGCGCCCCAGGGCCACGTGGAGCAGGAGGGCCACGCAGGCCACGGAGACCACCAGCGTGAGCGCGGAGGCCAGCCACTGGCTCACCCACGCCATCGGCAGGAAGGCCAGGAGCGCGAACGGCGGGTAGGTGAAGGTGAGCTGCGACCCGGTGTAGGTGAGGTTGTAGACGTTGTCGCCGGCCAGCATCGCCTCGACGCCGCCGGTGTAGACCCGCAGGTCCAGGGGCGGGTCCTCGCGCATGGCCAGCATGGTGAGCACGGCCAGGCACAGCAGCGCCAGGGCCGGGGCCCAGACCAGGGGCGAGGTGCCACGCCCCGTGGAGCCGTCCCCCGGCGCCGCGGCGGACGCGACAGGACCCCTGCTCACGCGTCGGACCCCACGCCGCCGCGCCCGGCCAGCAGCTCGCGCACCTGCCGCAGCGCCAGCGGCACCAGGGCCAGGGTCAGCAGCAGGCCGCCCCACACGTACGCGTTGCCCAGCACCATCTGCCATGCGTTCCACTCCAGTTCACGTCCGTCCCGGGAGGGGACCCACCAGATCACCTGCAGCACCGCTGCGGCCAGCATGCCCCCCGTGGCCCAGTGCGCCACGCGGGGCACGTCGTCGCGGGCCGCCGAGCACAGTACAGCCAAGGCCAGCGGCACGAGCCACACCCAGTGGTGGGACCAGCTCACCGGGGAGGCCAGCAGCATGCCCAGCGAGGCCACCCAGAGGCCCGCAGAACGGTCGCCCAGGGCCGCCAGGCGGGCGGCGGCCAGCACCAGGACCAGGCCCACCACCAGCGAGATCCCGAACCACGCGGGGTCGAGGGCAGGCGCTTCGTCCCCCAGGAAGCGGGCCAGCACACCCTTGACGGACTGGTTGGCCACGTAGCTGGGGGCGCCGATGCGGCCCGTCTCGGGCAGCACCTCGGTCCAGAAGGCCCGCGAGTTGCCCGGGAGCAGCAGGAAGCCGATGGCGACCGTCGCCAGCATCGAGCCGATGGCCACCCCCGCCGCGCGCCACTGACGGCTGAGAACCAGCCAGGCCACCAGGAAGATCGGCGTGAGCTTGATCCCCGCGGCCACGCCCAACCAGACCCCCCGCCACGGCCGGTCCCCGCGGCGCAGCAGGTCGGCGGCCAGCAGCCCGGCCAGCAGCAGGTTCACCTGCCCGAAGGAGAAGGTCTGCCACACCGGCTCGCAGACCACGACGGCCACCGCCAACACCCCCAACACCTTCCAGGTGGGCGCCAGGCGCCGCCCGAGGAAGCCCAGGGACCCCTCCCGCGAGCCCTCCAGGGCGCGCCGCAGCACCACCACCAGGCCCAGCGCGGAGCCGAGCACCACCAGCCCGAGGGCCACCGCCCGGGGCGCGAGCGCCAGCGGGACGAAGAGCAGGGCGGCGAAGGGCGGGTAGGTGAACGGCAGCCCCTCACGGGGGGCGTAGAGCGAGTCACCGTCGGCCACGAGCTGGCCGCCCCAGCGGTACACCTCGAGGTCCACCGGCCACCCGCCCTTGATCCACAGGGTCACCAGAGCGGCAGCGCTGACCAGCAGGGCGGGAACCCACAGGCTCAGGGCACGGTGGCGGGTCTGCCGGGGACCGACGGGGAGCTGGGCGGGAGCGGAGGAGGGCACGATGGGGGACATTGTGCCCCGCCAGACCGCGTTCTGCGGACCGGGGCAGGCGCCCCCAGCGTGTGCTCAGGAAACTCCCAGCCCCGATGGCCACAGTGGTCGCATGGACACCAGCGCTGACGCCACCCTCCTCGTGGTCGAGGACGAGCCGAACATCCGCGAGCTGCTCGCCACCAGCCTGCGCTTCGCCGGGTTCGAGGTCCACACCGCCGCCCAGGGCAGCACCGCCCTGCAGCTGGCCGCAGAGGTGCAGCCCGACCTGCTGGTGCTCGACGTGATGCTGCCGGACATGGACGGCTTCACCATCACCCGCCGCCTGCGCGAGCGCGAGCAGCACATGCCGGTGCTCTTCCTCACCGCCCGCGACTCGCTGGACGACAAGGTGAAGGGCCTCACCGTGGGCGGGGACGACTACGTCACCAAGCCGTTCAGCCTGGAGGAGGTGGTGGCCCGCATCCGAGCCATCCTGCGCCGCAGCCGCGCCGAGGACCAGGCGGAGACCGACCGGGTGCTCACCTTCGAGGACCTCACCCTCAACGAGGACACCTACGAGGTGGCCCGGGCGGGACGCGTCATCGAGGTCTCCCCCACCGAGTTCAACCTGCTGCGCTACCTGATGCAGAACCCCAACCGGGTGCTGTCCAAGGCGCAGATCCTGGATCACGTGTGGGACTACGACTTCCGCGGCGAGATGGGCATCGTGGAGAGCTACATCTCCTACCTGCGCCGCAAGATCGACACCGAGGGGCTGCCCCCGCTGATCCACACCAAGCGGGGGGTGGGCTACGTCCTGCGCCTGCCGCCCGAGACGGTCGCGTGAACCCCTCCACCCGGGGCACCACGGTGACGGGGCGACAGCCCCGCCACTGGGCCCGGCCCGGCCACTGGCCGCTGCGGGTCCGGCTGCTGGCCGTGGTGATGGTGCTGCTGGTGGGGGCGCTGAGCGCCACGGCCATCGCCCTGGCCATCCTCATGCAGCAGTACATGGTGCGGCAGGTGGACGACCAGCTGGAGCGCGCCGCCGCACCGGTGGCGCAGTCGGCCTTCGACAGCTTCACCCGCACCGGGTCCACAGGCTTCCGCCCGCCGAACAACTACTGGATCCAGTTCATGCCGGTGAACGGCACCCAACCCCTCACCATCGCCGACGCCCAGTCCGCGGGCAGCATCCCCCGCATCGGGTACCTGCACCCCGACGACCCCCGGGTGCGCTCCGGTGAGCCGTTCACCGTCACCGACGGCAACGGCGACCGGTGGCGGGTGGTGGCGGGGGTGGACGCCAACGAGGTGGCCACCTACGCCGTGGCGCGTCCGCTGCGGGACATCGACGAGGCCGTGCAGAACCTGCAGATCCTGGCCTTCAGCATCGGGCTGCTGGCCCTTGCCGCCGGAGCATTGCTCGGATGGCCGCTGATGAACCGCGCCTTCCGCCCGTTGACCCAGATCGAGGACACGGCGGCCGGCATCGCCGAGGGCAATCTCTCGCGCCGCGTGCCCCACCCGGGCACCCGCGACGAGGTGGGCTCGCTCGCCAGCTCGCTGAACCTGATGCTGGCGCACGTGGAGCGCTCGTTCGCCGTGCGGGACGCCTCGGAACAGCAGATGCGCCGCTTCATCGCCGACGCCTCGCACGAGCTGCGCACCCCGATGGCGGCCATCCGCGGGTACGCCGAGCTGTACCGCTCCGGGGCCATCACCGGCGAGGAGAACACCGCGGCCGCGATGCGCCGCATCGAGGACGAGGCCACGCGCATGGGGGTGCTGGTGGAGGACCTCATGACCCTCGCCCGTCTCGATGCGGGGCAGCGGCACTCGCTGTCGCCCTCCCCCGGTGAGGGGCCCGGCGACGCCGAGGTCACCGCCGAGGTGGACCTCACCGTGCTGGCCAGCGACGCCGTCGCCGACACCCGGGCCTGGGCGCCGGAGCGCACGCTGCGCCTCCACGGCCTGGCCGGCCAGCCGCTGGAGGCCGCCCTGGTGCGGGGCGACGAGCACGCGCTGCGGCAGGTGGTGACCAACCTGGTGGCCAACGCGGTGCGCCACACCAGCGACGGCCCCATCGAGGTGTCCGTCGGGCGCGACCGCACCGAGGTCGTGCTGCGCGTGGTGGACCACGGGCCGGGCATCCCCGAGGAGGACCGGCCCCGGGTGTTCGAGCGCTTCTACCGGTCCGATCCCTCCCGGCAGCGCGGGGAGGGCGGCGGCTCCGGGCTGGGGTTGGCCATCGTGGCCACCACCGTGGAGCAGCACGAGGGCACGGTGCAGGCCCTGGGGACACCCGGCGGGGGCGCCACCTTCGAGGTCCGGTTGCCGGCGGCCGAGGACGAGACGGCATGATTCACAGGCAAAACCCAGCGACGATGCAGCGCGGCCCAAGAGTCGCGTGGTCGACTGCTCACTGTCGGAAGGAGCAACGATGACCCAGCACGGTCAGCACGAGCCGTACGGTCCGGGCGAGCAGTACCCGCCGTACAGCTCGATGCAGCGGCACGAGGAGCCCCGCGGGCGCTCCCGTGGGTGGTGGCAGGTGCCTGCCGCGGCCGTGCTGTCCGCCGCCCTGGCCACGGCCGGCACGTGGACGCTGGCGGAGAACGGCATCATCGGCTCCCAGGACTCCACACCTGCCGCCGAGCGACAGGTGAACGAGGGTGAGCCGGCGGCCGAGCGCACCCAGGGCGGTGGCTCGCAGGACGGTGGCGACTCCGCCGAGGGCCAGAAGGCCACCCCCGCCGCCACGGCGGACGGCGTGGACTGGTCCGGCGTGGCCGAGCAGGTCTCCCCCAGCGTCGTGGCCATCTCCGTGGCCAGCGGCAACTCCGGCGGCTCCGGCTCCGGGGTGATCCTGGACGACCAGGGCCACGTGGTCACCAACGACCACGTGGTGAGCGGCGCCACCGACATCCGGGTGACGCTGGGCGACAACCGGGCCTACGACGCCAAGGTCGTGGGCACCGACCCCGAGACCGACCTCGCCGTGCTGGAGATCCCCGAGGCGCCCGACGACCTGCAGCCCATCACCGTGGGCGACGACAAGGCGCTCAGCGTGGGTGACCCGGTCATGGCCGTGGGCAACCCACTGGGGCTGTCCGGCACGGTGACCACCGGCATCGTCAGCGCCCTGGACCGCCCGGTGCGCGCCGGAGACGCCGAGACCCAGGTGGTGACCAACGCGGTGCAGACCTCCGCGGCCATCAACCCGGGCAACTCCGGGGGTGCGCTGGTGAACACCGCCGGGGAGCTGGTGGGCATCAACTCCAGCATCGCCACCCTGGGCGGCAACGGCCAGGAGACGGGGAACATCGGCATCGGGTTCGCCATCACGGCCACCCAGATGAAGAACGTCACCTCCGAGCTCATCGAGACCGGCAAGGCCACCCACGCCCAGCTGGGCGTGCGGGTCACCGACGCCACCGTGAAGGTGGACGGCGCCCACGTCAACGGTGCCGGCATCTCGTCGGTGGAGCCGAACACCGCCGCAGCCGAGGCCGGGCTCGAGGAGGGCGACGTGGTGGTGGCCATCGACGGGGAGTCGGTGGACAGCATGTGGGCCCTCATCGCCCAGATGCACGAGCGGGCCGTCGGCGACACCGCCACCGTCACGGTGGTGCGCGACGGGGAGCGCCAGGACCTGGAGGTGACCGCCGGCGCCAAGGAATGACCACAGACTCCCGCATCGCTCGCCGTGCGACCGGGCGATGCGGGTGGGGACCGTGAGTCCCCGCCGGGTCGAGCCCCCTCCCCTTGGGGTTCCCCGGTTGAACCGCCCGGGCCGTGGGTGTGTGTGACCACCGGCCCGGGCGGTTCGCTGTCCGGGGGCATGGCGCACACTGATCCGGTGACCACCCCACCCACCCCCGCTGCGGACGGCAGCCCTCGGCACTCCCGGCGCCCTCGCCGCCCCGTCCGCAGGGACCTGGCCGCACTCGGCCCCCTCGCCCAGCTGCGCGCCGGCCGGCTGCCCCTGCGACTGGTGTGGCTGCTGGTGGGGCTGGCGCTGTACGGCGCATCGATGGCGATGGTGCTGCGCGCCACCCTGGGGCAGATCCCCTGGGACGTGTTCCACGTGGGCCTGGGCACGCACCTGCCGCTGACCTTCGGGGTGACGGTGGTGCTGGTCTCGCTGGCGGTGCTGCTGCTGTGGATCCCGCTGCGGCAGCCGCCCGGCCTGGGCACCCTGGGCAACGCGCTCCTCATCGGACCCGCTGCGGACCTGACCCTGGCGGTGCTGCCGACGCCGGAGGACTGGGCTCCCCGCATCGGACTGATGGTGGCGGGCATCGCGCTGAACGGGGTGGCGAGTGCCATGTACATCGGGGCGCAGCTGGGGCCGGGGCCTCGCGACGGGCTGATGACGGGCATCGCGCGGCGGACCGGGCTGTCGCTGCGGCTGGTGCGCACGGGGCTGGAGGTGACCGTGATCGTGGCCGGTGTGCTGCTGGGCGGGACGCTGGGGGCCGCGACGGTCATCTACGCGCTGGCGATCGGGCCGCTCACACAGGCCTTCCTGCCGTACCTGACCGTGCGGTTGCCGGAGCGGGCGGCGGAGCCGGCCCAGGGCGTGGTGTGAGCGGCGGCCTGAGCGGCGGCGGGCTGGCGGGCCGGTGGGCGGACCTCCTCGGCGCGGTCACGAGTGCGCCCTCCGATGAGGTGCGCGCCGCCGGGGCGGGGCTGCTCGCCCGGTGGGACGAGACGCACCGGGGGTACCACGACCGGCAGCACCTGGCCGAGGTGCTGGCGGCGCTCGACGAGCTGGTCGGCGCCGAGGCCGGTGAGCGTGCTGGCCAGGCGGGCGGTGGCGTCGACGGGATGGACAGCGCGGCGGCCCAGGACGCCGAGCTGGCGCTCTGGTTCCACGACGCGGTGTACCGGGCCCGGGCCGGCGCAGGCCGCAACGAGGCCGACTCCGCAGACCTGGCGCGCTCGGTGCTGGGCGGGCTGGGCGTGGACGCGGCCCGTTGCGAGGAGGTGGCGCGCCTGGTGCTGCTGACCACAGACCACCGCGTGGACGACCCCGCCGACACCGCTGGCCAGCTGGTCTGCGACGCCGACCTGTGGATCCTCGCGGCCCCGCCCGCGCGCTACGCCAGCTACACCGCAGCGGTGCGGCGCGAGTACCGGCACGTGCCCGGGCCGCTGTTCCGGCGGGGTCGTCGCAGCATCCTGGAGGCACTGGTGGAGTCCGGCACGCCGTACGTCACCGCGCACGCCCGGCAGGTGTGGGGCCCCCGAGCGCTGGAGAACGTGCGCGCGGAGATCCAACGACTGAGCTGACACGCCAAAGGTGAACCCGGCACGCCGAATACAGCGTGCCGGGTTCACCTTTGCCGTGCCGGGTCCGGCGTGCCGTTCTCCCGGGGCACGCACCCGGAGCCTTCAGCCACCGAGGTCGAGCCGCACCAGCACCACCCGGTTCTCCCCCTCGTTCACTCGAACGCCGAGTCCCGCCAGCTCCTCGCCGCCCGGCGCAGCACCCTCCGGCACCCACACCCGCAGGTGGCCCAGCGCCGCCCGGGACCCGTGGCTGCCGGTGCCGCCGTCCAGCACGGTGAAGGCCCCGGCAGCGTCACGCCCCAACGCGGCCCAGCCCCGGGCGGTGGCGGCGTCGTCCCGATGGGGTGAGCGCACCACATCGAGCAGGTGCGGCGCGGTGAGCCCGGGCAGGCCGTCCACACGGCGCGCGAGGCACCGTTCCCCCTTGCGCTTGGGCAACCGTTGGCCGGTGCGGGCAAGCACCCGCACCAGCTCGCGCCCCGGCGTGGGCACGGCCCCGGCCGCCACGCACGCGGCGTAGGCGGTCTCGGGCACGTCCTGGTGGTCGCCGTCGAAGAAGCGCTCGTCGAGCCCCAGCCGCGCCGCGAAGTCCTGCAGCTCGGTCACTGCGTCGCGCCAGGACAGGTCGCTGACCAGGTGGCTGAACCGCAGACCGTGGGCGGGCCACACCGGGGCGTCGATGCGGAGCGTCATGCGCCCGCTCGGCGGGGGCGGGCAGCAGGACCGTCGGACATGCACGCGAGCCTATGCCGCGTCGCCGACCCACTCCTCGAACCCGTCGGGCCGGCCGACCCACCGCTGCGCGCCGGCCAGCTCCGCATCGGTCATCAGGGCCCGCTCGAAGTGCCGGCCGAACTGGTCCAGGTCCTCGGCGTGCGCGGTCACCACCAGGCAGGTACGCCGGTGGTCCTGCCACTGCCCACAGCTGCCCAGCCGCAGCTGACCGCAGCACTCGTCCCACACCAATGCGGCCTCGGGCCGGGTGGGCAGCCAGAAGGCACCGCGGGTCCGCAGCGAGCTCAGAACCATCGGCTCCATCTCGTCCATGAGGCGCCGCGGGTGGAGGGGCCGCCAGGACTCGAAGACGGCCGTGGCGATGCCGTGCTCGTCGGCCGCGCCAGTCGGTCGCCGGCGCCGCGGATCGTGGTGGCGGTGCACGCGGTCGGCGTCGTGCCGCACACCCAGCAAGGTGGCCGCGTCCAGCGCGGAGGCGCCCTCCACCATCGTGGCGTCCTGGCGGGCGAGGTGCCGCAGGAAGGTGAGATCCGCGGGGTCCCCGTGGCCGGTCGGATCCGTCGGCCCGGCGAGCACCAGCACGTCGGCGTACTCGGCCTGCAGCACGGCCAGGGCGGAACGCGGCCCCACGTCCGGGTCCCAGGCATCGATGGTCACCCTGGCCACCAGGTCCCGCGGGTCCACCACAGCGGCCACACCGCGCAGGTCCAGCAGCTCAGGCACCCGGGCGTCGACGACATCGCTACCCAGTGCACTGCCCACGGGGAGCAGCTCGGCGGCGTCCGGCAGCACCACGAGTGCCACCCCGGCACGACCCTGCTCGGCCAGCCCCAGCAGCGTGGGCACCAGGTCCTCGCGCAGCGCACAGGCGTGGCAGGCGTGCTCCATGGGCGTCGTGCTGTCGTCCAGCACGCCGGTGGCGTCACTGACGATGCGGCGGACGGTGCCCGCCTCCTCGTCCAGCTCGTGGCGCACCACCACCGCATCGGGCAGGTCCCACTGGACCGCCAGCACGGCGGATGCGAGGTCGGCCTCGTCGGTCCCGGCCAGGACGGTCACCGGCAGGCGGCCGGCGGCGCGCGTCACCGGCGGCCCCCGTAGCGCTGCTGGAAGCGCTGCACGCGGCCGGCGGTGTCCATCACCTTCTGGCGGCCGGTGTAGAAGGGGTGGCTGGCGCTGGAGATCTCCACGTCGACAACGGGGTAGGTGTTGCCGTCCTCCCACTCGATGGTCTTCGTCGGGGTGGCGGTGGAGCGGGTCAGGAACGCGAAACCGGCGTCGGCGTCGCGGAACACGACCGGGTGGTAGTCGGGGTGGATGTCCTTCTTCACGGGGCCTCCTGGGAGTCGGTGGGGTGGTGCGCGTTCACCACGAGCTCTTGGTGACGCCGGGCAGCTCGCCGCGGTGCGCCATCTCGCGCAGCCGGATGCGGGAGAGCCCGACAGCGCGGTGGAACGCGCGGGGGCGGCCGTCCACCACATCGCGATTGCGCAGGCGGGTGGGGCTCGCGTCGCGCGGCAGCCTCTGCAGGGCGACCACGGCGGCGGCGCGCTCCTCGGGCGTGCTGCGCGGGGAGGAGACGGTGGCCTTGAGCTCGGCGCGGCGTGTGGCGTAGCGCGCCACCACCTCGCGGCGCTTGCGGTCCTTGACGATCTTGGAGGTCTTGGCCATCAGCGGGCCTCCCTGAAGAGGACGTGCTGGCGGACCATGGGGTCGAAGCGGCGCAGCTCCAACCGGTCCGGGGTGTTCCGGCGGTTCTTCTCGGTGATGTACGTGTAGCCCGTGCCCGCAGTGGACCGGAGCTTCACCTTGGTGCGGATGTCCTGTCGTGCCATGGCGGCACCGTACCTGAAATGAGAACGATTCGCATTCGCAGGTTGCCGGCGCCTCGCCACCGTGCTTCCATGTCCCTCCCCTCGGATCGGCCCCGGCCGGTGGCAGCGCCATCCCGAGCCTCGACCGGCCCACCGGCGAGTTCCCCACCCGGACCGCCGAGGAGTTGCCGTGACCACCCCTGACCCCCGCACCGCGCTCGAGGCCGAGCGCGCCCACCTGGAGGCCGCCCGCATCGCCCTGGGCGAGATGCGGGAGCGCACCCTGGCGCTGGACGCCCAAGGGGCTGACGCGCAGACCGCCGAGTACCTCAAGGCCACGCTCCACCATCGCGCCCTCTCCCTGACCGATGACGGTCACTCCGCCCTGTTCTTCGGTCGCCTCGACCTCGCCGAGGGGCACGGGACCGGGTCCGCCGGTGGCGCCGTGGAGAGCTGGCACCTGGGCCGCCGCCACATCACCGACGCCGGCGGCAACCCGCTGGTCATCGACTGGCGGGCACCGGTCGCCACCGCCTTCTACCGCGCATCCTCCACCGACCCGATGGGGGTGAGCCTGCGTCGCCGCTTCGGCGTGGAGGACGGGCGACTGACCGGTTTCGAGGACGAGCCCCTGCTGGCGGCGCACGAGGGTGCGGGTGACGGAGGGCCGGCGGACGCGCGGGGCGAGCACACCGCATCGGACCTGCTCGCCCGCGAGATCGAGCGCCCGCGCACGGGGCCGATGCGCGACATCGTCTCCACCATCCAGCCCGAGCAGGACGAGATCGTGCGCGCCGATGTCGCCACGACCGTCTGCGTGCAGGGCGCCCCGGGCACCGGCAAGACGGCCGTCGGGCTGCACCGGGTGGCGTGGCTGCTGTACACCCACCCGACCCGCCTGGCCCGCGGTGGGGCGCTGGTGGTGGGGCCGAACCGCGCCTTCCTGGACCACGTGGCGCAGGTGCTGCCGGCCCTGGGCGAGGTGGAGGTGGAGCACACCACCATCGAGGACCTGCTCGAGATCCCGCCCACCGGCACCGACGAGGCGCCGGTGGCCACGCTCAAGGGCGACGCGCGGATGGCGCAGGTGCTGCACCGCGCCATCTGGGGGCGTGTGGTCGAGCCGACCGAGGCGCTGGTGGTGCCGCGTGGTGCGCGCAGGTGGCGGGTGCCGGCGTACGAGGCGCGGGAGGTCGTGGACGAGCTGCGCGAGCGGGGTGCGCGGTACGCGGCGGCGCGGGAGATGTTCGCGCGGCGGCTCGCGCACCGGGTGCTGCTGCAGATGGAGGCCGCGGGCGACTCCCCGGACGACCGGGTGGCCGATGCGGTGGCGCGCTCGGCGCCGATGAAGGCGTACGTGAAGGCGCACTGGCCGGTGCTGGACCCCGCGCGGGTGGTGTTCGAGCTGCTCGGTGACGCGGACGTGCTGGCCCGCGCGGCCGAGGACGTGCTGTCGCCGGATCAGCAGTCGCTGCTGCTGTGGGACAGGGCGCCCCGGAGCCCGAGGTCGGCGCGGTGGTCCGTGGCCGACATCGCGCTGCTGGACGAGGCGGGCGATGCCGTGGAGCGGACCCCGTCGCGGGCGCACGTGGTGCTCGACGAGGCACAGGACCTGTCGCCGATGCAGCTGCGGGCCGTGGGGCGGCGGGCGAGCACCGGGTCGCTGACGGTGCTGGGGGACATCGCGCAGGGGACGACCCCGTGGGCCACCGCGTCGTGGGCCGAGACGCTGCGCCACCTGGGCGCGGAGGGCTCGCACGTGGAGGAGCTGGTTCGCGGGTTCCGTGTGCCGGGCGCCGTCATCGCGCTCGCGGCCCGGCTGCTGCCGCACATCGCGCCGGGGCTGCGCGCGCCGGAGGCGGTGCGGCAGGACCCCGGTGAGCTGCGGTGCACGGCCGTGGCTGGCAGCGCTGAGGGGCTCGTGGCCGGGGTGGCCGAGGCGGTGGGTCGGGCGCTGGCGCACGAGGGCTCGGTGGGCGTGATCGTGCCGGCGGGGATGGTCGATGCGGTGGGCGCGGCCCTGGCCGCGGCGCACCCGGAGGGTCTCGCCGGGGAGGTGCCGCGCGTGACGGTGCTGCCGGCCGGGCTGGCGAAGGGGCTGGAGTTCGACCGGGTGGTGCTGGCCGAGCCGGCCCGCATCGTGGCCGACGAGCCCGACCGCCGCACGGGGCTGCGGCGGCTGTACGTGGTGCTGACCCGAGCGGTGAGCGGACTGGAGGTCGTGCACGCCGAACCGCTGCCCCCGGAGCTGGACTGAGGTGTTTCCTGGGATGGCGTGTTTTCCTGCGCGGGAAACGGGCCGTTTCGGGAAACACGGGCCCATGTGGCGTTCGGCGGCTGGATCCGCGAAGCGTGCGACGAAGCGGCTGACAGGTCATCCGCTGGCTGGATGTGCTGTGACCTGCAGTGCGGTGTGCTGGGGGCATGGACATGAACACGATCGACTCCAAGACGCCACCCACGGAGTTCAGCTGGGTCCGTGCCGCGATCTACGGTGCGATCATGATGGTCACGTGGCTAGTTGTGACCCTGCTCCTGCGGCTCCTGACCTCGTGGGACAACCTGTCGACGCCCGGCATCCCCTTTGCCATCGTGGTGGGCATCGTCTTCGAGTACCTCCGCCGGGACGGCGTCCGCAAGAAGCAGTAGTTCGCGACACAGCGACAGGGGCTGCTGGTGCCGCTGGCTTCCGTGGGGCGTGCGACGTTCTGGCTGTTGGGCACCAGGGGCATGTGACGTATCGGCTGCCCCTCACCCGGCGCGTGTGACAGAGCGGCTGCTGGGGCGACCGCTTCGCCACACGGGAACCCCGCGCAGCGACCACTTCGCCACACGGGAACCCGCGCGGCAACCACTTCGCCACACGGGAACCTCGCGCAGCGGCCACTTCGCCACACGCGGGCGCCCCCCACCCCATCGGACACGCGAACGGGCGGCCACCTCCGTGAGGTGGCCGCCCGTCGTCAGGCGTGGACCGGCATCGAGGCCGGCCCGGCGCGATGTGGGATCAGAAGCCCATGCCGCCCATGTCGCCCATGTCGGCGCCGCCGGCAGCGTTGCTGCTGTTGTCCGGCTTCTCGGCCACGATGGCCTCGGTGGTGAGGAACAGCGCGGCGATGGAGGCCGCGTTCTGCAGCGCGGAACGGGTCACCTTGGCCGGGTCGATGATGCCCTCGGCGATCATGTCGACGTACTCGCCGGTGGCCGCGTTCAGGCCCTCACCGGGCTTGAGGGTGCGCACCTTCTCCGCCACGACGCCGCCCTCGAGGCCGGCGTTGATGGCGATCTGCTTCAGCGGGGCGCTGGAGGCCACGCGGACGATCTCGGCACCAGTGGCCTCGTCGCCCTCGAGCTTCAGACCGTCGAACGCCTTGGCGGCAGCCTGCAGAAGGGCCACGCCACCACCGGCGACGATGCCCTCCTCCACGGCGGCCTTGGCGTTGCGCACCGCGTCCTCGATGCGGTGCTTGCGCTCCTTGAGCTCCACCTCGGTGGCGGCACCGGCCTTGATGACGGCCACGCCGCCGGCCAGCTTGGCGAGGCGCTCCTGCAGCTTCTCGCGGTCGTAGTCCGAGTCCGAGTTCTCGATCTCGGCACGGATCTGGTTGACGCGACCCTGCACCTGGGCGTCGTCACCGGCGCCGTCCACGATGGTGGTCTCGTCCTTGGTCACCACGACCTTGCGGGCGGTGCCCAGCATGTCCAGCTCGGCGTTCTCCAGGGTCAGGCCGACCTCCTCGGAGATGACCTGGCCACCGGTCAGGATGGCCATGTCGCCCAGCATCGCCTTGCGACGGTCACCGAAGCCCGGGGACTTCACGGCCACGGACTTGAAGTTGCCACGCACCTTGTTGACGATCAGGGTCGCCAGCGCCTCGGCCTCGACGTCCTCGGCGATGATCACCAGCGGCTTGCCGGACTGCATGACCTTCTCCAGCAGCGGCAGCAGGTCCTTGATGGCGCCGATCTTCGAGTTCACCAGCAGGATGTACGGGTCCTCGAACACCGCCTCCATGCGGTCGGTGTCGGTGACGAAGTACGGGGAGATGTAGCCCTTGTCGAAGCGCATGCCCTCGGTGAGCTCGAGCTCGATGCCGAAGGTGTTGCTCTCCTCGACCGTGATCACGCCCTCCTTGCCGACCTTGTCCATCGCCTCGGCGATGACCTGGCCGATCTCCGGGTCCGCGGCCGAGATGGACGCGGTGGAGGCGATCTGGTCCTTGGTGTCGATGTCCTTGGCCATGTTCAGCAGCTCGTCGGACACGGCCTGGGTGGCCTGCTCGATGCCGCGCTTCAGCCCCATCGGGTTGGCGCCGGCGGCCACGTTGCGCAGGCCCTCACGGACCATGGCCTGGGCCAGGACGGTCGCCGTCGTCGTGCCGTCACCAGCGACGTCGTCGGTCTTCTTGGCGACCTCCTTCACGAGCTCGGCACCGATGTGCTCGTAGGGCTCGTCGAGCTCGATCTCCTTGGCGATGGAGACACCGTCGTTGGTGATGGTGGGGGCGCCCCACTTCTTCTCCAGCACGACGTTGCGGCCCTTGGGGCCGAGCGTCACCTTCACGGCGTCGGCAAGGGTGTTCATGCCGCGCTCGAGGCCGCGGCGGGCCTCCTCGTTGAACGCAATGGTCTTGGCCATCGGTGGTTCCTCCCACACACGTAGTGGCTGACCACCGGTCGCCCGCGACGGACGGGGCACGCCGATGCGGTGTGGACCGCCCGGCATCGACCCCTCGACCTGTGGTCGGTTGTCATTCACCCGGCACGGCCCCATGCCGTCTGCTGGGCCGACCGAGGGGCACTGTCCTCGGCCGCGTGGCCCGCGACCTGTCACTCGGAGCCGCCGAGTGCCAAGTGAGATTTTGGCACTCTCGACCCGAGAGTGCAAAGCGTGCCCACACCCCCCGCCACGGCCAGCGCCAGCCGCCGCACACCCCGCCCCCGGGCCCACCCGGCGCCGGGCCGTCAGTGGGAGAATCGGGCCCATGGCCACCCCTCAGCCCTCCACCGTGCGACTGCTCCTGCTGGACGCCGACGCCGTGATCCAGCGCATGCCCGACACCTGGCGCGATGACGCGCTGGCCCACCTCGCCGCGGGGTGGGACCGCTCTCCGAACGACCTGGCCGAGGACACCGCCCTGTGGGGTCGGGCCCGGGCCGTGCTGGACGAGATCTTCGTGGCCGAGGTGTCCCTGCTCTCCGGCGGCGAGGAGGACCCGACCTTCCCCGAGGTCATCGCCTCGGTGCTGCGCGAGCACGACAACACCGCCGACCCCGAGACGACCGCCACCCTGTGGCACAACACCGTCGCCCTGGAGGAGGAGCGAGCCATGGTGCTGGCCGCCCGCCGGCGCGGGATCCGCGTGGCCATGGCCACCAACCAGCAGCCCCACCGCGCGGCCTGGCTGGACGAGTCGGGCGCCTTCGCCGACTTGAGCGATGAGGTGTACACCTCCTCCCGCGTGGGCGTGGCCAAGCCGGACCCCGAGTTCTTCCGCCGCATCCTGGCGGCCGAGGCCGAGGCGGGCTTCCCCGTGCGCCCCGAGGAGGTCGTCTTCGTGGACGACCGCCCGGACAACGTGGCCGGCGCCGCCGAGGTGGGCATCGTCGCCCGTGAGTACCACTTCACCCAGGGGCCGGAGGCCTTCGGCGACGTGCTGGAGTCCACGGGGGTGCTGCTGCGTCAGATGCACGACGGGCCGTCCGACCCGGCCGTGTGACCTGACCGTGGGCGCCCTGTTCGGCGACGAGACCCTCCCCCGCCCCGCCCGGGAGGTGGCACCGGGGTGCCAGTGGGTGCCGGGGTGGCTCGATGCGGGGCAGCAGACCTGGGTGGTGCGCCAGTGGTCCACCTGGGCGGCCGGTCCCGTGCCCGCCCACCGGCCCGCCGTGCGCGGCGGTCGCATGAGCGTGGCGATGGTGCCCTTCGGGTGGGTGTGGACCAGCGGCGGCTACGCACGGGAGGCGCCCGGCATCGAGTCGCCGGATGAGGGGACGCGCCCCCCATCGGCGCCGCTGCCGGTGCCGGACTGGATGGTGCGGGTCTACCGGCGGGCCGTGGCGGCCACCGGGTTCGACGCCTGGGCGGACGCCACCCCCGACGCCGCGCTGGTGAACCACTACCTGCCCGACACCTCGATGGGGATGCACCGGGACGCCGACGAGCTCACCGAGGCGCCGGTCGTCTCCCTCTCGGTCGGCGAGGCGTGCACCTTCCGCTTCGGCAACACCGAGACCCGCACCCGGCCGTGGACCGACATCCGCCTGGAGTCCGGCGACCTGGTGGTCTTCGGTGGGCCGGCACGGCGGGCCTTCCACGGGGTGCCGCGGATCCACCCCGGCACCGCGCCCGACGCGGTGGCCGCCGCCCAGGTGGAGGCCGGGCTGCCGGGACGGCTCAATCTGACCCTGCGCGTGACGGGACTGGAGCGATGAGCGGCGGGGGCGTCACCGCATCGGGCACGTCGGGGCGTGTTCCGGAGGGCTCCGAGGTGGTCATCGGCGCCGACGGCCTGGCGCGCACCCCGTGGGGCGACGGAAGTGACCTGATGCGGCAGTACTACGACACCGAGTGGGGCATGCCGGTGCGCGACGAGGCCGGGCTCTTCGAACGGCTGAGCCTGGAGGCCTTCCAGTCGGGGCTGTCGTGGGCAACGATCCTGCGCAAGCGGACGGCCTTCCGGGAGGCGTTCGCCGGGTTCGATCCCGATGCGGTGGCGGCCTTCGGGCCGGTGGAGGTCGAGCGGCTGATGGGGGACGCCCGCATCGTGCGCAACCGGCGCAAGGTCGAGGCGACGGTGACCAATGCCCGGGCCACGGTGGCGCTGCGCGAGGACGGTGGGCTGGGCGAGTTCGTCTGGGGTTTCCAGCCCGAGGACACCCCACGGCCACTGCGGGTGGCGGAGGTGCCGACGAGCTCGCCGGAGTCGGTGGCGTTGTCGAAGGCGCTGAAGAAGCGAGGGTTCGTGTTCGTGGGGCCGACGACGATGTTTGCGTTGATGGAGGCCATCGGCATGGTGGACACGCACCTGCTGGGCTCGCACCGGCGCGGGGCCAGCGGCGTGTGGCCGGGCTGAGCTGTCAGTCCCCGGACTCGCCGCGGTCGGCGACCTGCCGCATCGCGCGGGCGAGGCGCTCCAGCTCCACCTGGCGCTCGGCATCGCGAGTCTCCCGGCGGGCCCGCTGCCGGCGCACTTCGGTGGCCGCGAGCGCCAAGCCGACCACGAGTGCGCCGATGAGCCGGCCGTTGTCCTGCAGGAACTCGATGAGCGGGCGGATGGGGTCGAACAGCCAGGAGAGGTCGGGCCAGGGGATGCGGGGCAGGCTGGGGAGGTCCGGCAGGTCCGGCAGGTCGGGCCAGGGGATCCGCGGCAGGCTCGGCAGGTCCGGCCACGGGATCCGCGGCAGGCTCGGCAGGTCCGGCCACGGGATCCGCGGCAGGGTGACGCCCAGCGCGTCCAGCAGGCGGCGGAGCAGCGCCAGTACCGGCTCCACCAGCAGGATCAGCAGGGGCACCAGGAGGAAGCCCAGCCGCAGCAGCAGGTGCCGCAGTGCCGCCACCCGCGGACGCCGCTCCCGCAGCTGCTGGAAGCGTTCCCCCGCACTGCCGGCCGGCGGTTCCAGGGCGATGCGACGCCCCCGCGCCGTGGTCCCCTCGGGCAGCAGGTCCATGTCGTACGGCTTCCCCTGCGCGTGCCGCACCTCCAGCTCCACGCCGCCGCCGAAGCCCAACGGCCCACGCTCGGCACCGCTCCACCCGGCGTTCGTCAGGGCGCCGGTCGATGCGGTGACCCGGACGGTGGTGTCGTTGCTCGCCCGCCCCACGGTGGTGCCGTCGACGTCGAGCCAGACCGTCTTCTCCGGCCAGCCCCCGGCGAACCGTCCCTCGATGCGGTGACCCTGCACCGTCGTGGACCACACCTCGGCGGTCTGGTACTTGGACACCTTGGTGCCCGTGGAGCCCGTGGTGGGCTGCTCCCCCATCGACAATCCCCCGTCAGATCAGTGCGGGGCGCGCCTCACTGCGTGCGCGTGCGCTGCCGTGCGGCCAGACGGGTGGTGTGGCGGGCGTCGCGCTGGCGGCGCAGGCGCTTGACCAGCAGCGGGTCCGCGGCGAGCGCGGCCTCGGAGTCGAGCAGCTGGTTGAGGCGCTGGTGGTACTGGGTGGTGGTCATGCCGAAGAGCTCGCGGATCTCCTGCTCCTTGGCCCCGGCGTACCGCCACGACTGGCGCTCGAAGGCCAGGATCTCGCGGTCGCGCGCCGACAGCCCCTCGGCCTGCGCGGTCCCGGTCGTCTGCTCAGCTGCACCCATGCGGGCCAGCCTACCGGCGGAATCACACGCGTGTCATTCCTCGCGGGCGCCCGATCCCCGCACCGGTGCGTGTTTCACGTGCGGGCAGGTGGCAGGGACACCCCAACTCCGCACCGGTGCGGAATTCGCCTGCCCCCCTCAGCGAACTCCGCACCAAGCCGCATCTCGACAGTCCACCTCAGCACCGGTGCGGAACTCGCCTGCCCCCCCCTCAGCGAACTCCGCACCAAGCCGCATCTCGACAGTCCACCTCAGCACCGGTGCGCATCTCACGACGGGCCCAGCGGCGACGACGCCCGAGACCCGCACCGGTGCGTGTTTCACGTGCGGGCAGGTGGCAGGGCCACCCCAACTCCGCACCGATGCGGAACTCGCCTGCCCTCCTCAGCGAACTCCGCACCAAGCCGCATCTCGACAGTCCACCTCAGCACCGGTGCGCATCTCACGACGTGCCCAGCGGCGACGACGCCCGATCCCCGCACCGGTGCGTGTTTCAGGTGCGGGCAGGCGGCAGGGGCACCCCAACTCCGCACCGGTGCGGTTCTCAACCCCGCACCGGTGCGTACGGTTGCCGGGTGAACCACCCCACCTTCGCCGGCCAGGTCCACGACTCGTGGCTGCCCGTCCTCGAACCCGCCGCGCAGACCCTCGCCGAGCTCGGCACCTTCCTGCGCGCCGAGAACGACGCCGGCCGTGGCTACCTCCCGCCCGGCAACAGCATCCTGCGCGCCTTCACCCTGCCCCTCGATGCGGTGCGGGTCCTCATCGTGGGCCAGGACCCCTACCCCACCCCCGGGCACGCGGTGGGCCTGAGCTTCTCCGTGGCCCCGGACGTCCGCCCCGTGCCGCGCTCCCTGAACAACATCTTCACCGAGCTGGTGGAGGACACCGGCTGCGAGCGCCCGCAGAGCGGCGACCTCACTCCCTGGTTCGGTCAGGGCGTCATGCTGCTCAACCGCTGCCTGACGGTGCAGCCCGGCAAGCCCGCCGCCCACCGGGGCAGGGGCTGGGAGGCCATCACCGAGCTGGCGATCCGTGCCCTGGGCGAGCGCGCTGCGGCCGGCCACCCGGCCGTCGCCATCCTATGGGGCCGCGACGCCCGCAACCTGGCCCCGCTGCTCGCACCGATGCCCTGCATCGAGTCCCCGCACCCCTCGCCGATGAGCGCCCGACACGGGTTCCACGGATCGCGCCCCTTCACCCGCGCGAATAGCCTGCTCTCCGAGCAAGGAGCCGAACCCATCGACTGGAGCCTGACGTGAGCGACCCGACCACCCCCACCGGCCAGCCCGAGGTGAGTGACTGGCGGGTGCCCGGCTCCGGCATCGCCCCCCTGCGCCACCTGGCCACCACCCCGCGGCCGTGGGCCAACTACATCGCCATCGGCGACTCGTTCACCGAGGGCATGTCCGATGACGAGCACGTCACCGCCGGCGACTTCTCCGGCTGGGCCGACCGCCTGGCCACGATGCTGGCCAACGAGCACGAGAACGCCCCGTTCCACTACGCGAACCTCGCGGTGCGCGGGCGGCTGCTCGCCGACGTCGCCGGGCCGCAGACCGATGCGGCGGTGCAGCTCGTCGAGGGCGCGACGGGGCCGACGCTGGTCAGCATCGTGGGTGGGGGCAACGACATCCTGCGGCCGCGCGCCGACATCGACGCCCTGGCGGCCCGGCTCGACGGGGCCGTCGCCCGACTGCGCGCCACCGGCGCCGACGTGCTGATGGTGACGCCGACCGACCCGGTGGGCGCCCCCATCATCGGCGCGACGCGGGGCCGGGTGGGCCAGTACATCGCGCACATCTTCAGCATCGCCGGGCGCCACGGGTGCTACGTGCTCAACCAGTGGGACCTGCACTTCCTCAAGGACTGGCGCATGTGGGCGGCCGACCGCATCCACATGACCCCCGAGGGGCACCGCCGCGTCGCGCTCGCCGGCTTCGCCGCGCTGGGCCACACCGAGGCCGATGAGGGGGACTTCCGCCACCCGCTGGAGCTCGCCGAGGCACCACGCCCCACCTGGGCCGAGCACCGCGAGTGGGCCCGCACGCACGCCGGGCCGTGGGTGAAGCGCCGCGTGACCGGGCGCTCCTCCGGCGACGGGCGCAGCGGCAAGCTCACGGAGCTGACCCCCTGGCCGATGGGGTGAGCCTCGGCGACCGGTGGGGCCGGCGACCGGTGCGGCCCCGCACGCTTGTGAGCCTCGTTACGCTGTGCCCATGGCCGTCACACGTTTGATGCCGACCCCGGAGTCGGAAGACCTCATCGCCCTCGTCCGCGACATCGCCGCCAAGGAGGTGGCACCCAAGGCCGACGAGTACGAGAAGAAGGCCGAGTTCCCCTCCGAGGTGTTCCACACGCTCGGCGAGGCCGGGCTGCTGGGCCTGCCCTTCGCGGAGGAGTTCGGCGGCGCCAACCAGCCGTACGAGGTGTACCTGCAGTGCATCGAGGAGCTGTCCAGCGCCTGGATGGCGATCGGCGTGGGTGTCTCCATCCACGTCCTGACCTGCTTCCCCATCAACACCTACGGCACCCAGGAGCAGAAGGAGCGGCTGCTGCCCAGCATGATCGGCGGCGACTGGTTCGGCTCCTACTGCCTCTCGGAGCCGGCTGCCGGCTCCGACGTGGCCTCCATGAAGACCAGGGCCGTCGGCTCCGGCGAGGTCGACGAGACCGGGCGCAGCGAGCAGTACTCCATCAGCGGCGGCAAGATGTGGATCTCCCACGCCGGCCACGCGGACTTCTACACCACCTTCGCCCGCACCGGGGAGAACGACGGCAAGGGCATCAGCTGCTTCCACGTGCCCGGCGACACCCCCGGGTTCACCTTCGCCGAGCCCGAGCGCAAGATGGGCCTGCACTCCGACACCGTGCGCGAGGTCATCTACGACAAGGTGGCCGTGCCGGGTGAGAACCTCATCGGCACCCCCGGCAAGGGTCTGGGCATCGCGCTGGCCGCACTGGACTCCGGCCGACTGGGCATCGCCGCGGCCTCCACCGGTCTGGCGCAGGCCGCCACCGACCTGGCGCTGAAGTACGCCGCGGAGCGCGAGCAGTTCGGCAAGCCGATCATCGACAACCAGGGTCTGCAGTTCATGCTCGCCGACATGCAGGCGCAGACCTCCGCGGCCCGCGCCACCTACCTGCACGCCGCCCGTCTCAAGGACGCCGGCAAGAAGTTCAGCCGCGAGGCCGCCATCGCCAAGCTGTTCGCCTCGGACACGGCCATGAAGGTGACCACGGACGCCATCCAGGTGCTGGGCGGCTACGGCTACACCACCGACTTCCCGGCCGAGCGCTACTTCCGCGACGCCAAGATCACGCAGATCTTCGAGGGCACCAACCAGATCCAGCGCATGGTCATCGCCCGCGACATGCTCAAGTCCCTGGGCTGAACGCCCACCCACGCACCCCCTGACAAGGAATCCGATGCAGATCACGCCCGACTTCGTCGCTCTGGTCACCGGCGCCGCCTCCGGCCTGGGCCACGCCACCACCCGCCGCGTCCTGGAGGCCGGCGGCAAGGTGGTGATGCTGGACCTGCCCGGCTCGCCGGGTGCCGAGATGGCCGAGCAGTTCAACGCTGAGCGCCCGGACTCGGTGGCCTTCTGCGCCACCGACGTGCGCGATGGCGACCAGGTGGCCGCCGCCGTGGAGCGCGCCACGCAGATGGGCTCGCTGCGGCTGGCGGTGAACTGCGCCGGGGTGGCCACGCCGGGCAAGATCCTGGGTCGCAAGGGCGTGCTGCCGCTGGAGACCTACAAGACCGTCATCGACATCAACCTGGTGGGCACCTTCAACGTGCTGCGCCTGGCCGCCGAGGCCATGGCCGAGAACGACCAGGTGTCCGACGTCCGCACCGGCGACGACGGCACCGAGGCGGACACCGGCCACGGTGACCGCGGCCTGGTGGTGATGACCGCCTCGGTGGCCGCCTACGACGGGCAGATCGGGCAGGCCGCCTACGCCTCGTCCAAGGGCGCCATCGCCTCCCTCACCCTCCCCGCGGCCCGCGACCTGGCGAGCCACGGCGTGCGCGTGATGACCATCGCCCCGGGCGTGATGGAGACGCCGATGATGGCCGGCATGCCGGGCGACGTGAAGGCCACCCTGGAGGCGATGGTGCCGCACCCCTCCCGTCTGGGCCGCCCGGAGGAGTACGCCTCGCTCGTGGGTCACCTGGTGGAGAACCCCCTGCTGAACGGTGAGGTGATCCGGCTCGACGGCGCGCTGCGCATGCCGCCGAAGTGAGCCCGGAGCAGAGCTCTTCCGCGGCCACCGGCCGCACCCCGTCCGCTGCCGCGTCCCGCACGTCCACGCCCCGTTCGGCGTGGTTCGTGTGGGGCGCGGCGGCGTTCGCGTTCGCCATCGCGGTGTTCCACCGCAGCTCGTTGGGCGTGGCGGCCGTGCCCGCGGCCGAGCGCTTCGAGGTGGGCGCCAGCGTGGTGGCCACCTTCGTGGTGGTGCAGCTGCTGGTCTACTCGTTGGCGCAGATCCCCGTCGGGCTGGCCCTGGACCGTTACGGCTCCCGGCTGCTCATCACCTTGGGCGCCTTCCTGATGATGGTGGGCCAGGCCTCGATGGCGCTGGCGCCCGACCTGGGCTGGGCCATCGCCGCCCGCGTGCTGGTGGGCGCCGGTGACGCCATGACCTTCGCCTCGGCCATCCGCCTGGTGCCGGCCTGGTTCGCCCCCTCCCGCGTGCCGCTGATGACGCAGGTCACCGGTCTGACCGGCCAGTTCGGGCAGATCCTCTCCGCCGTGCCCCTGGTGGCGCTGCTCGGCAGCGCCGGGTGGCGGCCGGCCTTCCTGGCTGCCGCGGCCACGAGCGCGGTGGCCTGCCTGGTGGCCGTCACCCTCATCCGCGACCGCCCCGCGGGCGACGAGCCGCGGCGCAACCCCACGCGCCGGCCGCGCACCAGCATCGGCTCCGTGCTGCGTCACCCCGGCACCTGGTTGGGCGCCAGCACGCACGCGGCCACCGTGTTCGGCCCCATGGTCTTCGCCATGATGTGGGGCTTTCCCTACCTCACCGAGGGTGAGGGGCGCAGTGCCGCCTTCGCGTCCTCGATGCTGACACTCAGCGTGATCCTGGGCCTGGTCTTCGGGCCGATGGTGGGCTTCCTCACCCAGCGCCACCCGCTGCGCCGTTCCACCCTGGTGATCCTGGTGATCCTGGCCAACGCGCTGCCGTTCACGCTGATCCAGCTCTGGCCCGGGCCCGCACCGGCGTGGCTGCTCGTGCTCTGGGTGGTGGGGCTCTCGACCGGTGGCCCCGGTTCCGCGGTGGCCTTCGACTTCGCCCGCACCTTCTCCCCCTCCGAGCGGCTGGGCAGCGCGACCGGCATCATCATCATGACCGGCTTCGGCGTCACCCTGGTGACCATCCTGGGCATCGGTGTGGTGCTGGATGCACAGGGTGGCGCCTACGACCTGCGGACCTTCCGCACCGCCCTGGCCGTGCAGTTCGTGCCCTACGTGCTGGGCGTCGTGGCCATCGTCTGGTTCCGGACCCTGGCCCGGCGCCGGATGCGTGTGGAGGAGGACCTGTACGTCCCCACCTGGCGCGAGGTCTGGCGCCGGGAGTTCGGCAACCGCAACTGGCCCCGCATCACGAAGGACTGACATGCAACGACCCCTGCACGACACCACCGTCCTGGTCACCGGGGCGGGTTCCGGCATCGGCCGCCTGCTCGCCCTGGGCGCGGCCGCGCGCGGCGCACGCGTGGTGCTCTGGGACCTCGACGGGCCCGCCGCCGACGCCGTGGCGAGTGAGATCACGGCGGCGGGTCCCACCGCATCGGGCCTCACCTCATCGGAGGAGGGGGATGTGCGCGCCCTCGCGCAGACGGTGGACGTGACCGATGCCGATGCGGTGCGCGCCGCCGCGCGCGAGGCCGAGGCGACGCTCGGGCCGGTGGACGTGGTGGTGAACAACGCCGGCGTGGTGACCGGCGAGCGCCTCACCGAGGCCACCGACGAGCAGATCCGCCGCACCTACGAGGTGAACGCGCTGGCGCCCTACTGGGTGACGCGGGCGGTGCTGCCGGGAATGCTGGAGCGGCGGCGGGGGCTGGTGGTGACCATCGCCAGCCTGGCCGGGATGGTGGGGGTCTCGCAGCAGACGGACTACTCCGGCAGCAAGCACGCCGCGGTGGGCTTCACCGACTCGCTGCGCAACGAGCTGCACGAGCTGGGGTCCCCAGTGGGGACGCTGCTGGTGTGCCCCTACTACATCAGCACCGGGATGTTCGAGGGCGTGACCAGCCGGTTCTCGGCGGTGCTGCCCATCCTGGAGCCCGAGGACGTGGCGCGGCGGGTGCTGGACGCCATGGAGTCCGGGCGCGAGCGGCTGGTGCTGCCCGGGCACGTGGTGCCGGCGCTGGCCGCGCGGGCGCTGCCGGTGCGCGTCGGCGACGCTGCGCTGCGCCTGATGGGTGTGCAGGAGTCGATGCGGGGGTTCACCGGGCGTCGGTGAGGGCGGGTGAGGGCCCCTGCGGGGTGGGACGCCCGGGCCGGGTGCAGCGCCCCGTCCGGACGCCTGATCCGCGCCCCACCCCAATATCTGCGCATGTGGAAATCGTCCACGGAAAGCGCATCATGGCGGGAGATCCTGTGGTCGAGGACGTGCCCCACAGAACCCACGGTAAAGATTGTGTATGGGTGTGGTCCCGGCGCTGGACCGGTGGGGGTCCCGGGTGGATGTTCCTTCTGCAACACACACCCTTCCCCCTCCTCAGGAGAACCCCTCATGAACACGCGTCACAGCCTCCTCGGCGCCACCGCCGCCGTCCTGCTCGCCGCCCCACTCGCCGGCGCCGCGGTCCCCTCCCCGGGGCCCGGCACCGGGCCCGCCCCCAGCTCCCAGCAGGCGGAGGTGCTCGACGTCTCCGAGGCCGAGTACATCGTCATGCTGAACCTCCCCGAGGAGGCACAGCGTGGCCCCTCGGCCCTCTCCGCCCCGCAGGCGAAGGCTGCCGTGCAGCGCGCCACCGACCGGCAGGCCGACAGGTGGGCCGAGCGCGGTCTGCGGGTGGGCCAGCGATTCCACACCCTGGGCGGGTTCACCGCCGACCTCACTCCCCACCAGGTCAAGCAGCTGGAGCGCGACCCCTCGGTGGCCACCGTCTCGCGCAACCAGACCTTCAGCGTCAACGAGACCCAGACCGGCGCCACCTGGGGCCTGGACCGCGTGGACCAGGACGACCTGCCCCTGAACGGCACCTACACCTACAACGCGACCGGCCAGGGCGTGACCTCCTACGTGCTGGACACCGGCATCCGCCCGTCCCACTCCGACCTGCAGGGCCGCGTGCTCCAGGGCGTCACCGCCATCAACGACGGCAAGGGCTCGGCCGACTGCCACGGCCACGGCACGCACGTCGCCGGCACCATGGGCGGCACCCGGTACGGCGTGGCCAAGAAGACCACCCTCGTGCCGGTCCGCGTGCTGGGCTGCGACGGCCGCGGCTCCAGCGCCGGCATCGTGGCAGGGATGGACTGGGTGGCCCAGAACGCCACCGGTGCCTCCGTGGCCAACATGAGCCTCGGGGGCACCTCCGACACCGCCATCGACCAGGCCCTCACGCGCATGACGGCAGCCGGCGTTCCCACCGTGGTCGCGGCGGGCAACGAGACCCAGAACGCGTGCAACGTGTCCCCGGCTCGAGTGGGCTCGGCCATCACGGTGGGCTCCACCACCAACACCGACACCCTGTCCAGCTTCTCCAACTACGGCTCGTGCGTGGACATCCTGGCCCCCGGGTCGAGCGTGACGTCCGCCTGGCACACCAGCGACACGGCCACGAACACCATCTCCGGCACGTCCATGGCCTCGCCGCACGTCGCCGGCGCCGTGGCCCTGTACCTGGAGAAGAACCCCACGGCCACGGTGACCCAGGTGACCAACGCCCTGCGCAGCTCGGCAACCCCCAACACCATCACCGGGGTGAACGGTTCCCCGAACTACTTCCTGGACACCACGGCCCTGACCGGCGGGGCCACCGACCCCGGCGACCCGGGCGACCCGGCCCCCTCCCAGCCGCTGGTGAACGGCGGCTTCGAGCAGGGCGCCACCGGGTGGACCGGCGACACCGCCGGCATCACGACCGCCCGGTACGGCGCGAACGGCGGCAGCTACAAGCTGCTGCTGGGCGGGAAGGGCACCACCAACACCACCTCGGTGGGCCAGAGGTTCACCCTGCCGGCCGACGCCCGGAGCCTGCTGTTCGCCCTGAACGTGCAGTCCGAGGAGACCGGCAGCACCGTCTACGACCGCATGCAGGCCCAGGTGGTCGACTCCTCCGGTCGCACCACGGTGCTGGGCACCTGGTCCAACGTGGACAAGTCGTCCTCCTACGCCGTGAAGACGGTGGACCTCTCGGCCTGGGCCGGCAAGGAGGTGACCCTGCGCTTCGCGGCCTCCGAGGACGCCTACCTGCAGACCGCCTTCCTCGTGGATGACGTCACCGTGCGCTGACCCCTCACAGCGCGCCGCAGCCCGTGCACGTCTGTCGGAGCTGCGCCCCACACCGGCCGTCCTCTCCTTCGCGGGGAGGGCGGCCGGCCTGCGTCCTGGGGGCGCCTCCTCCCACAGCCCCACCCCGGTGGCGGGCTTCTGGGCCTTCGGGACCACGGGGGCCGTGGATCACCCCGTTAGCGTGGGGCAGGTCACAGCAGATTCCTTCCAAGGGGAAAATTCATAACGATCACACGTCGCACGCTCATGACCACCGGGGCCTGGACGGCCCCCGCCGTCGTCGCCGCCTCCGCTGCACCGGCCCTGGCCGCCAGCGCCGGGTACGACCTGCGCTTCGAGAGCCTGGCCGGCGGCATCTACGAATGGCACAACCCCGAGAACACGGAGTACAACCGCCTCTCCTTCGGCCAGACCCAGTGGCTCAACGTCGGCAACGAGCCGTCCCCGGCCACGGGCGTGACACTCACCTACTCCTACGACCGCCGCCTCTTCGGTGAGGTGCACGCGGAGGACGCACCGGACCTCGGCAGCCCCTCCACCACCACCGATGGCGACCTGGTCACCATCGTCTGGCCCATCACGGCTTCCTACGCCCCGGGCGAGGGGTCCGGCGCCAGCATCCGCTCCACGATGCAGCCGGACGACGGCATCACCGAGGTGCGTACGGACTACCACCCCACCACCAAGCAGCTCAACACCCCCGGTGGTGACCTCGACACCGGCAACAACGTGATCGTCTCCGAGGTGGAGCACGGCGAGGTCCAGCTGTGGAACGGTGCCATCGCCGCCACCTACGACACCGTGCGCGTGGAGTGCAGCGACGGCACCGTGGACATGTCCTACCCGTCCACCCTCACCGTCACCAGCGAGGGCCCGAACCCCATCCCCGCCGACACCGCCGTCTTCTGGTATGCCAACGGCACGTACGTGGACGAGGACGGCGTGACCACGTGGGGCTCGTACTTCGAGACCTTCCAGCTGGAGTCAGCGACCCTCGACGGTGAGCCGGTCACCCTCTCCAAGCAGACCAACGACGAAGGACTCGACAGCTCCTGGCGCCTGGACCAGACGATCCCGGCCGGCTCCACGATGGTGCTGAACCTCAGCGCCACGCCGCTGACGCCGTCCACGGATCCCATCCCGGGTGGAGGCCAAGGTGGGCTCGCCTCGGACCCGTCCGAGTCCACGGAGGAGGACAACCGCCTGAACGGCCCGGACCCCGTGCGCGTCTGACGCACCCCCGCAGACCGCCGGCCGCCCCTGCTCATCGAGGGGCGGCCGGCGGTGGTGTGTGCGGTGGGCTCAGAAGTCCTCGTCGAAGGACACGCTGCCCTCCACGCCCACCTGGTAGGCGGACACCCGGCGCTCGAAGAAGTTGCTCAGCTCCTGCACGTCCTGCAGCTCCATGAACGCCAGCGGGTTCCTGGTGCCGTAGATCTCCGGCATGCCCAGCTGCACGGCGCGGCGGTCGGCCACGTTCTCCAGGTAGGCGCGCATGTCGGCCACCGAGAGGCCGGCCACGCCCATGCCCAGCAGGTCCTCGGCGAACTGCGCCTCCGCATCGACGGCCTCCATGAGCATCTGGCGCACCTGGCCGGCCATCTCCGCATCGAAGAGGTCGGGCTCCTCGCTGCGCACGGTCTCCACGACCTCGAACGCGAAGGCCATGTGCATCGACTCGTCGCGGAACACCCAGTTGGTGCCCGAGGCGAGCCCGTTCAGCAGCCCCCGCGAGCGCAGGAAGTACACGTACGCGAACGCGCCGTAGAAGAACAGGCCCTCGATGCAGGTGCCGAAGCAGATCAGGTTCAGCAGGAACTGGCGCCGCTGCTCCTTGGTCTCCAGCTTCCCGAGGTTCTCGATGGAGTCGATCCACCTGAAGCAGAACTCCGCCTTGGTGCGGATGGAGGGGATGTTCTCCACCGCCGCGAAGGCCTCGAAGCGCTCGGCCTCATCGGGCACGTAGGTGTCGAGCAGGGTCAGGTAGAACTGCACGTGCACGGCCTCCTCGAACAGCTGCCGGCTCAGGTACAGCCGCGCCTCCGGGGAGTTGATGTGCTCGTACAGGTTCAGCACCAGGTTGTTCGCCACGATGGTGTCGCCGGTGGCGAAGAAGGCCACCAGCCGGCTCACCAGGTGCCGCTCGGCATCGGAGAGCTTGTTGTGCAGGTCGGACAGGTCGCTGTGGAGGTCGATCTCCTCCACGGTCCAGGTGTTCTTGATGGCGTCGCGGAACATCTCGTAGAACTGCGGGTAGCGCATCGGGCGCAGGGTCAGCGACATGCCGGGGTCGAGCAGGTTCGCGCCCTGCTTCACCGCATCGTGCAGGTCGGCCTCGAGGTGGGCGTCGTCGGTCATCGTCTTCTCCTCGGTGGTGATGGCGTGCTGGGTGGTCACTCGCAGGCCTCGCAGGCCTCGGGGTTCTCCAGCGAGCAGGCGAGCGCCTCCTCGTCGGTGAAGGTCCTCACCGGCTCCGATGCGGTGAGCCCACCGACCGCTCCCGGGGCACCTGCCGCGGCGGGCTGGCCACCGCCGGCACCTGCCGGCACGCCAGCACCCCAGGCGGCCCCGGCGCGCACCCCGGCCACGGTGGCCTGCTGGATGCGCGTGGCCGGACGCGAGCGCAGGTAGTACGTGGTCTTCAGCCCGGCCTTCCACGCGTACAGGTACATCGACGACAACTTGCCGATGTTCGGGCTCTCGATGAACAGGTTCAGGCTCTGGGACTGGTCCACGAACGCCTGCCGGGCCGCGGCCATCTCAATGAGCGCCTTCTGCGGCAGCTCCCAGGCCGTGCGGAACAGCTCACGCGCCTCGGCCGGCAGGTCCGCGATGCCCGCCACCGACCCGTTGTCGGTCTTCAGCTTCTCGCGCACCGCATCGGTCCACAGGCCGTGCGACTTCAGCTCGCGCACCAGGGCGGCGTTCACCTGCATGAACTCGCCCGAGAGCGTCTCGCGCTTGAACAGGTTGCTCACCTGCGGCTCGATGCACTCGTAGCAGCCCGCGATGGAGGCGATGGTCGCCGTGGGCGCGATGGCCACCATCAGCGAGTTCCGCAGCCCGTGCTCGGCGATGCGGGCGCGCACCGCCGCCCAGCGCGCGGTCTGCGTGGGGGTGGCGCCGTAGATGTCGTGCTGCAGCTGGCCCTTCGCGGCACGGGTCTCGTCGAAGCTCGGGTGCGCCCCGAACTGCTCGGCGAGCTCCGCCGAACGCTCCAGCGCGGAGAGCTGGATCTCCTCGGCGATCTGCGTGCTCAGCTGGCGCGCCTCGGGCGAGTCGAACGGCATCCGCAGCGCGAAGAACACGTCCTGCAACCCCATCGACCCCAGCCCGATGGGGCGCCAGCGCGGGTTGGACGCCGCCGCCTGCTCCGAGGGGTAGTAGTTGATGTCGATGACGCGGTCCAGGTACGTGACCGCCAGCCGCACGGTCGACCGCAGCTTCACCTCATCGATGCCGGTGGCCGTCGCCGACGGGTCGGTCGGTCGCGCGCCCGTGGTGCCGTCACTCCATCGGACGTGCTGGGCGAGGTTCACCGAGCCCAGGTTGCACACGGCGGTCTCGGTGTCGCTGGTGACCTCGATGATCTCCGTGCACAGGTTGCTCAGGTGCACCACGGGCGCGGGCTGCACCGTGCCGTCGGCGCCCACGCGCGGGGTCTGGTCGTCGCTGGTCTGGTTGCAGGCGGCGTTGGCGCGGTCCTTGAAGGTCATCCAGCCCTGGCCGGTCTGGGCGAGCGTCCGCATCATCCGGCCGTAGAGGGCGCGGGCGGAGACGGTGCGCACCACGTCGCCGCGCGCCTCGGCGGCGCGGTAGGCCGCATCGAAGGCCTCGCCCCACAGGTCGGGCAGCTCGGGCACCGCGTCGGGGTCGATGAGGGACCACTCGCCATCGGCCTCCACCCGGCGCATGAACTCGTCCGGGATCCAGTGGGCGAGGTTGAGGTTGTGGGTGCGGCGCGCGTCCTCGCCGGTGTTGTCGCGCAGCTCGAGGAACTCCTCGATGTCCGGGTGCCACGGCTCCAGGTAGATGCACGCGGCGCCCTTGCGCCGGCCGCCCTGGTTGACCGCGGCCACCGAGGAGTCCAACGTGCGCAGCCACGGGACGATGCCGTTGGAGTGGCCGTTGGTGCCGCGGATCAGCGCCCCGCGGGACCGGATGCGGGAGAACGCCAGGCCGATGCCGCCGGCGAACTTCGACAGCTTGGCCACCTGGTGGTAGCGCTCGTAGATGGAGTCGAGCTCGTCCCGCGGGGAGTCGATGAGGTAGCAGCTCGACATCTGCGTGTGGCGGGTGCCGGCGTTGAACAGTGTCGGGCTGGAGGGCAGGTAGGCCAGGGAGGAGAGCAGCCCGAAGAACTCGATGGCCTCCTCGGCGGTGTGGGAGAGCCCGGCGGCCACGCGCATGAACCAGTACTGCGGGGACTCGATGACGGCGCGCGTCAGCGGGTGGCGCAGCAGGTAGCGGTCGTTGACCGTGCGCAGGCCGAAGTACTCGAAGCGCCAGTCGGCGTGGCGGGCCTGGGCGCGGGCGACCGCATCGTCCAGCATGCGGGCGTGGGCGGCGACGAAGGCGGCGGTCTCGTCCCCGATGAGGCCCTGCTCGTGGCCGGTGCGGACGGCGGCGGAGAAGCTGCCGATGCCCTGGCCGCGGACCTCCTTGTCGATCACCCCGGCCAGGAGGCGTCCGGCGAGGGCGGAGTACTGCGGCTCGGTGGAGGTCATCTCGGCCGCGGTGGCGATGGCGAGCTTGTCGAGCTCGGCGGTGGTGGCGCCGTCGTAGAGGCCGGAGATGGTCTTGGTGGCGACGCGCAGCGGGTCGACCTCCGGCAGCCCCTCGCAGCAGCGCTCCACGGCGGCGACGATCTTGGTGACGTCGACCTGCTCGTGCTCGCCGCTGCGCTTGACCACCCGCATGGTCGTGCGGGCGGGGGTGGTGGGGACGCCCTCCAGGGTGGGCTGGTCGGCCGGCTGGGCGGTGTCGGTGGTGGGGCTGGTGCCGGTGGTGGGGCTGGTCGTCACACTCTCTCCTCGCGAGCTCTCACCGCGAGGGGGCACGGCCACACCGACCCGGGTGGGCACACGGCATCGTGCAGCGGTGCGGTGCACCACGTGCGCTGCGTTGCCCCTCCAGGGGCACCGTGCGCGTGCCGGGGTCGACACGTCCGCAAGCCGTCCCGCGCGGCTCGACGTTCCACCCGGGTTTCCGGGCGGGCGCTGGCAGGTCTTCGGACTCACGGGCGTCCTCGTCGCCGAGGCATCCGGCAGGTGCCGGACGGGTGCCTACTGGCCGTCGCTTCCCGGGTGCTGGCTGCACCCAGTGCTGTTGACGGCGGTCGTTCCCGAATACCGCTGCGGGGCAGTCCCGGGGTCTCACCGGGTTCCCTCTTGCCTCTCCCCCGCGATGCCGTGGCGCACCCACATCGGGCGGGCGGCACTGCCGGGGAGAACCAGCACCCGCACCATATACGGGGTCCTCGGCGCGGCGCCACCCCCACATGTTGTGTCTGATCGGCTTCGGCAGCACGGCGCGGAAAACCGGCTCCGGCGAGCCGGGGGCGGGGTGGGGCGGGGCGCGGGCGGCGTGTGGTGTGTGGGCGGCGTGTGGCGCGGTGGCCGCCCTGGCCACCCCAAGCTGCTCCCTTGTGGCGAAGTGGCCGCCCTGGCCGCTCCCATCAGGAGCCGGCGCGGCAAAGGTGAACCCAGCACGACGAATACGGCGTGCTGGGTTCACCTTTGCCGCGCTGACTCCCCCCGGTCCGTCGCTCATGGCACCGCCGGCCGGGGTTCAGGGGACCTCGAAACGGTTCGTCACTCTTGGGGCCGCCCGCATCGGTTCGTCGCTCTTGGGGAGAATCAGGCCCGTTTCGGCCCAACTACGACGAACAGACCGCTGAGCCCCAAAAGCGACGACTCGATGGGGCGCCGGCCACCAGGAGCGCCACCAACGACGACTCGACGCGGCCGCCCCCGCCTCACTCGGTCCGGCGGGGCAACGTCAGCGCCGCACCGACCAGCGCCACCACGGCGAACCCCAACAGCACCGCCAACGGCCGCCACAGGTCACCGCCCACGGCGGCCTGGTCCCGCACAGCCGACACCGCATCCACCGCGTAGCTCAGCGGCAGCACGGCGCTCACCCACTCCAGCACCCGCGGCAGCGCCTCACGCGGCACCAGCAGCCCACACAGCAGGAACTGCGGCAGCACGAACGCCGGCATGAACTGCACCGCCTGGAACTCCGTCCGCGCGAACGCACTGGCCAACAACCCGAGCGCCGTCCCCAGGAAGGACGCGGCCAGCGCCACCAGCACCAGCGCCCACCACGGCCCGGCCACCTCCAACCCCGGCCACCAGGCCACCGCCGAGGTTGCCGCAATCTGCAGCACGGTCATCACCAGGAAGGCCAGCGCATACCCGGCCAGCAGGTCCAAGCGCGCCAGCGGCGTGGTCAGCAACCGCTCCAGCGTGCCGGACTGCCGCTCGCGCAGGGTGGCGATCGAGGTCACCACGAACATCACCACGAACGGGAAGATCGGCAGCAGCACGGGCCCGATCCGGTCGTACACCCCGGAGAAGTCGAACACCCACCCCAGCAGGGCCAGCAGGGCCGCCGGCACCACCACCAGCAGCGCCATCGTCCGCTTGTCGCCCACCAGCTGCCGCAGCACGCGCCGCGCAGTGGCGAGGGTCCGCATCGGGCTCATCGCCCCTCCTCCTCGATCAGCCGCAGGAAGGCCCCTTCGGCATCCTCCGCCCCCGTCCGCTCCAACAGCTCCGATGGGGTGAGCCCGGCCAGCACCCGCCCCTCCCGCAGGAGCACCAACCGGTCGCACCGGGTGGCCTCGTCCATCACGTGGCTCGAGACCAGCAGCGTCCGCCCCTGCGCCGCGAGCTCGGCGAACAGCTCCCACAGCGAGCGCCGCAGCACCGGGTCCAGGCCCACGGTCGGCTCGTCCAGCACCAGCACGTCCGGGTCGGCCACCAGCGCCGCGCCCAGCGAGACCCGGGAGGCCTGCCCGCCGGAGAGCGACTCCACCCGCGCCCCGGCATGGGAGCCCAGGTCGACCTGCGCGAGGGTGCGCTCCACCGCATCGGACCGGGCGGCCCCGCGCAGCCCGGCGAGCGTCGCGAAGTAGTCGAGGTTCGCGTGCACGGTCAGGTCGGTGTACACCGCGGGCGACTGGGTGACGTACCCGACGCGATGCCGGTTGGCCGGCGACCCGGCCGGCTCGCCCAGCACCGTCACCTCGCCGGAGGCGACCTTCTGCACTCCCACGATGGCGCGGATGAGCGTGGACTTGCCGCTGCCCGAGGGGCCGAGCAGGCCCGTGACCTGCCCGGCGGGGACGTCGAGGTCGATGCCGGGGAGCACCTCTCGCCCGCCCCGCACCACGCGCAGGCCGCGCACGGTGATGGCTGGCGGGGTCCAGGCAGGGTCGCCGCGCAGTGTGCTGTGGGCTGGCATGTCACCTCCAGATTCAAAACGAATGATCGTTCTCCACGATACTCCTGCCGGGCACGTATGGCGAACGACCGTTCTGTAAGGTGGTCACATGCCCCGCATCTCCCCGGAACGACGCGCCGCACAGCGCCAGCGCATCGTCGACGCCGCGCGCACCGTGATGCTGCGAGAGGGGCTGCCGGCCACCTCGATGGCGTTGGTGATCGAGGAGTCCGGGCTCTCCGCGGGCGCCATCTACGGGTACTTCGCCGGCAAGGACGAGCTGGTGCTGGGCGTGGCGCTGGACGTCATCAGCTCCCGCCTCTCCGGCATGGACGAGCTGGCCACCCAGCGCCCCGTCCCACCCCCGGCGCAGGCTCTGGGCGATTTCATCGAGACGCTCCCCCGCGGCGACGAGGGGCGCCTGGTGCTGGAGATCTGGGCCGCCGCCGCCCGCAGCCCCGAGCTGCTGGCGCGGACGACCGAGGTCTTCGGCGGCCTCAGCCGAGGCGCCACCACCTACCTGCAGGCGTGGTTCACCGAGGGACTCGGGCTGCCCGCGGACGAGGCCGCCGAGCGCAGCGCCCACGCCGTGCACGCCCTGCTGGGCATTGCGCAGGGGTTCATCGTGCAGTCCGCCGTCCTGCCCGGGGTCGATGCAGCCACCTACCGTGACTCCCTGGAGGCGCTGTTCGATGACCGCTGACCAGCCCGGGCGCCTCTGGCGCGCCGTCGTGCGCGACCCGCGCGCCGGCATCGAGGACCTCGACGAGGCCGCCCAGGAGGCCCTGCCCCGCAACGGCCCGCGCATCCTCGGCGCCACCTCCCTGCTGAACACGGCCGACCAGCTGGTCCACCCGCCCACCGTGCTCACCTGGGCACTCACCGGCCTGGGCGCGCCCGGCTGGGCCGTCGGGCTCCTGGTGCCGGTCCGTGAGGCGGGGTCGATGCTGCCGCAGTCGGCCATGACCCCGTGGGTGCGCTCGCACCGGCGCCGCAACCGACTGGTGGCCCTCGGGGCGGTCCTGCAGGCAGTGGGGGCGGCCGGCATCGCGCTCTTCCTGGCCCTGACCACCGGGCTCATGGTGGGCCTCGGCGTGCTGGCGAGCCTGGCCCTGCTGGCCGGTGGCCGGGCCGTCACCTCGCTGGCGAGCAAGGACACCCAGGGACGCACCGTCCCCAAGGGGCAGCGCGGCCAGCTCACCGGCACCGCGACGGTGGTGGCCGGGGCACTGGCACTGACCGTGGGCCTGGCGCTGCGCCTGCTGGGCGACGGGACCGCCCCGCACCACCTGGCCTGGCTGGCCGCGGGGGCCGCCGGGCTCTTCGTGGGCGTGGCCGCGCTGTGGGACCGGGTGGAGGAGCCCCCGCAGGAGCCCGATGCAGACCACACCCCGCCGCAGCCGTGGACCCTGCTGCGCACCGCGCCGGACTTCCGCTCGTTCGTGGTGGTGCGCTCCCTGCTGCTCATCACGGCCCTGGCGCCGACCTTCCTGGTGGCCGCGGCCGCCACGCAGAGCGCCTCACCCCTCACCGGCCTGGCGCCGTTCGTGCTGGGCACCGGGTTGGCCTCCCTGCTGGGTGGCCGTCTGGTGGGTCGGGCCGCCGACCGGTCCAGCCGCCTGCTGATGGCGTGGGCCTCGGCCGCCGCCACCGCCGTGCTGGCCGTGACGCTCGCCCTAGCCGCGGTGCTGCCCGAGGCGGGGATGGTGTGGGTGCTGCCCGCGGCCTACTTCCTGGTGACCCTCGCGCACACGGGGGTGCGCACCGGCCGCAAGACCTACCTGGTGGACATGGCCAGCGGCGACACCCGCACCGCCTACACCGCGGCGAGCAACACCGTCATCGGCGTCGTGCTGCTGGCCGCCGGGGCGGTGGCGGGTGCGCTGGCGGGGCTGACACCGTGGTGGCCGCTGGTCTTCCTCACCCTCCTCGGGGCAGCAGGGTCCGCGATGGGGCTGCGCCTCCCGGAGGTCTCGCGCCACTGAGTCGCGGGGGCGGGCAGGGGCAGGACGCAGGGGTGGCGCCGACCCCCTGAGAGGGTGTTAGGTTTGCCTTCCCTTCGCGCCGTGGTGGCGTGAGGTCGTGACTCGAGGAGAACCATGCGCATCGTGCGTACCGGGGCCGTTCTGGCCGCCGCAAGCCTGACCCTGACCGCCTGCTCCACCGGCCCGGCCGATGGTGGGGGCGACGACGGCGGCGAGTCAACCACGACGGCCGCCGGCGAGGGCAGCGGCGAGGGCGAGGGCAGCGGCTCGGGCGACGCGTCCGGCTCGGGCGACGCCTCCGGCTCGGGCGACGCCTCCGGCTCCGGCGAGGGTGACGCCGCCGCCTTCCCCGTGACCGTCGAGCACGCGCTGGGCAAGACCACCATCGAGAAGCAGCCCACGAGGATCGCGACCCTCGGCTGGTCCGACCACGACGTCGTCGCGGCCCTGGACGTCAAGCCCGTCGGCGCCCCGCAGATCACCTGGGGCGGCAACGAGAACCAGTCCACCGACTGGTTCGACAAGAAGGCCAACGAGCTCGACGGCGAGATCACCCGCTACTCCGATGCGGACGGCGCCCCCATCGAGGAGATCGCCGAGCTGCAGCCCGACCTGATCCTGGCCACCAACTCCGGCATCACGCCCGAGGAGTACGAGAAGCTCAGCAAGCTCGCCCCCGTGGTGGCCTACCCGGAGCTCGCCTGGGGCACCAGCTGGCAGGACTCCACGAAGCTCATCGGTCAGGCCATGGGCAGGTCCGACCAGGCCGAGCAGCTCATCAAGGACACCGAGCAGCAGATCGCCGACACCGCCGCGAAGTACCCCGAGCTCAAGGACACCACGGCCGCCTGGGCCTCCTTCGCGGCCACCGACCTGTCGAAGTTCAACCTCTACACGACCACCGACAACCGCCCCCGCATGCTCGAGGACCTGGGCATGGTCAACGCCCCGCTCATCGGCGACCTCTCCAAGGACGCCTCGAACTTCATGGTGGAGGTCTCCGCGGAGAAGGCCAGGACGGTGGAGGCCGACGTGGTGGTCTTCTACGCCGACGAGACGCTCCCGGCGGACACCGTGGTGGAGAACGACCTGCTCAAGGACATCCCGGCCTTCTCCCGCGGCTCGTACGTGGCCGCCGATGACCCGGTGGCCTCCTACCCGATGTCCAGCCCCACCCCGCTGAGCATCCCGACCGCCCTGGAGGAGTTCGTGCCGCAGCTGGCCGAGGCCGCCAAGAAGGCCAAGGAGGGCGGAGGCTCCGGCGAGCAGCCCACCGGGGAGTCCAGCAGCGAGTGAGCTCGCACGTCGCCTCCCTCGGCCACGGCCGTCGGCTCGCGCTCCTGCTGGGGCTCGGCCTGGCGGCCGTGGCCGCGGCGTGCCTCGCGTCGCTGGCCATCGGCGCCACCGTGGTGCCGCTGGGCACGGTGTGGCAGGTGCTCACCGACGCTGCCGGCAACGGCATCGTCGAGGCCCGCATCGACCGCACCGTCCTGGGTGCGATCGTCGGTGCCTCGATGGGGTGCGCCGGCGCCGCCATGCAGGCGCTCACCCGCAACCCCCTGGCCGACCCGGGCATCCTCGGGGTGAACGCCGGGGCCGCGCTGGCCATCGTGCTGGGTCTGGCCACCGGGCTGCTCACCGCGCAGTCGCAGTACGTGTGGTTCGCCCTGGCCGGGGCGGCCGTGGCCACCACGCTGGTCTACGGCATCGCCTCGATGGGGCCGGGCGGCGCCCAGCCGGTGACACTCACCATCGCCGGTGCGGCCTTCGCGGCCACCGCCACCAGTCTGGGGGCGGGCCTGCTGGTGGTGGACCTGGCGGCCCTGGACGTGTTCCGCGTCTGGCAGGTGGGCACGGTGGCCGGGCGCGACCTGGGGCTGGTGGCCTCGGTGGCGCCGGTGCTGCTGGTGGGTTTCGCCCTGACCCTGCCGGCCGGCGGCTTCCTGAACACCCTGGGCCTGGGGGACGACCTCGCCCGCGGGCTGGGGCAACGGGTCTGGCTGGTCCGGCTGGTGGTGGCCCTCGGCGCCGTCTGCCTGTGCGCCGCGGGCACCGCGCTGGCCGGCCCGGTGGCCTTCGTGGGGCTGGTGGTGCCGCACCTGGTGCGCCTGCTCACCGGACCGGACGCGCGCCGCGTGATGCTGGGCTCGGCCCTCTTCGGCGCGGCCCTGGTGGTGGGCGCGGACACCCTCGGCCGCGTGGTGCTTCCGCCCACGGAGGTGCAGGTGGGCATCATGACCGCCGTGATCGGCGCCCCGGCCCTCATCGCCCTGGTCCGCACCCGGAGGGTCACCGCATGAGCACCGCACACGCCACCGGTGCAGACGCCACCGGCGCGCGCACCGGCACCGTCACCCCATCGATGCCGGACGTCCGCCGCGTGCAGCGGCGCCTGGCCCGGCGTCGCGCGCTGCTGCTGGCCGCCCTCCTCGCACTGGCCCTGGGGCTGTTCGCGGTGCGGGTGCTGCTGGGCGACTACACGGTCACGGTGCCGGACTTCTTCCGCATCGTCGCCGGGGAGAACATCCCAGTGGCCAGCTTCCTGGTGATGGAGTCCAAGCTGCCCCGCGCCACCGTGGCCGTCGTCGCCGGGCTCGCGTTCGGGGCGGCGGGCGCCACCTTCCAGTCGGTGCTGCGCAATCCGCTGGCCAGCCCGGACGTGGTGGGCGTGAGCATGGGCGCCAGCTTTGCCGCCGTGTTCGCGATGGTGGTGCTCGGTTGGGCGGGAACGCCCGTCATGCTCGCCGCAGCCGCGGGTGGGCTCGCGGTCACCGGCACCCTGCTGGCCTTCTCGCGACGGCCGGGGAACACCTCCGGCGCGGCGGCGCACACCATGATCCTGGTGGGCATCGGCCTGGGCGCTGCCCTGTCCGCAGGCATCCACTGGCTGATGCTGCGGGCCGACGTGCACAAGGCGCAGGACGCCCTGGTGTGGGTCTCGGGCAGCACGAACGACGTCACCTGGGGGCAGATCACGGGGCTCGCCGTGGTGGTCGCCGTGCTGCTGCCGCTGCTGGTGATGGCCGCCTCCCGCCTGGGGGTGCTGGAGCTGGGCGACGACCTGGCGACCGGTCTCGGCGAGCGCCCCGCGCGGCTGCGCGCCGTGGTGATGCTGCTGGCGGTGCTGATGATCACCTCGGCCACGGCCGTCTGCGGCCCGGTGGCCTTCCTGGCCTTCCTGGCCGGACCCATCGCCCGCGCCCTGAACCGGGGGCGCACCACGCTCGTGGGCGCTGGGCTGGTGGGCGCCTGCATCTTCCTTGCCGCCGACCACGTGGGCGCCTACCTGGTGCCCGGTGGCAACGTGCCCGTGGGGGTGGTGACCGGCCTGGCCGGCGGACCTGCCCTGCTGGCCCTGCTCCTGACCTCCCGGAGGTGGATGTCCGCATGACCACTCCCGTCTCACCCACCGCCCGCCTGGCGTGCCGTGACCTGTCGCTCTCCTACGGAGGTCCCGATGTGGTGCGCGGCGTCTCGCTGGACGTGCCCGACGGGCAGATCACCACGCTGGTGGGCGCCAACGGGTGCGGCAAGAGCACCCTGCTGCGCGGTCTGGTGCGCCTGCTGAAGCCGACGGCCGGGCAGGTGACGCTCGACGGCACGGACCTGCACCGCCTGCCCACCCGGCAGGTGGCCACCACCCTCGGCCTGCTCCCCCAGCAGCCGCTGGTGCCGGCGGGACTGACCGTGGCGGAGCTGGTGTCGCGCGGGCGGCACCCGCACCGGCCGGCGTGGCGTCCCGCATCGAGCGCCGACCACGCCGCCGTGGCCGAGGCGATGGAGCGCACGGACACCCTCGGCCTGGCCGACCGCCCGGTGGAGGCGCTGTCCGGTGGGCAGCGGCAGCGGGTGTGGATCGCCATGGCGCTGGCGCAGCAGACGGACGTGCTGATGCTGGACGAGCCCACCAGCTTCCTGGACCTCGCCCACCAGGTGGACGTGCTGGAGCTGGTGGCCGAGCTCAACGCCGAGCGCGGCACCACCGTGGTGATGGTGCTGCACGACCTCAACCTGGCAGCCCGGGTGAGCGACCACCTCATCGCGATGCGCGACGGGGAGATGGTGGCCTGCGGGACCCCGCGGGAGGTCATCACGGCCGAGACGGTGCAGCGGGTGTTCGGCCTGGAGGCCCAGGTGGTGGATGACCCGGTGACCGGGACGCCGATGGTGGTGCCGGTGGGGCGGCGGGGACCGCGCCGGTCGGAGTGAGCGCGGGCGCCTCACCGCATCGACGAAGGTTTGCCTTACCTAATGGTATGGGCTACTGTCTTCCCATCGCAGGGCGCAGGGGCCCGAGCGGTGCCGCGGACGGACCGGGTGGTGGTCACCGTCCGCACGACGAAGGGCCGGAGCGAGCTGCTCCGGCCCTTCGTGCGCCCCGGCCAGCGGGGCCTGCTCAGCGGCGGGGCGCGCTGAGCTCCTCGGCCGATGCGGTGCGGTTGCTCAGGCCCGAACGGCGCCACTGCCACTCGATGAGCAGGTAGGCCACCCCCATGAGGGCCAGGCTCACCACGACGGCCATCGGCTCGGAGGTGGTGTCCGAGCTCACGAAGCCGTCCTCGAAGCCGCCGAAGATCAGCGAGATCACCATGATGACCACGTTGTTCACCGCGTGCATGACCACCGCGGCCTCGAGGCCACCAGTGCGCACCGTCATGGCGACGGCGAGGATGGCGAAGATGCCCAGGTCCGCGAGCACCCAGGGGTCCAGGGACCCGTGCGCCAGGGCGAACAGGGCCGTGGTGGTGAGGGTGGCCACGGCCAGCGAGATCCACCGCCACGGGATCCAGCTGCCGAACCACTGCATCACGAACCCGCGGAACAGGTACTCCTCACCGGCGGCCTGCAGCGGGGTGGTCACCAGGACGATCGCCAGCATCCACCAGAAGTGGGGGTGCATGTTGATCTCGAACTTCTCACCCATGAGCGCCGAGAGGCCCAGCAGGAAGGCCACCCACCACGGTGTGAGCACCAGCAGGCAGCGAAGCGCCCAGCCCCACCGGAAGCGACCGGCCACCGAGGACGCGAACCCCGGGCGCATCCAGTAGGCCAGCGCGAGGACGGCGATCGATGCGGGGATCAACACCGCCAGTCCCAGGTTCATGCCCAGGAAGGTCAGCGGCTGCATGGTGGGCGTCTCGCCCCCGCCGCCGGGCTCGAAGATGTCCATCTGGTCCGGGTAGGCGACCATCGGGATGACCAGGGTCACCACCATCACGAGCATGACCAGCAGGCCGACCGGGATCCAGAGACCCAGGGCCGCAAGCGGTCGCCACCACGACCAGCGCGGGCCCCGGGTCAGCTCGTGGAACTCCGCGTTCGGACGCACCGACGACACGGGCGCCGGCGGGGGGTAGGCGTGCGGCGGCGGGCCGTACTGCGACTGCCACTGCTGCTGCGGCGGGCCGTACTGACCACCCTGCGGAGGCTGCCCCTGCGGGGCGTACTGGCCGTACTGCGGCTGCCCTTGGGGCTGCCCGATCGGGGCATACGGGTCGCGCGGCGGCTGGTGGGGGTCCTGCGGCGGCTGGTTCCAGGCATCCGGGGTGTGACTCACCCGCACACGATAGAAGGGGACCCGGTCACCGGGTGTCCCCCGCCGGCACGAGATCCGCACCGGCCCGGATCTCGCCAGTCCACTTCAGCACCGGTGCGGATCTCGCGGAGGGGTGACACCTCAACTCAGCACCGGTGCGGAGCTCGCGGCGTGGGGACACCCGAACTCAGCACCGGTGCGGAGCTCGCGGCGTGGGGACACCCGAACTCAGCACCGGTGCGGTATTCGACCGCACCGGTGCCGCAGGCCCGACGCGTCAGTCGTTCAGCGAGTTGTCCCGGATGGCGGTGATGACGGCGGAGAAGTCGCGCTTCGGACCGTCGATCTCCGCGAAGCGCTCGTAGGCGTCGCGGGCCGCCCGGCCGAAGGCGGTGTCCACACCGGCCAGCTCGGAGGCGTCCTGGGCCAGCTTGAGGTCCTTCAGCATCAGGCCGGAGGCGAAACCGCCGGAGAAGTCGCGGTTGGCCGGAGAACCCTCCACCGGGCCGGGCACGGGGCAGTTGGTGTCGAGCGCCCAGCAGCGGCCGGAGCTGGTGGAGGCCACGTCGAAGAAGGCCTGCGGGTCCAGCCCCAGCTTCTCGCCCAGCACGAAGGCCTCGGAGACGGCGATCATCTGCACACCCAGCAGCATGTTGTTGCAGATCTTGGCGGCCTGGCCGTTGCCCGCATCGCCGCAGTGCACGATCTTGCGTCCCATGACCTCCAGCAGCGGCTCGGCGCGCTCGAAGGCCTGGTCGGTGCCGCCGACCATGAAGGTCAGGGTGCCGGCCTCGGAGCCGACCACGCCGCCGGAGACGGGGGCGTCGATGCTGGAGTGCCCCGCATCGCGCACCATGTCGGCCGCCTTGCGGGCGGACTCCACATCGATGGTGGAGGAGTCGATGAACAGGACGTCCTGGCCCTTCGCCGCGGGGATGATCTCCTCGTAGACCGACAGCACGATGGGGCCGCTCGGCAGCATCGTGATGACCACCTCGGCGTCGGCGACGGCCTGCGGACCGGTCTCCACGGTGGAGATGCCGTGCCCCTCCGCGGCCTGCCGGGCCTCCGGCACCGGGTCGAAGCCGATGACCTCGTGGCCGGCCTTGACGAGGTTGGCAGCCATCGGGCCGCCCATGTTTCCGAGTCCCAGGAACGCGATCTTCATGGTGCGAGCGTACTCCCGCTGGTGAACCAGATCACAGCAGGTGCGTCTCCCCACCGGCCCCGTGTCCTGCGTTCACCGCCCCCGGACGTGGGCCCTCTCCTCGGGCGAGAACGCGGCCACGTGTCCCATGTCCCGGTGCGCCAGCCAGAGCAGACCGGGCAGCGTCAGCAGCGGGGAGGCGGCCAGCGGCCGGACCCACCAGCCGGCATCACCCAGGAGCGCCGACACCACCCCCATGACGACGAGCACGAACGACGCGGCCCACAGCAGTGCCAGCAGCACGATGACCCCGGTCGACCAGCCCCAGGTGCGGGTCATGAGCCACGGGCCGAGGGTGCACCACAGCGTGTGCGCGAGGAGCAGCAGCGCGATGAGGGCCCAGTCCGTGAGCCCCCGGTCGGCCTCCGCGACCACAGCCACGACCACCCCCGCCAGCACGGACAGCGCCGTCCACCCCACCGCCGCCGCCAACCACGCACCGAACAGGCCGATGGGGTGCAGGTGCCGCCCGCTCATGGCCCGGCGGATGCCCGGGAAGGTGCCGGTACCGGCCAGCAGCGCCCCAGTCACCACCCCGAGGGTCCAGGCGTACCAGGCGTCGGCCTCGCCCTCGTCGAGGCGGCCCCCACCCCACAGGACGCCGGCCACCACCGCGGCCCCGAACGCGGCGCCGAGGAGGGTGGTCAGCACCGGCGCCGCCAGCGCACGAGTGGTCTCGGCCAGCCCGGCACGGCGCAGCGGCTGGTGCAGCTCGGCCACGGTGCGCGCGTGCTGCACCGACCGGTGCCGTTGGGCGTACGCGGCGAAGGGGTTGGGGTCGGGGGTGCGCTCCGGGTCCGGGTGGCTGCTCATGCGTCGCGCTCCCGCGGGCGGGGCCGGTTGATCGGCTCGAAACGCCCCTTGACGCGGCGGCGCACCTCCACCCGGCGCACGTCCACGAACTCGCTCATGGCCACCAGGTAGCGCTGGGCGAGGTCGAAGGCCTCGTGGTCCTCGGCATCGTCGTTGGACTCCGGCACCACGCAGCGCACGGTGACCACGGGGACGCCGCGCGGCATGTCCAGCGAGACCTTCTCCACCAGGTGCGTGCGCGAGACCACCTCCCGCGCGATGTCCAGCACCTGCGTCGGCTCTGTCTCCCCCTTGACCGCCATCACCTCGGCCAGGATCCGGTAGCTCGGCATGGCCCCAGTCTGGCAGTACCGCTCAGAGCTGGTGGGCCACCGGGTGCCGGGGCTCGTACAGCATCAGGTCGTCCGCGCCGGGCACCTCGAGCATGGCCCCGATGCCGAAGCCCATGTCCGTGGGCCCCGACGAGAAGGTCGCCCCGCGCCCCTGCAGCTCGGTCATGGTCGCCTCCAGGTCGTCACACATCAGCGAGATCTGGTGCTGCCGCGGGCCGGTCCAGTCGCCGCTGCGGGTGGGGTGGACGCCCAGCTCGCTGGGGCCGGTGCCGAAGATCAGCCAGTCGGCGGGGTCGGCCGAACCGGAGTCCTCACCCGGGCCCGCCGCTCCGTCGGCGCCCACCGCTCCCTCATCCGACCCCTCGGCCACGAAGGGCCACCGCAGCACGTCCTTGAGGAAGGCGCGGGCGGCCTCCGCGTCGTCGGAGTAGATGAGGGTGTGCACGGCGGTGATCATGCGGTCACGCTAGCGGGGCGTCACCCACGCGGGACGTCGCGCCGGCGCAGGCCCACGAAGCCGACCACCAGCAGCACCACGGCCAGCGCCAGCTGCACCCCGATGCCGGTCCACACCGGGTCCTCCAGCGGCGGGTTGCCCACCGCGGAGAAGGGCACCAGGTCCAGCAGGCGCTCGGACAGCTGCAGCCCCGGCCCCAGGTAGGCCAGCACGGCCGAGACCCCGAACACCACCCAGGCAAGCGCCCGCCACCGCGGGGCCGCGCCGAACAGCGCCACCGCGAGCGCCACCATCAGCAGCGAGGGCACCGCGTACACGGCGCAGGCCTCGAGCGCGTCACCGAACCACCGGCGCTCCCCCATCGATGCCGATGTGGTGGCCGCAAGCGCGAGCGCGCCCACGAGGTGCACCACGGCCCAGCCGACCAGCACCACACCCGCCTGGACACCCAGCCAGGCCCACCGCGAGCGCGGCGCCGAGAGCTGCGTCTCCAGCAGGCCCTGCACCTCGTACCGGGCCAGGGAGCCGCACATCGCGATGCCGGCCGCGGCGCTCAGCATGGCCAGCATCATCGCGAACATGCCCAGGGTGGCGGCCAGGATGCTGTCGCCACCGCCGGGGCCGAGGAAGACCTGCAGGGAGGGGTCGGCCTCGAAGGCGTCGATGACGGTCTGGCTCAACGACCCGTAGACGCCCAGCAGCACCGCCGCACCGAGCGACCATCCGATGAGGGCGCCCCGGTGCTCGTGGACGGCCAGGCCCACCGGGGAGCGCAGCCACCCCGAGGCACGGCTGCGGGCCGGGCGGGGGCGGATGAGGGCAGCGTCCAGATCGCGCCGCGCGTGCAGCCCGAGCGCCCCGGCCACCAGCAGGGCGACCGCCCCGGCGAACAACGCCAGCGGCCAGCAGCAGCTCGAGCCGCCCGGCCTCCTCGTCCTTGCGGGTGAAGCGGGACATCAGCGCCAGGGCCATGAGCGGCACCGCGAACGCGGCGAAGAGGGCGAACTCATTGCTCGTGGCCCCGCCGAGGGTGTTCGTGCCCTCCACCCTGCCGTTGAGCATGTACAGGGCCCCGCCGGACAGGGTGGCCGCGTAGCGCTCGAGGTCGGCCGGCTCCGGGTACAGCCCCCTCAGCGACCCGACGGTCGTCACCATCATCGCGGCGATGCCGAGCACCCAGGCGACCAGCACCTTCCACCCGGTGCGCCACTGGATGCCCAGCATGGTGCCCAGGCCGGCCGTCATCGCCGCTGCTCCCCGCGGTACTCCTCGAGGAAGAGGTCGTCCAGGCTCGGCGGAGTCACCGTGAGGCTGCGCAACCCCGCATCGTGGAGCCGGCCGACCGCCTCCCCGACCGCCTCCGGGGCGGCGTGGAGGCGCACCTCCGTGCGGGAGGGGTCGTCCGCTGCGGGCTCGACGACCAGCTCGGTCACGCCGGGCACCACCGCCAGCCCCCGCGGCTCGGAGTCGGTGACCGCATGGACCCGGCTCGAGGTGTGCTGCCGCAGGTCGGCCAGCGACCCGGTGGTGACGGTGCGGCCGGCACGGATGATGCTGACGCGGTCCGCGAGCGCCTCGACCTCCGACAGGATGTGGCTGGAGAGCAGCACCGTGGCGCCCTCGGCACGGCGTTCACGGACCACGTCCTGGAAGACCTGTTCCATGAGCGGGTCCAGGCCGCTGGTCGGCTCGTCGAGCACCAGCAGCTCCGAGCGGGAGGCCAGTGCCGCCACGAGGCTGACCTTCTGCCGGTTGCCCTTGGAGTAGTCACGGGCCCGCTTGGCGGTGTCGAGCTCGAAGCGCTCGACCAGCTCGGCCCGGCGCTTCTCGTCGATGGAGCCGTGCGCCCGGGCGAGCACGTCGATGCACTGCCCACCGGAGAGCCCCGGCCACAGGGTGACGTCGCCGGGCACGTAGGCCAGGCGGCGGTGCAGCTCCACCGCATCGGACCAGGGGTCGCCACCGAAGAGGCGGGCGGTCCCCGCATCGGCGTGCATGAGGCCCAGCAGGACGCGGATGGTCGTCGACTTGCCCGAGCCGTTCGGCCCCAGGAAGCCGTGCACCTCCCCTGCGCGGACCTCCAGGTCCAGCCCGTCCAGCGCCCGGTGCCGGCCGAAGGTCTTCACCAGGCCCTCCACCTCGATGACGGGCGGGCCCGCCTCCGCCTGCTGCACCGGCACCCCGCGTCCCGCGCGTGACTCGCCCCCTGCGGACGCCCAGCTGATGGAGGTGCTCATGGTTCTCCCGGGTCTCGGTGTCCTGCCACTCTGGCACGCGTGCACCCGATCGACGCTGCGACACTGGGGGCATGTCGTCCTCGATCGTCATCGGGCCCCTGCTGCGCCACGTGGACCACGACTCCGCCGCGGTCTGGGTGGAGACCGACGGACCCGCCCGGGTCACGGTGCGCCTGACGGGTCCCGGCCCGCAGGAGGGCCGGTCCGCCGAGGCCGCCACCTTCTCCGCCCACGGGCACCACTACGCCCTCGTGGAGCTGACCGGGCTGCCCGCCGGGACCGACGCGCCGTACGAGGTGCTCCTGGACGACCAGGTGGTCTGGCCCGAGCCCGGGGACGACCGGCCCGGGTGCCGCATCCGCACCCTCACCCCCGGCTCCCCGGTGGACATGGGCTTCGGCTCCTGTCGCACCTCCGTGCCCCACGACGCCGACGGCCACGCCACGCACGGGGTGGATGCGCTGCGCACCTTCGGCATCGCCCACGCCACCGGGCAGCCCGGCGCACCCGCCCTGCCCGAGCTGATGCTGCTGCTCGGCGACCAGGTCTACGCCGACGCCACCAGCGACGCGATGCAGGAGTTCATCGCCTCCCGCCGCTCCCTCGAGCAGGGCCCCGGGGAGGAGCTGGCCGACTACGAGGAGTACGCCCACCTGTACTGGCTGGCGTGGAGCGAACCGTGGATGCGCTGGCTGCTGGCCACGCTGCCCACCCTGATGATCTTCGACGACCACGACGTCCGCGACGACTGGAACACCTCGGCCGTCTGGCGCTCCGAGATGGAGCAGACCGACTGGTGGCACCAGCGCATCGTCGCCGCCCTCGGCTCGTACTGGGTCTACCAGCACCTGGGGAACCTCTCGGTGGCCGAGCGCGCGCAGGACGAGATCTGGCGCGAGGTCGTCTCCCGCGGGCGGACCGACGAGCACCCCGACGTCACCGACCTGCTGGACGACTTCGCCGCCCGCGTGGACCAGCACCCCGACACCTACCGCTGGTCCTACGCGCGCGACCTGGGATCCACCCGGCTCGTGGTGGTGGACTCCCGTGCCGCCCGCGTCATGGGGCGGGGGCAGCGCGCCATGCTGGACGAGGCGGAGATGCACTGGGTCTCCGACCAGCTGCAGGGGTCCGACGGGATCGACCAGATCATCATCGGCACCTCCCTGCCCTTCCTGCTCCCCCGCGGCCTGCACCACCTGGAGGCCTGGAACGAGGCGGTCTGCGACGGCGCCCTCGGCAGGCCCGCCGCGGCGGTCGGCGAGTGGCTGCGCAAGACCGTGGACCTGGAGCACTGGGCGGCCTTCCACTCCTCCTTCCTGCAGGTGTGCTCGATGGTGGGCGAGCTCGCCCGTGGCGAACGGGGACCGTCCCCCGCATCGGTGGTCTTCCTCTCCGGCGACGTCCACCACTCCTACGTCACCCGGGTGGACCCCGCATCGCTGGTGGACGACGAGACCCTCACCGGTGGCCACGTGGAGCGTGCGGCGCAGGGTGACGCCCCCTCGATGCAGGTCCTCCAGCTGGTGTGCAGCCCCATCCGCAACCCGCTGCCCCGCATCATGCGACTGGCCACCGCCGCCATGGCGCACGGCCTGGCGATCCCCTTGGGGGCCATGGCCGGGCGCTCGGGCCAGGTGCCGGCCCAGCCCTGGCGGTGGGACGACCTGGCGGGCCCCTGGTTCACCAACAACATCGCCGTCCTGCGCGTGGACGGCACGGACCTGCGGGCCAGCTGGTGGACCGGTGAGGTGCACGGTGACGACCACGACCACCCGGTGCTGGCCGAGGTGGAGACTCTGGGGCTGCCGCAGGGCGACTGAGCCCCTACAGTGGCCAGGGTCACACACAGGAGGATCCATGGGCCCCGTCAGCAGCCTGCTGTTCGTTCTCGATGCCGCCCCCGGCCACCACGTGGCCCGTGAGTACGTGGTCGACCTGGCCGTCCACCGCGGTGCCACGGTCCACCTGCTCTACGTGGCCCTGGAGTCCACCCGCACCACGCCCATGGCCGTGAACCCCGACCAACGCCGGCGTCGCGCCGAGGAGGCCCGGGCCGCCATGGCCGATGAGGTGACGCGCCTCGACGAGCTCGGGGTCACCGAGGTGCAGACGCACCTGCGCGCCGGCGACACCGCCAGCCACGTGCTCGGTCTGGCCGACGAGCTCGGGGTGGACCTCATCATCATCGGCGACCAGGCCGACAGCCGGCTCCTGCGCGCGCTGATCGGTGAGCGCCCCGCCACCCGCCTGGCCCGACGCTCCCCGTGCTCGGTGCTCGTGGCCAAGGAGGGCATCCGATGAGCACCCTGCACACGGCGCCGGTTCTGGCGGCGGACTCGACCCCCGACTTCACCGTCGGCCCCATCGACATCACGGTGATCGTCGCTTACCTCGTGCTGTCCCGGGTGCTGCCGCTGGTGCTGAACTCCCGGATGCAGAAGAAGGCCGGAAAGGCCCAGGCCGCGGAGGGCAAGGAGGGCGACGCCGCGGAGAACTACTTCCTGGGTGGCCGCAACTTCATCTGGCCGTTCGTGGGCCTGTCGCTGGTGGCCACCAACATGTCGGGCGCCACCTTCGTGGGCCTGGCCGGTGGTGCCTACGACCAGGGCATCTCGATCTACGCGTACGAGTGGATCTCGACCGTGGTGCTGGCGGTCTTCATCTTCGTGATCCTGCCGTTCTACCTGAAGTCCTCGGCGTTCACCCTGCCGGAGTTCCTGGAGAAGCGCTTCGACCGACGCTCCCGCATGGCCTTCGCCGGGTTCAACCTGTTCGCGAACATGTTCATCGACATGGCGGCCGCACTGTTCGCCGGCGCCGTGGTGGTGCAGACGCTGTACCCGGACGTGCCCCTGTGGGTGGCGGTGGCGGTGCTGGCCACCCTGGCTGCGGTCTACACGGTGTTCGGTGGTCTGGGCGCGGTGATGATCTCCGACTCCATCCAGGCGACCATCACCCTCATCGGTGGGGCGCTGGTGGCCTTCGCGACCTTCCGCGCGGTGGAGAGCTGGGACGCCGTCACGCAGACCGCCGGGGACGAGAAGATGAGCCTCATCCTCCCCGCATCGAATCCCGACCTGCCGTGGCCGGGACTCATCACCGGCGCCCTGGTGGTGGGCATGTACTACTGGACCACCAACCAGCTGGTCGTGCAGCGCACCATGGGTGCCAAGTCGATCGAGCACGGCCGATGGGGTGCGCTCCTGGCGGGCTTCATCAAGCTGCTCTTCCTGTTCCTGTTCATCTTCCCGGGCGTGATGGCGCTGTCGCTGTACCCGGACCTGGAGAGCCCGGACCAGGTGTTCCCGACGCTGGTGTTCGACCTGATGCCGGTGGGTGTGCGTGGGCTGATCCTCGCCGCGGTGATCGCGGCCATCACCTCGACCGTGGACTCGATCCTGAACTCGGCCTCCACGATCGTGACGATGGACTTCGTGAAGACCTTGCGGCCCAAGACGTCGAACAGCTCGCTGGTGGTCATCGGCCGGTGGGCGACGGTGGGTGCGCTCATCGTGGCCATCGTGTGGACGCCGTTCATCGCCAACTTCGACACGCTCTACAACTACCTGCAGTCGGTGCTGTCCTACCTGGTGCCGCCGGTGGTGGTGGTCTTCCTGGCCGGCATCCTGGTCAAGCGGATCACCCCGGTGGCCGCGCTGACCACGCTGGTGGTCATGCAGACCCTGGGCCTGATCGGCTTCCTCACCATCGAGGTGGGGGGCATGGTCGACCTGCAGTTCCTGTACGCCTCGGGCGTCTCGGTGGTGCTCTCGCTGCTGGTGCTGGTCGGCGTCACGATGGTGACCACGCCCCGGGACTACGACGAGATCGAGGACGTCACCTGGAGCAGGTCGTTCTGGGGTGAGGAGTCCGCGGCCCTGGAGGGTGTGCCGCTGTGGAAGAACTACCGGGTGCTGACCGCGGTCATGCTGGCGGTCACCGCGCTGATCGTGTGGACCTGGCGGTGAAGGCCGACCGCTCCAGGAAGGCGAACTGCGCGGTCTTGTGACCCAGGTCGGTCACCTCCCCGAGGGAGAACCCGGCCTCCAGCAGGCGCGCGATGGCGGGCCTGTTGCGCACGTCCGGCTCCGCCACGAGTCGGCGCACCGAAGGGTCGGCGAACGCTCGCTGCGCACCCTGGACACCCACCAGGGCGGGCAGGTCGGCGATGCCGTGCCGGCACGGCCCGATCATCAGGTGCATCCCCAGGTCCCCCCGGCGCACCGGGTACGCCTCGCCCACCGGGTCGTGGGCCGGGTCGTAGGTCTGCCACAGCGCGACCGACTGTCCGGCGTGCGTGACCATCCAGGCGTGGTGGTGGGGGCTGGCGTCGAGCCACGCGTAGATCTCCACGACCTCCTGCACCGTGTGGTCTGCCATGCCCCAGAAGCGGCCGCGGTTCTGGGTGGCCCAGGCGTGGATGACCGGGCCGTCGACGGCCGGGTCCACGGGGGTGAAGGTGAGCTGCGGTGCCGTCACCTCGGCGCCGGCCGGGCGCTCGTGGGCCTCGAACACCGGCAGCAGTGCGCCGGTGCGCCACGCCTCGGTCTGGTTGCGCCCGGAGGTCGCACCCAGGTCACCGGACGCGCCGAGCGGCACGGCCCACCGACTGGCAGCCGGGTCAGCGAGGTCGAGGACGGCCCGGCTCACCGGACCGCGCACGCTGGCCGCCGTCCGTCCGGGGATGCTGGAGGTGGCGGCGACGCAGTCCACGTCACCTCCCACCGGCCCGAGGGGAACGGGCCAGCCCAGGGCGTGCAGTGCTCCGGCGTGGTGCTCGGCACCCCAGACGTGGTCGGGGCTCATGTCGCCCGCGGCCGTCACGCCCGGCACCGCACCCGCCGTCATCACGTCATCGAGCGCCTCACGGGCGCAGGCCGCCACGCGGTCCGGCAGCGCGGCGGCCAGGCTCTCCAGGCCCAACCCGACCCGCGCCACCACGTCGAGCCACGGCTCGAAGAGGGTGGGGAACTCCGCCCGGGCCGCCTGCGTGACCTGCGAGTCGCGGTGCAGCGCGGCCAGTTCCGGCAGGTCTGCCACCCGACGGGCCAGCGCGGTGCGCCAGCGCCAGGCCAGCAGGGCCGTGGCCGATCCGGGGTCCATGTGACCGTCGAAGCCCGCCAGCACCCGGGCCACCGGGTGGTCGACCGCCCTCACCCCCGTCGCCTCCAGGAGCGCCACCAACCCTCCGGAACGAGTGTCCAGCTGCACCCGCGCCAGGTCGACGGCGGTGATCCGGCAGTCCGGGCCCGAGCCGGCCCGCAGCAGCTCCTCGATGCGGTGCGCCCGGTGCGGGGGCGCGAAGGCGCGCCCCCAGCGGCGGGTCTGGTCGCGGCGGTGGTTGGCGTGCACGGCGGTTCCCGTGACCTCGCGCCAGGGCTCGTGGGCAGACCACGGCCCCTCCCCCGCATCGACGACGTCCAGGGGGCGGCCGGCCACCCCCTCCAGCACGGTCTGGCGGTCCGCGACGACCACGCAGTTCGCCGGCTCCACCCAGTGGTCCCAGGCCCGCGTCGCATCGGCAGCCGTGCGGGCGCGCAGGAGCAGCGGCAGGGCCTCGAAGCCCAGCCCGGGAACCAGATCAGCCGCCTGCCGGACCTGCCGGGCACCGGGCTCACCGGGTCGTCCCCACAGGGCGGTGGCGTCAGCATCGGGGCCGGATGCGGGCAGGGGCAGCAGGTCCTGCGTGCGCGCCATTGCATTGGTGATCACCCACGCCGCCTCGCCCGTGTGGCCCAGGTGCTGCACCCCCGGGACGCCGGGGAAGGCCAGGCCGGCCACGTCGTACCCCGTCCCACCGCTGCCCTCGGCGCCGGGGGCGAGCGTCAATCGCACCTGCTGGTACACGTTCGGCGCTTCCAGCAACCGGTGCGGGTCGCTGGCCAGCAACGGGGCGCCACCGGCGGCCCGCGCCCCGGCCACGCCGATGGCGTTGCTCCCCGACGCCTGGGCTGACGGGTCCGCCGCCAACCGCTCGACCCACTCGGCGCCGAGCTGCTCGGTGACATGCTGACGCCAGAGCTGGTGCGGCCAGTCCCCGAAGAGCACCTGCTGCACCCAGAACACGGCCAGGCAGTCCGCGGCATCCCAGGCCCGCCAGTCCGGCACGGCAGGAGGACCGGTGAGGTCCACGCCAGCACCGGCCGCCCCCGCCCCGCGCTCGGCCAGCGCCGCGAGCTCCGGCACGGCGGCCGCATCGACCCTCTCCAGCCCCTCACGGACCCCGGCGGCGTACGCCTCCACCCACGCCCGGGTGGGGTCGGACAGGGCGGCCAGCGAGCGCTCCGCGGTGGCGCGGATGCCGATGCGCCCGGCGAAGCGGTCCCACTCGGCGGCGGTGTCGTGCACCGCATCGGCCACCTCGGTGCCGGCCACGCGCAGGCCGCGCACCGCATCGGCCCACACCCCGTGTGCGCGCCAGCGGTCGGAGACCAGCTGCCAGGTGCGGTCCCGCGCGGTCACCCAGCCCTGGGCGTGCAGGAGGTCGGGCTCGGTGGCGGCCAGCACCCAGGGGATGCCGGCGGCGTCGCGACGCAGCTCACCCCTCATGCCGTGCGCCCCGCCGGGTTGCGCAGCGTGCCGGAGTACAGCAGCGAGGCGCTCTGGTCGGTGAGGTCCACCATCTGCAGGGTGTTGCGCAGCTGCAGCCGGTTCAGGCAGGAGTGCGCGAACTCGGGCGCCAGCAGGTCCACCCAGTGCGCCCCGGGGAACTCGTCCCGGTGCTCCTGGACGCACTGGCGCACCAGGCCCCAGAACTCGTCCCCGGTCAGCAGACCGTCACCCTCCAGGCGGGCGGCCAGGAAGCGCAGCACGCCGTCGTACACGTCGGTGAACACCGCGAGCGCGGCCTCGGACGGCGGGACGTCGACCACGATGCGGCGTGCCTCCTCGGGCACCGACGCCGGGTCGCCCCCGGCACGCTCCCCCGCGAACACGGCCACCTCCTCCCCGATGTCCTTCATGATCGCCCGCACCGGCGCGGCGTCCCGCCAGACCATGATCACGTTCTCCGTGTGCGGCATGAACGCCAGGCGGTGCACCGTCAGGCAGTGCACCACCGGGCGCAGGTAGGCGTGCAGCAGGCGACGCACCCACACGGCGGGCTCCAGGCCGCTGGCCCGCACCATCGCGCTGGCCAGGTGGTTGCCCTCGTGGTCGGTGTGCAGCACGGCGGCCAGGGTGCCGAGGGTCTCGCCGGGCGCCAGGCGGGGCACCGGGGACTCCCGCCACAGGGCGGCCAGCATCTTGCGCTGCGCCGGCGCGGGGCCGGTGATGTCGGCCTGGTGGTAGACGTCGCCGGTGTACCCGATGGCCGCCAGCTCCCGCAGCACGCTGAACCCGCAGCCGCCCTCGGCCGGCGCCGCGGACAGCGCCCGGTCGCCGGTGACGAGTCCGTGGACCCAGTCGTTGATGGCCGGAGTGGCCCGCATGTAGGCCGGCGAGAGGCCTCGCAGGAAGCCCATGTTCTGCACCGACAGGGCCGTCTTCACGTAGCACCGCTCGGGGTGGTCGAGATTGGCGAAGGTCCGGATGGACTGCTGCGCCTGGTAACGGTCCGCCACCCCCAGCGGGACGAGGCCGCCGCGCGCCACCTCGGGCGCGAAGGTCACCGCCACCTTGTGCTCCCACTGCCACGGGTGCACGGGCAGGTACAGGTACCCGGCCGGGTCGTGCCCGGCGGCCCGCACGGTGCGCTCGAAGCGGCGACGCGTGGCCGCATCGAGCTCCGCCGCCCAGTGGTCCTCCTCGGTGCGCCCGGCGCCCAACGAGAGGTGCGCCGCATCGCGGGCGACGCCCAGCCACACCACCCCCACCGGCTGCGCGGCCTCCGGGGCGTAGCGCTCGTGGTCGGCGAGGGACCAGCCGATGCGGCCGTTGTTGGCCACGAACGCGGGGTGACCCTCGGTCATGGCGGCCTCCAGGGTCTGGAAGCCGGCGCCCACCAGGTCGGCGGCCGGCACCCGCCGGTGCACGTGCTTCCACGCCGCACCGGCCAGGGTGGCGGCCACCTCCTCCAGGTAGGTGCCCAGCAGGGCGTCCGGGATGCCGGCCCGGGCCCGGATCCGGCTGACCAGCCGCTGTGCATCCACCGGCTCGGGCCCGGTGGCGGACTCCACGGAGATGCTCCCCGCATCGACCACCCAGTGCTCCAAGGCGTGGCGCGTGGCGCGGTAGCGGTAGGTGGATGCGCCGTCGTCGGAGGTGACCGCCCACCATCCGTCGCCGGCGTCGGTCGGCTCGATGATGCGCTCGTGCGCGAGCTCCGCGAGCGCCTTGGCCACCAGGTGGCGGTGGGCCCACCCCATCGGCCCCGGGGCCAGGTGGGGTGGCGTGAGCGGGGCGGGCTCGGGGTCCGCCGGGGCGGGCGGGGCGCCCTCGGCCGGCACCAGCGGTGTGAAGCCCTCCCGGTGGAGCACGGACAGCAGCGCCTGCTTGGGGTGCCCGTCGTCCGTGAACCGGATCGGCCCCACGACGTCGAAGCCGGCCCGGGCGTTGAGCGCGTGGATCCGCGCGTTGCGCGCGTCGGGCTCCACCACCACGCGGCGCGCGCCGTGGTGGCCGAAGCACAGGTCGCGCAGCACGCCGGTCATGGCCGATGCGGTGAGCCCCGGCACCCGCACCGGCTCACCGGCCGCGTCGGTCGCCGGGGGCGCCACCAGCAGGTGCATGCCCCAGTCGCCCTCGACCAGGTCCAGCCCGGCCTCACGGGCGGGGGCGGCCAGCGGGTGGCGGCGCGGGTCGTAGGTCTCGGCCAGCACCATCGGCTCACCGTCGAGCAGGCCGAGCCAGGCCCACTGGTGGTCGCTGGCGTCCACCGCGGCGTAGTCGGCCGCCACCTGCTCCACGGTGTGCTCGGCGGCGCCCCAGAAGTGCGAGCGTGGGTGGGCGAACCATTCCCGGAGCACCGGGGCCCAGCGGGCGACGGCCTCGCCCGTCAGCGGCTGCCACTCGATGGGTGCCGTGGCCCGCACGGTCGCGACGGGGGTGCTCATGCCGTCTCCTCGGGTGCGCCGAACGTCTGGAAGGCCACCTGCTGCTCGACCGGGTACACCTCGCGCCCGGTGATGGCGTTCAACACCTGCGCGGCCCGCCACGGGCCCATGCCCAGGTCGGGGGCCGAGAGTCCGTGCGTGTGCTCCTCGGCGTTCATCACGTGGATGCGGCGGGCGTCGTCGACGGTGAAGTCCAGGGCCACGTTGTAGCGGCCGTCCGGCAGCCAGTTGATGTGTTCGCGCACCGGGGCGAGGAAGTCCGGCACCTGCGCCCCGTAGCCGGTGGCGAGCACCGTGGCGTCGGAGGACGTGGTGAAGGACGTGCCGGTCTCGAGATGGCGCCAGTCGAGCACCGCCCGGTCCCCCTCGAGCCGTGAGGACTCCAGCGAGCAGTGGGTGAGCAGCTGGACGGGCAGGTCCGCACCGTGCTCCACCCGTCGCCGGTACAGCGCCTCGTGGATCGCGTTCACGAGGTCACCGGAGATGCCCTTGTACAGCGGCAGGTTGGCCCGCCCGGTCAGGGCGCGCTGTCCCGCATCGAGGCCGTGGAAGTAGCGCGTGTACTCCGGGGAGGTCATCTCCAGCGTGAGCTTGGTGTACTCCATCGGGAAGAAGCGCGGGGAGCGCGTGATCCACGCCAGCTGCTGCCGGCCCAGGTCGAGGCGCTCGAGCTGGTCCAGGAAGATCTCGGCCGCGGACTGGCCCGACCCGACGACGGTCACCTGCTGTGCCTGCTCCATCGCCGCGCGGCGCTGGAGGTAGCCGGCCGAGTGGCCGTGGGCCGGGTGCTCGGTGATCGCCCGGGCCGATGCGGGGAGCGTCGGGGTGGTGCCCACCGCGAGCACCAGGTGGCGGGCCTCATCGGTGCGCACGTCATCGCCGGTGGCGCTCGCCACCGAGGCGATGGTGAACGCGTCGCGGGCCGCGTCGAAGGACACCTCGGTGACGCGACGGCCGAACTCGACGGTGCCCACCCCCTCGGCCACCCAGCGGCAGTAGGCGTCGTACTCGGCCCGCAGCGGGTAGAAGTCCTCACGGATGTAGAAGGGGTACAGCCGTCCCGTGGTCTTGAGGTGGTTGAGGAAGCTCCACCGGCTGGTGGGGTCGGCCAGGGTCACCAGGTCGGCCAGGAAGGGCACCTGCAGGGTGGATCCCTCGATGAGCATCCCGCCGTGCCAGCGGAACTCCTCCGCGGCGTCCAGCACGTGCAGGTCGAGCTCGGGCACCCCATCAGCCAGGGCTGCCAGTCCCACCCCGAAGGGACCGGCGCCGATCACCAGCACGTCGCGCATCAGACAGCCACCTCGTCGTGAGCGGTGTGGGCGGCGGAGCCGCCGTGCGTGCTGACCCCGGGGTCGCCCGCGCCCTCGGGCACGAGGAGGCTGCCGACCTCGCGGATGGTCTCCACCACGTCGGCGAGAACCTCGGGCGCACTGGCGGGGTTGAGGATCGTGAACTTCAACCACGGCCGCCCGGCCAGGGTGGTGCCGGCCACGATCGCTCCCCCCTCGGCGAAGAGCTCCTCGCGGATGCGGGGGTTCACCGCATCGACCTGCTGGTCCGTGAGCCCCGGGGGTGCGTACCGGAACACCACGGTGGAGAGCTCGGGCACGGCCGCGAGCTCGAAGTCGGGGTCGGCGTCCATCGCGCGGGCCACGGCGTGGGCATGCTCGATGGCGCTGTCGAAGGCATCGCCCAGGGCATCGGCGCCGTCGGTGCGCAGGCTCATCCACAGCTTGAGGGCGTCGAACCGGCGGGTGGTCTGCAGCGACTTGTCCACCTGGTTGGGCACGCGGGCGCAGGCGGGGTTCAGGTAGTCCGCGTGGTGCGTGGCGTGCCGCAGGGTCTCCGGGTCGCTGACCACCACCGCACTGGCGCTGACGGGGACGAAGAAGGTCTTGTGGAAGTCGACGGTCACCGAGTCCGCCAGCTCGATGCCGTCGAGCCAGTCGCGGCGACGGCGGCTGGCGAGCAGCCCCCCGCCGAACGCGGCGTCGACGTGGAACCAGGCGCCCGCCTCGCGGCAGACCCGGCCGACCTCGGCCAGCGGGTCGATGACGCCCAGGTCGGTGGTGCCCGCGGTGGCCACGACGGCCATCACCTCGTGTCCGGCGGCCCGCACCTCGTCGACGACGTCGGCGAGCGCGCGGGCGTCGAGGCGGTGGTCGGTCAGCGGGAGGGTGACGACGGCATCCGCGCCCAGGCCCAGCAGCCGGGCGGCCTTGACGATGCTGAAGTGACTGTGGCCGCTGGTGAGGATGCGCAGGTCCTCCAGCGCGTGCCCCCGGGCCAGGGCCTCCCCGCGCGCCAGCAGCATGGCGTGGACGTTGCTCATGGTGCCGCCGGAGGTGAAGACCCCGTCGCCGGCGACGAAGCCGATGCGTTCTGCGGTCCACTCGACCAGCCGGCACTCCATGGCGGTGGCTCCGACGCTCTGGTCCCAGGTGTCGACCGAGGGGTTGAGGGCGCTGGTCACCACGTCGGCCGCGAGGCTGCTGAGCGTGACGGGGCAGTTCAGGTGCGCGACGTACCGGGGCTCGGTGAAGTTGATGCAGTCGCGCAGGAACAGGTCGTCCACCTCGGCGAGGACCTGGTCCAGGCCACCCACGGCGGGGGTGTCGAGGTCCACCGCCTCCACCCTGGCCACGACCTCGTCCACCGGCGCTGCGCGCCCGCCGGTGGCGGGGCGGTCCGTGCGGGCCAGGTGCCGGTCGACCAGGTCACTGGCCTGCCGGATGGTCCAGCGGTACTGGTCGCGGGTGGAGGACGTGAGGAACATGGGGCCCTTTCGCCAAGGTCACGAAGCACTCGTGTGCGTCGACGGCGGGTCACACTGCCACATAGGTTAGCCTTGCCTCAACAGGCCTCGTGGGCGTGGCGCAGAGCTCCGCCACGGGGCGCCACGATCACCCGACGAGGAGCACGATGCGCAAGGGATGGCAGGGCGCGGTCCTGAAGGTGTACGGGGCCAAGGACTTCCAGGTGGAGGTCCTCGACGTCCAGCCGGTGACCGAGCGGTTCGTCCGCGTGCGCGCCCGCGGCCCGGAGCTGCTGGCTGCCACCGAGTGGCACCCCACGATGTGGGTCCGGTTGTGGTTCACCGACGACCACGGCAAGCCCCACCAGCGGGCCTACACGGTGATCGACCCCCAGCCCGACGGCACCTTCAGCATGGACGTCCACGTGCACGACGGGCCCGCCGCCCGGGCACTGGCCGGAGCGCAGCCGGGGCAGGTCCTCGACGCCACCCTGCAGGGCTCGCGGTTCACCGTCCCCGAGGGCGCCGTGGAGCACCTGCACCTGGTGGGTGACGCCGCGAGCATCCCGGCCATCCGCACCGTCCTGGACGCGATGCCGCACACCCCCGCCACGGTGTGGCTGGAGGAGCAGGAGCCCTCCGAGTCCCGGATCCCCGTCACGGAGCGGGCCGACGTCGACGTGCGCCGCATCGAGCGCGGCTCCGAGGCGGAGGGGAACCTGGGTCTGGTCCTCGTGGAGCACACCACCGGCGACTGGGCCGCACGCGCGCACAACGGCGAGGACCTCTCGCAGCACTGGTTCTGGCTGGCCCCCGAGGCCTCCGCCTGCCGGATCCTGAGCAGGTTCCTGCGCCAGGAGGTGCAGGTCCCCAAGGAGCGGATCACGGCGCTGGCCTACTGGCGCGCGGCCTGAGACCGACCCACCACCCCCGCCTCGCCCGCCTTCCCGCGCCGCTGCGCTGGACGCCACGCACCACGGACCCCACAGTGGGGAGATGGTCGTGCCTCCCGACGCCGGACCGCTGCTCTGGGTCAAGGACCCCGCGGGCATCCACACCGCCGATCCCGGTGAGCCCGACGCCCGCCGCGGGCTCGTCGTGGACACCGCACGCGGCGTCATCACCGAGCTGGTCCCCGCGGGGCACCAGCCGTCCCGCCACGACTCCACCCTTGCGGCCGACGACCTGGTGGTCCTGCCCGGCCTGGTGAACGCCCACCACCACTTCTTCCAGACCCTCACCAGGGCCTGGGGTCCGGTGGCCGACGAGGGGCTCGCGGGGTGGCTGGCGGGCTCCTACCCGGTGTGGGCCCGCCTGACGCCCGACCTCCTCGAGTCGGCGGTCACCGTCGCCGTCGCCGAGCTGCTGCTCTCCGGGTGCACCACCGCCGCGGACCACCACTACCTCTTCACCGACGGCCTGGAGGAGGCGATCGACGTCGAGGTGGACGTCGTGCGCCGGCTGGGTGCACGGGCCCTGCTGACCCGGGGGTCGATGTCCTGGGGCCAGGCCGATGGCGGCGCCCCGCCGCAGTCCGTCGTCCAGGACCCCGACACCGTGCTCGAGGACTCCCGCCGGGTCGTCGACCGCCACCACGAGCGCGGGGAGGACGCACGGATCCGCATCGGACTGGGCCCGTGCACCGTCTCCACGGTGTCGCGTGAGCTCCTGCGGGACTCGGCAGCGCTGGCCGACGAGCTGGACGTCCGTCTGCACCTGCACCTGGCGGAGACCCGGGAGGACGACGCCTTCTGCCGCGAGCACTTCGGCAGGGGGGCGCTGGACCACGTCGAGTCCGTGGGTGCACTGAGCCCCCGGACCTGGCTGGCCCACGCCATCCACCTCGACGACCGGGAGATCGCCCGCATCGGCGCGGCGGGCACGGGGGTGGCCCACTGCCCCAGCTCCAACACGCGACTGGGCTCGGGCATCTGCCGGGTTCTGGAGCTGGAGAGGGCCGGAGCACCGGTCGGGCTCGGCGTGGACGGCTCCGCCTCGAACGACTCCTCCAACCTCATGCAGGAGGTCCGGGCCGCACTGAACCTGCAGCGTCTGACCGGGGGGCCGTCGCAGGTGCCGGTGCGGCGGGCCCTGGATTGGGCCACCCGCGGGTCGGCGGCCGTCCTGGGCTGGGAGGGCATCGGCGTGCTCCGCCCGGGCGCGCGCGCCGACCTGGCCATGTTCCGCCGTGACGAGCTCCGGTTCGCGGGTTCCCACGATGCCGTGGCCTCACTCGTCCTGTGCGGCGCGCACCGCGCCGACCGGGTCATGGTGGACGGGCGGTGGGTGGTCGAGGACGGGGCCGTGGTGGGGCTGGACCTCGAGCGGACGATCGCTCGGCAGCAGGAGGCAGCACGCACCCTGGTGCGGGGCCACCGCACCACCGGGTGAGGGCCTCAGGGGGTGTCGCGCCAGTCCGAGCGGAGGGCCTGCAGAACCTTCTCGGCGGCCTCGGTGGCGTCCAGGTCACCGCGGGAGACGGCCGCCTCCCAGTCACCCCGGTGCTGCGCCACCGTGGGGGTGGTGCGGGCGGCGGCGCGGAGCTCGGCATCGACCATGGACCACAGCCACTCGCGCTGCTGTTCGGCCCGCCGGGCCTCCAGGCGCCCGGCCTCCACCAGCTCCTGCCGGTGGGACGTGACCGTCTCCCACACCTCGTCGAGCCCCTCGCCGGTGAGCGCGGAGCAGGTGAGCACCTTCGGGGTGTCCTGCGGCCGCATGAGGTGCAGAGCCTGGCGCAGGTCCCGGGCAGCAACCCTCGCCTCGGGGGCGTGCTCCCCATCGGCCTTGTTGATGGCCACCACGTCGGCCATCTCCAGGATGCCGCGCTTGATCCCCTGCAGCTGGTCACCGCTGCGGGCCAGGCCGAGCAGCAGGAAGGTGTCCACCATGCCGGCCACGGCCACCTCGGACTGGCCCACCCCGACGGTCTCCACCACGATCACGTCGTACCCGGCGGCCTCGAGAACCAGCATGGACTCCCGCGTTGCCCGGGCCACCCCGCCGAGGTGGTCACCGCTGGGGCTGGGCCGCACGAAGGCCTCGTCCAGCGCCGCGAGCTCCCCCATGCGGGTGCGGTCGCCCAGGATCGAGCCCCCGGTGCGGGCGCTGGACGGGTCCACGGCCACCACGCCCACCCGGTGCCCCGCCGCGATGAGCCGGCGCCCCAGGGCGTCGATGAAGGTCGACTTCCCCGCCCCGGGCACACCCGACACCCCCACGCGCACCGCACCACCGGTGGCGTGGGCGATGCCGCGCAGGAGCTCCCGGGCAGGCTCCCGCCGGTCGGACCGCATCGACTCCACCAGCGTGATGGCCCGCGCGACGGCCCGACGGTTGCCCGCCAGGACGCTCTCGGCCAGGGCGGCAGGGTCGACTGCGGCCACGCTCAGGCCCCGGTGGTGTCGCCGGAACCCTCGGCCGCGGAGCCACCGGGCGCCAGGCCCGCCTTGCCACGCAGCGTCTCGATGAGGCTCAGCGCCGCCGTGGAGATGACCGTCCCCGGCGGGTAGATGGCGTCGGCGCCCGCGGCACGGAGCTCCTCGAAGTCCTGCTCGGGGATCACTCCGCCGACCACGATGGCGATGTCCTGCCCGTCGAGCTGGTCGAGCTCGGTCCGCAGGGCCGGCACCAGGGTCAGGTGACCGGCGGCCAGCGAGGACACACCCACCACGTGCACGTCGGCCTCCACGGCCTGCCGCGCCACCTCACTGGGCGTCTGGAACAGCGGGCCCACGTCCACGTCGAACCCGAGGTCCGCGTACGCCGTGGCCACGACCTTCTGTCCCCGGTCGTGTCCGTCCTGGCCCATCTTGGCCACCAGGATGCGGGGGCGCCGCCCCTCGTCCTGCGCGAACTGCTCCACGGCGGCACGGGCCGCGTCGATGCCCTCGTCCTGCCCCGCCTCCTGGGAGTACACCCCGCTGATGGTGCGGATCTGCGCGGTGTAGCGACCGAAGACCTCTTCCATGGCATCGCTCATCTCCCCCACGGTGGCGTGGGCCCGGGCGGCCTCGATGCACAGGGCCAGCAGGTTGCCGTCCCCGCGGGCGCCCTCGGTGAGCGCGGTCAGCGCCGCACGGCAGGCGTCCTCGTCACGCTCGGCCCGCAGCTTCTCCAGCTTGGCGAGCTGCTCGGCACGCACGCGCGCGTTGTCGACCTTGAGGATCTCGATGGGCTCGTCCTCGTCCACCGGGTACTGGTTCACCCCGATGAGGGCCTGGCGGCCGGAGTCCAGGCGCGCCTGGGTGCGGGCCGCGGCCTCCTCGATGCGGAGCTTCGGCAGCCCCGCCTCGATCGCCTTGGCCATGCCGCCGGCCGACTCGACCTCCTGGATGTGTGCCCAGGCCCGCTGCGCGAGGTCGTGCGTCAGCGTCTCGATGTAGGCGCTGCCGCCCCACGGGTCCACGGTCTGCGTGGTGCCGGACTCCTGCTGCAGCAGCAGCTGCGTGTTGCGCGCGATGCGGGCGGAGAAGTCCGTCGGCAGCGCGATGGCCTCGTCAAGCGCGTTGGTGTGCAGGGACTGCGTGTGCCCCTGTGTGGCGGCCATGGCCTCGATGCCGGTGCGCACCACGTTGTTGTAGACGTCCTGCGCGGTCAGCGACCACCCGGAGGTCTGGCTGTGCGTGCGCAAGGACATCGACTTGGGGTTCTTCGGCTGGAACTGCCGGACCAGGCGGGCCCACAGCAGCCGGGCCGCGCGGAGCTTGGCCACCTCCATGGAGAAGTTCATGCCGATGGCCCAGAAGAAGCTCAGCCGCGGGGCGAACTTGTCCACGTCCAGCCCGGCCTCGATGCCGGCGCGGAGGTACTCCACCCCATCGGCCAGGGTGTAGGCGAGCTCGAGGTCCTGCGTGGCCCCGGCCTCCTGGATGTGGTACCCGCTGATGGAGATCGAGTTGAACCGCGGCATGTGCTCACTGGTGTGGGCGAAGATGTCGCTGATGATCCGCATCGACGGCTCGGGCGGGTAGATGTAGGTGTTGCGGACCATGAACTCCTTGAGGATGTCGTTCTGGATGGTCCCCGAGAGCTGGTCCTGACCCACCCCCTGCTCCTCGGCCGCGACGACGTACAGCGCCAGGATGGGCAGCACCGCACCGTTCATGGTCATGGAGACGCTCATGCGGTCCAGCGGGATGCCGCTGAACAGCTGACGCATGTCCAGGATGGAGTCGATGGCCACGCCCGCCATGCCCACGTCGCCGGCCACGCGCGGGTGGTCGGAGTCGTAACCGCGGTGGGTGGCGAGGTCGAAGGCCACGGAGAGGCCCTTCTGCCCGGCCGCGAGGTTGCGACGGTAGAAGGCGTTGGACTCCTGTGCGGTGGAGAACCCGGCGTACTGGCGGATCGTCCACGGCTGGTTCACGTACATCGTGGGGTACGGGCCGCGCAGGTACGGCGGGGCGCCGGGGACGGTGTCCAGGAAGTCGAGCTGCGCCAGGTCGTCCGCCGTGTACAGCGGCGGCACGTCGATGCCCTCGGGCGTGGTCCACGGCGCGCGGCCCGTCTCGGCGGGGGCACTGGACCCGCCGTGGTGCGCGGTGTTGGGCGTGCCGAACTGCGGTGCGTCCAGGTCGTGGAAGGTGGGGAAGGTGCTCATCGGGCGACTCCCATCGCGTCGAGCAGGTCGGTCAGGAAGCCGATGACGTCGTCACCGGTGGCGATGGCGGAGTCCGCCGCCTCGATCTCTGCGGCCTTGCCGGCCACCACCACGTGCTGCACGCCGGCCTCGCGCAGGGCCTCGGCCACGGCCGCACCCTGCTCGGCGTTGGTGCCCGGCGCGGCAGCGACGACCGCCACGGCCGGTGCCTCGCCGCAGGCCTCCCGCAGAGCCCCACCCACCTCGTCGGCCGAGGCCACCTCCACGGTCACCGGCTCGATGCCGGCCACCAGCAGCACATTGGCCGCGAAGGTCTCGCGCGGCCCGAAGTCCTTGCGGGCCCCCACACACACGAGCGCCGCCCGGGGCCGCTCACCGTCCAGGGAAGCGGCCGCGCTCCGGTCGCGCAGCATCTCGAAGGGCAGCGAGTCCCAGCTGCGGGGCAGCGCGAGCTCGGCGTCCACCTGCTCGGCGGTCACCGCATCGGTCCCGGTGGGCGCCGCACGGTCAGCGCGGCCACGACGCTCCAGGGGCACCTCCCCGGCCAGCGGGAACATCGAGACCCCGGTGATGCCCTGCGTGCGCGAGGCGAGGCGGTCCAGGCGCATCTGGTCCACCGCCACCACGTTCTTGCACAGGAGCGCGCGCATCTCGGCCGTGGCCAGGCCACCACCGGACTCCAGGCCCTGCACGTACTTCCACGCCAGGTCCACGTAGTGGGCGGTGAGCGACTCCACGAACCACGCCCCGCCGGCCGGGTCGGTCACCGCACCCACGTGGGACTCGGCCGCCAAGAGCGTCTGGGTGTTGCGGGCCACGCGGCGGCTGTGTCCGTCGGGCAGTCCCGCGGCGGTGTCGAAGGGCAGCACCGTGATGGCCTCGGCGCCACCGGCCGCAGCGGCGAAGCAGGCGATGGTGCCGCGCAGGATGTTCACGCTCGGGTCGTCGCGGGTGATGATGCGGCGCCCCATCACGGCGTGCTGGCGGGCGGCGGCCACGGTCGGGTCGGCGTGCCAGTCGGACCCACCAGCGCCCGCCTCCGACGCCGCGACGTGCTCCGCCACGTGCGCCCACAGCGTGCGCAGGGCGCGCAGCCGGGCGATGGTCTGGAACTGCTGCTGCGTGGCCGAGACGCGGAACTCCACCAGCCGGAAGGCATCCCGCGCGGCGATGCCGGCCTCCACCAGCAGCCGCACGGTCGCGATGCCGGTGGCCACGGCCGCGGCCAGCTCCTGCACGTTCGACGCGCCGGCCTCGTGCCAGGCGAGGGTGTCGATGGTGATCGCCCGCATCGGCGCGAGCTCCCGGCCCTCGGCGAGGTCCAGCGCGGTGCACACGATGGCCAGGGTCGCCTCGTCGAGCGTCACCGGCCCCTCGTGCCCCTCGATGGCGGCGTGCCCCACCGGGTCGAGCCCGAAGGAACCCTGCTGCGCGGCCTGCGGCGCCTGCGTGAGCACCGGCTTCCCGTCCAGGAACTCCGCGAGCGCCTTCGCCCCGGCCAGGGACTCGCGCCGGCTCGTGGGGCAGGACAGCGAGATGGGCGCCAGGTCGGTGAGAACCGGGGCGAGCGCGGTGGCGAGGTCCCCCGCATCGATCCCGGCGGAGCCCACCACCAGGTGGACGGAGCTCACGCCGTGCTCGAGGTCGGCGGCCACCTGCTCGGCGGTGCGGGCGGCATCGGGATCGTCGAAGACCTGCCGCACGTCCCACGGCAGCTCCGCCGGGCGCAGCGCCCCACCGCGGGTGAAGGGGAACTCCCCCGGCGCCGCGGCGGGCAGGCCGGGCGCGGTGGCGGCGGTGTACAGCGGCTCGATGGCGTAGTCGTCCAGGGTGCGCGTGCGCAGCGTGTCGACGGCCTCCTGCACCTCCAGCTGCCTGTCCTCGGGGCGCGGCTTGTTCACGACCTTGGCCGCGCTGACCTCCCACGACTCCAGGGAGGCGGGGTCGAAGCCCTCCATGAGGTCGATGTGCGCCTCCCCCACGTCCGCCGGGGGCGCCGTCTCCTCGCCGCTGGGCTCGGCGGCGTCACCGGGGGTCTGCGCGGCCACGGTGGGGTCGGTGTCGGGCGACTCGTTCATGGAACCTCGCTTCGATGGCGCGTTGGGGGGCGTCGATGGGGTGAGCTCGCCACCAAGGATAGTGACCTGGGCCACGGGCCCGGGTGGGCACGGGCCGGGTGGCCCGGCGGGCCTCAGCGGGCGTCGGCCTGCAGCTGCTCGGCCACGCGGTCCACGGCGCCGGACCAGTCGTCCCCGGTGAGGCGGCTGACCTGGCGCACGAGCATGGCGAAGTAGGCGTGCAGACGGCTGAACGCCACGCCGAAGCCCATCTCGTCACTGAGCTCCGCGAGGCGCGCCTGGCCCTCCTTGCCGCCGAGCGCGGCCCCCATCAGCACCAGCGACTCGGCCTGGTGGGCGGCCTGGTGGCGCTCCTCGGAGTCACCCTCCTCCAGGAGCTTGGAGGTGATGGTGCCGAAGCTGTCGTGGACGGCGGCCCCCATCGTGTAGGCGTCGGGCTGCGTGCCCAGGGCCCGGCCCAGCTCGCCGGCGTCGGGCAGCCAGCCACGCTGCTCGGCGGTCACGGAGTCGGCCCGGTCCACCAGCTCGCGTCCCACCCGGATCTGGGCGGCGTGGGCGGCCATCGCCGTCAGGAAGAGCACCGCGTTGGTCCCCAGGGAGTCGCTCAGGGCCATCACCTGCTGGTGGGTGACCCGCGGGTCGCCGATCACCCGGATGACGGTCTCCATGAGCTCGGCGGTCTGCTGGCGGTCGGCGGTCTGGCCGGCATCCGCACCGTGGCCGGAGGACGGGTTCTGCGAGGGGGAGGTCATGGGCGCAGCGTAGACCGGCGCGGCTCAGCCGTCCCCGAGTCCCCGCGCGGCCGCCCGCAGCCGCAGCAGCACGTGCAGCTCCAGGGCCCGGCCCGGCTCCCGCCAGCCCGCGCCGAGCACCTCGTCGACCACGGCCAGCCGCTGGTAGACGGTGTTCACGTGGACGGTCAGTGCGCTGGCGGTCGCACGCGGGCTGCGCCCCGCATCGAGGAAGGCCTGCACGGTGGCCAGCAGGGGCACGCCGCGGCGCTCCTCCTCGGTCTCCAGACGGCCCAGCTCGCGGGCGAACGCGGCCTGCAGGTGCTCGCGTCCGGTCTCGCTGAGCAACACCCGGTACACGCCCAGCTGCGCCGCGGTGGCCACCCGGGGCCCCTCGGAGAGGGCACGCAGCGCCCGCAGGGTCTCGGTGGCCTCGGCGTACGCCCGCGGCAGGCCCCCCGCCGCAGGGACCGGGCCGGCGATGCCGGCGCGCACGCCCGCATCGGACAGGGCCCGCTCCAGCGCCCGCTCCCCCGACCGCACCACCACCACGGCCTCCTGGTGGTGCCGCACCGCCACGGAGTCCGCCGGCAGCGCGGCCAGCCAGGGCGCCACCCCGTGGGCCACGGCGGCGCCCTGCCCGTCCACGACCGCCAGGCAGTAGTCGGACGCCGGGTCCAGACCCGCCAGGCGCAGGTCCTGGTGGCGCGGCTCCACCCCCTCATCGGCGGTGATGAGCTCCACCAGCTGCAGGTGCCGGGCGCGGCCCGAGGCCTCCGCGGCGGCCTCCTGTGCCAGCACGGTGAGCGCCACGGTCGGGGCGGCACGGTCCAGGGCGAGCATGCCGGCCTCGGTGGGCTCGCAGCCGACCGGCAGCAGCCACCCCAGCCGCCGGTTGGCCGCCACCACCGGGCGTGCGGCGGCGTCCGCGGGCCCGACGTCGCTCACGAAACGCACCCGGCCACCCACGGCCACCCCCACCTCGGCCAGCAGCTCCTCCATGCCCCCGCCCCGGAGCACCACCTCGCGCAACCGCTCGTCCCAGGACAGGCTCTGGGCCAGGTGCTCGGAGCGGCGGTCCAGCTGGTCGCGGGCGGCCTCGAGGCGGGCCAGGTTGTCTGCGTTGTCCACCGCGATGCCGGCGTGCGCCGCCAGCGCGGAGAGGAGGGTGATCTCGTCCTCGGAGAACTCGCGCGGGCGCCGGTCCGCGGCGAACAGGGCGCCGATGGCGCGTCCGCGCACCGTGAGCGGGGCGCCCAGCACGCCGTGCATGTGCTCGGCGCCGGCGGCGGCATCGGCCGTGCTGCTGTGGGGGAAGCCGCGGTCGTTGAGGTAGTCCCGCGACCAGCGGGGGCGGGCGTTGCGAATGACCCAGCCGGCCACGCCGCTCTCCACCGGCAGCTCCACCCCCACCAGCTCCGGGGTGATGGCGCCGTCGGTCACCTCGATGCGCAGGAGCTGGCCCCCACGCCGGTCGGTGTGCACCAGCGCCAGGTAGGCCAGGTCCACGCGCAGCAGCTGCCGGGCGTGGGCCACGATCTCCGGCAGCAGCACCGCCGGGGAGCGCATGCTCAGCAGCCGCCCCGCGATGTCGTTGAGCGCCGCGAGCTCACCGGCCCGGCGGGAACGCTCCTGCATCAGGGCCTTGACCTGCACCGCCTGCCCGGCCTGCCGGGCGCCGTCGGGCCCCAGCTGGCGGCCGTGGGCGGTGAGCTCCTCCACCGAGGCGTCACGCAGCAGCAGTTCCAGCCAGGCAGCAGGCGCGGTGGGCGGTTCGCCCACCGGCGGGGTTCGATGCTGTGCCATCCCACCATTGTGCGCCCTCGACACCCCGCCTAGCGTTCAGGCATTCGGCGCGCCACCCCCTGCACGCCCTCGATCCCCTCAGGAGCATCCATGAGCACCGTGGAACCCGCGGCCACCACGGCCCCACGCAGCGCTGACCCGGCCCTCGAGCGCCGCGTCATGCGCAAGGTCTCGATGCGGTTGATCCCCTTCCTCATCGCCCTCTACTTCATCAACTACCTGGACCGCACGAACATCGGCTTCGCCGGCCCCAACGGCATGAGCGCCGAGCTGGGCCTGACCGCCACGATGTTCGGTCTGGCCTCGGGCATCTTCTTCGCCGGCTACCTGCTCCTGGAGGTGCCCAGCAACCTGGCCCTCCACAAGTTCGGCGCCCGCCGCTGGCTCGCCCGCATCATCGTGTCCTGGGGCATCGTGGCCACGGCCATGGCGTTCGTCCCCAACGCCACCTGGCTGTACGTGCTGCGCTTCCTGCTGGGTGTGGCCGAGGCCGGGTTCTTCCCCGGCGTGATCCTGTACCTGACCTACTGGTTCCCGAAGCGTGCCCGGGCCCGCGCCACCGCCCTGTTCCTGCTCGCCATCCCGCTGTCCACCGTGGTCGGCTCGCCGCTCTCGGCCTGGCTGGTGAGCTCCGGTGACGGCGTGTGGGGCCTGTCCGGCTGGCGCTTCATGTTCCTCATGGAGGGCATCCCGGCCGTGCTGCTGGGTGTTGTCTGCTGGTTCTTCCTCACCGACCGCCCCGCCCAGGCCACGTGGCTGGACCAGGACGAGCGCGACTGGCTCGCCGCCGAGATGCAGCACGAGGAGGCCAGCACCGAGAAGCGGTACCACTACCCGCTGGCCAAGACCCTCGTCGACCCCCGCATCTGGGCGCTGGCCTTCGTGTACTTCGGCACCACCTACGGCCTGTACGCCATGAACTTCTTCCTGCCCACCATCATCACCGGGTTCTCCGAGACCTTCGGCACCAAGTACTCGGTCATGGAGGTCGGCCTCATCACTGCCATCCCGTTCGCCTTCGGTGCGCTGGCAATGGTGCTCTGGGCCCGCCACGCCGACCGCACGGGTGAGCGCGTGTGGCACGTGACGCTCCCGCTGCTCCTGGGTGGCGTGGTGATCCCCGCCGCGCTGTACCTCAACTCGCCGTTCATGGCGATGGCGGCCGTCACCGTGGTCTGCATGTGCATCTGTGCGGCGCTGCCGAACTTCTGGCCGCTGCCCACGCGCTTCCTGTCCGGCGCCGCGGCGGCCGGCGGCATCGCGCTCATCAACTCGGTGGGCAACGCCAGCGGCTTCTTCGCCCCGTACATCACCGGGTGGCTGGCCGACCTCACCGGCACCCAGAATGCCGGCATGTGGGTCATCGGCGTGGTGATGGTGGCCGCAGGCCTCACCGTGGTGGCGCTGCGGGCGGCCCCCGCCCCCGACGACGCCTCGGCCGAGGACACCGACTCCGCGGCCGGGCAGGGCACCACCGACGGGCAGGCCGCCGCGTCCGGCACGTCCACCGCATCCACCTCCGCCACGACCGAGGGAGCACGATGACCGACCAGACCACCCACAGCGCGACCGCCGCCATGACCGCCACCCCCGGCGGCCGGGACCCCCAGGAGACCCGCGCCCTGGTGGACGCGGAGCTGGCCCCCGAGCTCACCTCCGGCGCCCTCGTGACGGATGCGGACGTCATCGGGTCGTACTCCCAGGACGAGGCGATCTTCTGCCCCGGTGAGGGCGCCGTCGCCCTGGTGCGCGCCACCACCATCGAGGACGTGCAGGCGACGATGCGGTTCGCGTCGCGCCACGGCGTCCCGGTGGTCCCCCAGGGGGCGCGCACCGGCATCTCCGGTGGGGCGAACGCGGTGCCCGGCTGCCTCCTGCTGAGCGTGGAGAAGATGGCCGAGGTGCTGGAGGTGAACACCGCCGAGCGGACCGTCACGGTGCAGCCCGGCATCATCAACCAGGACCTGAAGGACCACCTGGCGCCGTACGGGTTGAGCTACCCGCCGGACCCGGGGTCGGTGCGCATCAGCAGCATCGGCGGCAACGTGGCCACCAACGCCGGCGGCCTGTGCTGCGTGAAGTACGGCGTCACCAAGGACTACGTGCGCCAGCTGAAGGTGGTGCTGGCCGACGGCTCGCTGGCCACGCTGGGGCCGCGGACCGCGAAGGGCGTGGCCGGACTGGACCTGCGGGGGCTGTTCATCGGCTCCGAGGGCACGCTCGGCGTGGTGGTCGAGGTGACCCTGCGGCTGGTGCCCCAGCTCGCCGACCCGCTGACGGCCGTGGCGACCTTTCCCGACGAGGCCGCTGCCGCATCGGTGGTGGCGGAGTTCATGGCCACCGGGGCGCAGCCCTCCATGCTGGAGATGCTCGACGGGGCCACGCTGGAGATGCTGAACGACTACGGCGACTTCGGGCTCGACGCGGACGCCGGGGCGATGCTGCTGGTGCAGTCCGACGGCTCGGGCGACCCGGCCACCGCGCAGCGGGAGGTGTCGGGCTTCAGCGAGATCGCCGAGGCCGGGGGTGCGCTGGACGTGGCGTTCAGCGACGACGCGTCCGACAGTGAGGCGCTCGTGGCCACCCGGCGCCTGGCGCACCAGGCCTACGAGAAGTACGCCGCAGAGCACGGTGGCGGGCAGCTCATGGACGACGTGTGCCTGCCGCGGGCGCAGATGGCGGCCTTCTTCGACCGGCTGGCGACGCTGCGCGAGGAGACCGGGGTGGTGGTGGCCGTGGTGGCCCACGCCGGCGACGGGAACCTGCACCCCGCGGTGTTCTTCGACGTGGCCGACGAGGACCAGGCCAGCACGGCGCACGCGGTGTTCGACGACCTGATGCAGCTGGGGCTGGACCTCGGCGGAACCATCACCGGCGAGCACGGCGTGGGGTACCTCAAGCGGCAGTGGCTGGCCAAGGAGCTGGACCCGGTGACCCAGCAGATGCACTGGGCGGTGAAGAACGCCCTGGACCCGCAGGGGATCCTCAACCCGGGCAAGATGTTCGCGGAGCTGGCCGGCGCGGACGCCTGAGGGGTGGCCCGACGGTGACCTGACTCGGCAGGTCCGCGCAGACGGCTGGGCCCCATCGGAGACGGTGGGGCCAGCCGTTCATCGTCTCGACATCCGGAGGGCGTGCTCCACCATCGAGCGCACTGCCTCCGGCTTATCCAGGTGACGCCACAGCAGGTGGACCGGCTCGTAGCCACATCGCTGCAGCACCTGGTCCCGGGCCTTGTCCCCAGCGATGGTCTGGCCGTGCTCGGTGTACTTGCCCAGGCCGTCGAACTCCACCACCACGGGCGCATCCTCCAGCGCGAAGTCCACGCGGGCCACCTGGCGGCCCACCGCATCGTGGATCTCCACCTGGCTGCGCACCCGGTACCCGAGTCGGCCCAGCACAAGGCGGGTCCTGGACTCCCCCACGGACTCGCAGCGACCGTCAGCCAGGTCCCGGACGGCGCTCACCACGGCGTGGGCCGGGTGGTGCGCCCGTGCAGCCAGCACCGCCTCGAGCTCCTGGGGCAGCACGAGCCCCGGGGGTCGGACGCCACCTCCCCGGGGGACCCTCCCGCTCGGCCACGCATCTCCCGGCCGGTCGGAGTTCAGGAGCTGCCACCGGTGCAGCGCCGCATCGAGGGCGATGACGCCTGCCTCCACACCATGCAGTGCGGCGACACCGAAGACCGCCTCGGCCGCGGCCACCACGGGGACGCAGCGACGTGTCTCGACCGGCAGGAGCGTCGTCCCGCGATGGATGGTGGATGAGGCGGAGACACGACTGGTACCGCCTCCGGTCCGGGTTCCCCGCACCGTGGCGGGAGGGCGCAGGAGGGGCAGGCCGTGGAGGACGGCGGCGGAGTCGTGGCTCAGTGCGGTTCCCTCCGGCCAGGTCCTGGCAACAGCCGCGGCGCGCAGGGCGTGGGCCTCGGTGCTGTCGGCGCGGCGCAACAGCTCCCCGTCCACGTACGCCCCGTGGCCCACTCGCGCGAGCACCCCCGCCTTGACGAGACGAGCGGTGCCCCTGACGCCGATCCCGAGCTGCCGCAGGTCACCCGAGGTCATGGTGCCGTGGTGCGCCCCCAGGCAGGCGGCGACGTCAGGGGCAGGGCTGGTGGTGGGCGCGCCGGTCATGGTCCGAGGGTGCCGGGAGAGGTGGAGCGGGCGCTGGGGCCGTCCACAGGGGGTTCGGGTCCGGGCCGGAAATGCCCCGGAAGGAGGTCGGTCGCACACCGGCTGTGGATGGCGCCAGCTGTTCGGGCGTACCCCCTCGCGGATCCGCGGTGAACGGGCGTGCCCTCTGGCGGGTCCGCGGTGAGCGGGCGTGCCCTCTCGCCGGACCTGGCACGGCAGAGGTGAACCCGGCACGCCGTGTTCAGCGTGCCGGGTTCACCTCTGCCGTGCCGGGTCGGCCTGTTGGGCCGGGGTACGTCAGCCGCGGGCGCGGCGGGCACCCTGCGACCGGCGGCCGGAGCCGCGAGCAGGACGACCCTGACCGCGCTCCCCACGAGCCGGACGGCCCTCGGAACGCTGAGCCTCGGGACGGGACCCGCCCTCGCCACGCTGGCGCTGCGTGCGGCCGGGGTGCTCGCCCCGGGCCGGGCGTCCCTCGCCACGCTCGCCGCGGGGCGGACGGCTCTCGGAACGGCCGCCGCGGGCTGCGGACTCCGAGGTGTATCGCACCGGGCTGGACTCGGATCGGCGGCCGGAACCGCCACGGCCAGCACCCGAACCGCCGCCCGAGCCTGAACCGCCACGGCCACCCGAGCGGCCACCGCCACGCCGGCCCGAGCCACCGGAACGGCCGGAGCCGCCACCGGACGAACGCCCACCGGAACGCCCACCGCCGGAGCCACCCTGCTGGGGTGCGGCGGTCGCGGCGGCCAGCTCCTCCGCATCGCGGAAGACACGCTCACCCGGCGCGACCTCCTGCAGCACCGGCGCACCCACGGTGGCCCGCGTCTCGGTGACCGGGCGGATCTTGGCCGCCCGCATCAGCGACTTCACCTCACCGCGCTGGTCGGGCATCGCGATGGTGACCACGGTCCCCTCGGCGCCGGCGCGCGCGGTGCGGCCCGAGCGGTGCAGGTACGCCTTGTGCTCGGCGGGCGGGTCGGCGTGCACCACCAGGGCGATGTCGTCCACGTGGATGCCACGGGCCGCGATGTCGGTGGCCACCAGCGTCTGGGCAGTGCCCTCCGAGAAGGCCGCCAGGTTCCGCTGCCGCGCGTTCTGCGAGAGGTTGCCGTGCAGGTCCACGCTCGGCACACCGTTCGCGGTGAGCTGCTTGGCCAGTTTCTTGGCGCCGTACTTGGTGCGCGTGAAGACCACGGTCCGCCCCGGGGCCGCGGCGAGGTCGCGGAGCACGGAGAGCTTGGACTCCTTCTCCACCTCGAGCACGTGGTGGGTCATGGTGGCCACCGGCGACTGGGCGGAGTCGGCCTCGTGCGTGACCGGGTTGCTCAGGAAGCGGTCCACGATCACCTTGATGCCACCGTCCAGGGTGGCGCTGAACAGCAGCTTCTGCCCGTCGCGCGGGGTGGCGCCCAGCAGGCGCTTCACGCCGGGCAGGAAGCCGAGGTCGGCCATGTGGTCGGCCTCGTCGAGCACCACGATCCGGGCGTCGCGCAGGTCGCAGTGCCCCTGGCCGATGAGGTCCTCCAACCGGCCGGGGCAGGCGATGACGATGTCCACGCCCTTGCGCAGCGCGTTCACCTGCGGGTTCTGGCCCACGCCACCGAAGATGGTGGTGGTCGTGAGCCGCTCGGCGGCGGCCAGCGGCGCGATGGCACGCTCGATCTGCAGCGCCAGCTCCCGGGTGGGGGCCAGCACCAGCGAGCGGGGTCGGCCCGCGGCGGGGCGGCGGCGGTCGGCGGCCAGGCGGGCCACCAGGGGCAGCCCGAAGGCCAGGGTCTTGCCCGATCCGGTGCGGCCGCGGCCGAGCACGTCGCGACCGGCCAGGGAGTCCGGCAGGGTCGCGGTCTGGATGGGGGTGGGGGTGGTGATCCCGGAGCGCTCCAGCACGGAGGTCAGGGAGGTGGGCACGCCGAGGTCGGCGAAGTTCTGGGGCACGGTGGCACCGTTCTACTTGAGGTACGCAGGTCCCTCGTGGGACAGGCGGCGTCTCGCGCGGCACGTGGCCTCCCGGGCTGCTCGGTGCAGCCGTGCGTGAACGGTGGAACCGGTCGACGGAACGTCGGGAGCGACGTGGCAACTGCGTCACCCGAGGTGGGCTGGACGGCATCGCCGAAGGGCCCGCGGCAAGACGGGGCGGGCCAGATGCGTGTCAGTCTACGGGATCGATGGGGTGACCCTCACCCGGGAGCCGCGCTCGGCACCCGGGGATGTGCCCGGCCGCGGCCTCAGGGGCGGATGGAGTCGCTGCAGGTGACGCTCGGGATGAGACCGGTCTCCGTCTCGCGGGTGATCTCCTCACCGTTGGCCAGGAAGGTGCACGTGACGTCGAAGTCCTCGTCGGCCACGTCGCCCACGATGTAGAAGCTCACGAACCCGCCCTCCGGGGGAAGGGTGGCCTCGTGGCGCCACTGCCCGTCGAAGTCCTCGGTGCCGGATGCGCCACCGGGAACGTCCCAGTAGGCCGTCGCCGGCCCGGTGCCCTCGGCCTCCAGCACGATGCTGACCTCCTCCGTGGGCTCCGTGGGCTCCGTCGGCTCCGTGGGCTCGGTCGGCTCCGTGGGCTCGGTCGGCTCCGTCGGTTCCGTCGGCTCCGTGGGCTCCGTGGGCTCGGTCGGTTCCGTGGGCTCCGTGGGCTCGGTCGGCTCCGTCGGCTCGGTCGGCTCCGTGGGCTCGGTCTCGGAGTCATCCGCGGGGCTGGTCTCGTCCTCCCCGGGGTCGCGCTCGTCGTCGGACTCGCTCTCCTCGCTCCCGAGGAAGGGCAGGTCGATGCTGGGCATGCCTCCCACCCCACGCACCAGGGTCCACCCGATCCCGCCCACAAGCGCCAGGGCGAGCAGCACCAGGCCACCCACCACGAACAGCGTGATCGACGAGTGGCCAGATCCCCCACTCGCACCGCGCACGGGGTAGGGGTCCGGATCGGGATCGCCCCAGCCTCCTGCCGCGGGCTCACCCCAGCCCTGGCCACCGTCCCCGCCCCAACCGGTCCCTCCCGACGCGTCAGGGGCAGCGGGGCCACCGACGTGACCCTGCCCCTGTGCCCGGCTGGCCTCCCAGTCCCGATGCGGTGAGTCGCCCACCTGCCCGGCGCCGTCACCGGCAGCGGTCGCCCCCGCCCAGCCGCCGCCACCCTGCGAACCGGAACCGGAGCCGGAACCGGCGTCGGGCGGCCCGGCCCAGTCCGGACGGGGCGGCCCGGGGCTCGTGACCGCATCGTCCTGCTGCTGCAGCGGCGCGCCACGCCACGGCTCGTGGGCGAACGTGTCCTCCTGCGGGTCCACGGGGAAACGTCCCTCGCGCCCGGCGCCCTCCCCCTGCGTGCGTGCGTCGTCGTGGCCGTGCCCGTCAGGTCCGCCCTGGCCGTCCCACTGCTCGTCGTCGCGCCCGCTCATGTGCGCAGACTAGCGCCGTGGTAAGGAGGCCACGGCCCACACCCCCGCCACCGCGGTCAGCGCGACCACTCCCAGGGCCACGCCGGACCACCCCATGGCCGTCCATGCGAATCCACCGAGGTACCCGAAGAGGCTGGACCCGGCGTAGTACCAGAAGGTGTAGAGGCTGGTGGCCTGCGAGCGCCCGTGCTCCGGCATGGCCCCCGCCCAGCCCGAGGCCACCCCGTGCACCCCGAAGAAGCCGGCGGTCATCACCACCAGGCCCAGCACCACCAGGGGGAGCCAGGGGTGCAGGGTCACCAGCGTGCCCACCGCCATCACGCCCACCGAGGCCAGCAGCACGCCGCGCCGACCGTGGCGCGCGGCCAGTCCACCAGCAATGCGGGAGGCCGCGGTGCCGGCGAGGTAGGCCAGGAACACCAGGCTCGCCACGCCCACGGGCAGCGAGTACGGGGGAAGGTCCAGCCGGAAGGTGAGGTAGTTGTACACGGCCACGAAGCCCCCCATCAGCAGGAAGGCCTGCATGAACGCGGCCAGGAGCCCGGGGTCACGGTGGTGGGCCAGGGAGGTGTGGAGGATGGTGCGTGCCGACGGCCGCTGGGGGCGGAACCCGCGGGGCGGTGGTGTCAGCACGAAGAAGGCCAGGGTGCAGGCCGCCGCCATGAGGGCGACGCTGAAGGTGCCGGTCCGCCACCCGGCCAGGTCTGCCACCGGGGCGGCGACCACGCGCCCGACCAGTCCGCCGACGCTCGTGCCCGCGATGTACGTGCCCGCGGCGACGGCGGCGACCGATGCGGCCACCTCCTCGGTCAGGTAGGTCACGGCCAGCGCGGCCACTCCCCCCAGGGCGGCGCCCTCCAGCACCCGCAGCACCAGCATCACCTCGAACCAGGGGCACCACGGCACCAGGAGGCCGAGGGTGGTGGCGGACACGAGCGCGATCCGCATGGAGGTCACGCGGCCCACCCGGTCGGCCACCCACGACCAGGGCAGCACCGAGAGCGCCAACCCGGTGGTGGCCGCGGAGATGGTGAGGCTGGCCTGGGAGGCGGAGACCCCCAGGTCGGCGGCGAGCAGCGGCAGGACCCCCTGGGGCGAGTAGAGCTGCGCGAACGCGGCCAGCCCGGCGCACAGCAGGGCGAGGTGGATGCGTCGGTAGTCCGGCGAGCCGGGCGCGTGGCCCTCCCACGCGGCAGGGTGGGGGTCGGCGGGCACCCCTGGAGCCTAGGCCGCGGGGCGGTGCGGGGGGACGTCGCCCGCTCGCGGGGCCGGTGCGGGGCGGGGCAGTGCGGAGGGACGGCGCCCGCCAAGAAGTGGTGAACCGCCCGCTGCGGTGACCAAGGAGTGGTGAACCGCCCGCTCAGCGGCAGTTTCACCACTCCTTGGCGACTGAGTGGTGAAACGACCAGGCAGGAGCCGGCTCGGTCGCAGCGCAGCGGCCACCCCGCAACCCGATTCTGTCGTTCCGCTGTCGTCCCGGTGTCAAACACCTGGGAGGGGGTCCTGGGGCCTCGACGGACTCTTCGGGCCGCCTCTCCACGGGGGAACTGCGTGTGAGCATGAGATCCACCGACAGTCCTGGAGGACCCATGCACCGAGCTCGTCCGGCCACCCGCGTGGCGATGGGTGCGTCCTGGGCTGTCCGCGCCGGGGTCGGTGAGGTGGCGGGGGTGCCATCTCCCGGAGATCCCGGTTTCCACCGGCGGCGCTACGGAGGGGGCCGCCGGAGGGACTGGCCCGAGGAGTCCCGCATCGAGGAGCACCGACGCTGACGACCTGACGAAGCGACCTTCCCCGCCCCACGCAACTCACACACGGGAGAACCCATGGGATTCTGCTCCGAGTGCGGCGCAGCGCTCCCCCGCTCCGCACGCCTGTGCCTGGGGTGCGGCACGCCGGTCCAGCGCCCTGCCACGGACACGGACGGCCCCCGCACCACCGGGACCACCCCACAGCCCCCCCCATCACCGTCGAGGGAGACACCCTCACCGTCACCTGGCCCTGATCCCTGTGATGGGGCGGTGCCAGTGCCTACGCTGCCCCCATCACGGCAGCGCCGCCGTGGGGTGGCCGAGAGGAGAGAGATGCACCTCGCCGTTCTGGGGACGCTCGTGGTCACGGACGACTCCGGTGCAGCGCACACCTTCGCCAAGCGCGAGCGCCGCGTGCTGGAGCTGTTGGCCGCCCGCGCACCGCGCCCGGTGCCGGCCGCGGAGATCATCGCGACCCTCTGGCCGGAGGACCCGCCCGCCAGCGCCGACAACCAGGTGCAGGGCTGCTGCTCCCGCATCCGGCGGGCACTCAAGGGACCGGACGGGCCCCCGATCCTCTACGCCGCGGGCGCCTACCGACTGTCCGATGCGGTGGAGCTCGACCTGGACCTCTTCCGCACCCACGTGCGCCAGGGCCGGGCGGCCCTGCAGAAGGGTGACGAGGACCGCGCGGAGCGCGAGCTGGCCGCGGCCCTGGAGCTGTGGCGCGGCACCCCCTTCCCCGACGCCCTCCCGGGCACCTACCCGGCGGGGCTCGTCACCTCCCTGGAACGGACCCACATCGACGCCAGCGAGCTCCACTGGGGCCTGGTGGCCCGCACCGACCCCGACCAGGCCGTGGCCGAGCTGGAGCGTCTGGTGGCCCTCCACCCGATGCGGGAGAGCACCTGGGCGGCACTGATCTCCACCCTGGCGGCGGCCGGCCGGCGGGCCGAGGCCCTCTCCGCCTTCGCCCGACTGCGACACACCCTGCGGGAGACCCTGGGGGTCAACCCCCCGCAGGAGCTCCTGACGCTCCACGAGCAGATCCTCCGCGGCGACGCGCCCGGGGCGGTCCCGGCAGCCGCGGCCGAGCAGCGCCCCGAGGGGCACCTCCCGCCCGTGGCCCGCACCTTCGTGGGCCGGCAGCCCCTGCTGACCCGGATCGACCAGGCCCTCACCCGCGAGGGGGTGAGGGTGGTGCTGCACGGGCGCTTCGGCATCGGCAAGTCGGTGCTGGCCGTGCAGGCGGCCCACCGGGTGGGGGCCCGGTTCAGCGGTGGGGTGTTCTACGTCAGTGCCCACGGCGGCACCTCCACGGAGCGTGCCCCGGGCGCCGTGCTGGAGGACCTCCTGGCCCAGGCCGGCACGCCGCGGCACGACATCCCCACGGACCTGGAGTCGCAGCGCCGCGCCTGGAGGACGGTGCTGGAGTCGCGCCGCGCCCTGGTGGTGGTGGACGGCGCCCCCGACCAGGCGTTCATCGAGGCGGTACTGCCCTCCGGGGCGGGCATGGCCCTGGTCACCACGCAGCGGGCCATGCGGTCGCTCCCCCAGGCGGAGAACCTGGCGGTCGGGCCGCTGATGCCCTCGGACTCGGTGGAGCTGCTGCGCCGCAGCCTGGGCGCCGACCGCCTCGCCGGCCAGGAGGACCGCGCCCGCGCGGTGGCCGAGGCCTGCGGACACCACCCGACCGCCCTGCACCTGGTGTGCAGCAAGCTCCGCTCGCACCCGGGGTGGGACCTGGGGGTGGTGCTGGACCAGCTGCGCAGCACCGACCTGGTGCTCCCCCACCTGGCGGCCAGCGGGCTCGACCTGCGCGCCGGCATCGAGTCGGTGCTGGAGGACCTGCCCATGGCGGCCCGGGAGGCCTTCGACCTGCTGCCCCTGCTGGGCGAGGCGCCCTTCCCCGGGTGGACCATCGGCGCCCTGGCGGGCACACCCCAGTGGTTCGGGGTGGTGGACTCGCTGGTGGAGGCGCAGCTCCTGATCGAGGAGGGGACGGACGCGCTGGGACAACCGCGCTACACGATGCAGACGCTCACCAGTGCCGTGGCGCGGGTGCGCGGCGAGCGCGGCGACCCGGCACTGCTGCGCGCGGCGAGCGGGCGCCTGGTGCGCACCTGGTGGGCGCTGGCGCACCGCGCCGCGGCAGGGGTGCCACCCACGCTGCACGACCCGACCCTGCTGGACCCCGAGGCCCACCAGGCCGTGCCCGCACCGGCGACCTTCCTCGATGCGGGGACCCTCCGCTCGCTGGAGAGCCCCCGGGAGTGGCTGCGCACCGAGCGTCACGGGCTGTCCGCGGCCGTGGAGCTGGCCGCCGAGCACGACTGGCCCCTGGAGGCCGCTGGGCTCGCCGGTGCCCTGCTGCCCTTCTACGACTACGAGTGGCTGCACGGCGACTGGGGCCGGGCCACGAAGGCGGCCCTGGGTGCGCTGGACCGGGTGCCCGCCGGGGAGCGCACCCGGGAGCTGCGCCTGGCACGCGCCCGGATGGTGCGGGCCCAGGCACACCTGCAGCTGTACCGCACCCGCCACGAGGCCGGCGAGGGCCTGGCCCGGGAGGCGCTGGGGCTGTTCACCGCCGAGGGCGACGACCGCGGGGCGGACCTGTGCCGGCTGATCCTGGTGACGGCCACCCGGGAGCTGGGGCGGCCCAAGGAGGCGTTGGGCCACGCGGTGGACGCGCAGCGGAGCACGACGCCCCGCATCCGCTCCGCCGCCCTGTCGGTGGCCGGCGGGCTGCTCAACCTCGCCGACCGCCAGGAGGAGGCACTGGAGGTCTACGACCGGGCCGTGACCGATGCGGTGCTCGGCGAGGACGACCACCGGCTGGCGTTGGCGATCCGCGGGCGGGGCATGGCGCTGGCCGGGTTGGGCCGCGTGGAGGAGGCCGTGGCGGAGGTGCAGCGCTCCATCGGCCTGCTGCACGAGATCGACGACCCCGGGTGCGCCGCCCAGGCCCTGCGCTCACTGTCGCGGTTGCGGGAGCAGCAGGGGGACCTGGAGGCTGCCGAGGAGGCTCGCCAGCAGTTCGAGGCGTTCTACGCCTCCGTGGGGCGGCCCGGCACCCGGGGTCCCTACGACGCGACCACCCCGCGGCTGTGGACCGCGGGCGCCCAGCTGGACCAGCGCCCCGACCGGCGCTGACGGTCGGGGTGGCCCGCCGGGCGTGGTCGTGATGGAGTGTGCCCGCCCCGTCGAAAGGTCACCGATGCCCCAGTCCAGCTCCCCGGGCCCCCGCTCCCCGCGCGATCAGCGCAAGGTCGCCGGCGCCACCATGGCCGCGGCCGTGGCCTTCTTCCTGGCCTGGTGGGTGCTGGGTGACGAGTGGCCCTCGCTGACCAGCTTCGAGGGCTGGGGGCCCTTCCTCATCGCCGCCTTCCTGGGCGGGACGGTGCTGGTGGTGGGGCTGGCGCTGGCTGAGCCCCGCGACCCCCGCGACGCGCACCTGGACGACTCCGACCGCGGCACCGTCTGAGGCGCCCCACCCAGCAGGCGAGGCGCCCCACCCGTCAGGCGGGGCGCCCCCTCGACGCGGCGAGGCTCACCCCATCACGGACTTCGGGGCGCCGATCCCCGGGTCGATGCGGGCAGGCTCGCCCGCCGTGGGCCGGATGTCGATGTCGAAGATCTCCGTGGGCAGGTAGACCGTCGCGCACGCGTTGGGGATGTCCACCACACCCGAGAGCCGGCCCTCGATGGGCGCGGCGCCCAGCAGCAGGTAGGCCTGCTCGGCGGACCAGCCGAAGGTGGTGAGGTACTCGATGGCGTGCAGGCAGGCCCGCTGGTAGGCGAGGTGCGAGTCGAGGTAACGCTGCTCCCCATCGAGGGTGACGGAGGTGCCGGAGAAGCTGAGCCACTGGCTGTAGCGGGGCTCCACGTTGCCGGGCATGAAGATGGCGTTCTCCTTGACGCCGTACTTCTCCATGCCGCCGGGGATCACGTCGACGTGGAAGTCGATGAAGCCGCCCATCTCGATGCCGCCGCAGAAGGTGATCTCACCGTCACCCTGGCTGAAGTGCAGGTCACCCACGGAGAAGTTCGCCCCATCGACGAAGACGGGGTAGAAGACGCGGGTGCCCTTGGACAGGTTCTTGATGTCCTGGTTGCCGCCGTTCTCGCGGGGCGGGGCGGTGCGGGCGGCCTCGCCGGCCACGCGATCGAACTCGCCCTCGGGCACGCCGCCCAGGACGGCGGAGTCGGGCTGCGGCGGCAGGGCCAGCGGCGGCACGCGCTCGGGGTCGGTGGCGATGAGGGCGGCCTCGCGGGCGTTCCACTTCCCGAGCAGCTCGGCGGAGGGGGCGGTGCCCATGAGGCCGGGGTGGATGATGCCGGTGAAGCTCACCCCCGGGACGTGGCGGGAGGTGGCGGTCTGACCGGTGAAGTCCCACACGGCCTTGTACGCGTCGGGGAACTGGTCGGTGAGGAAGGAGCCACCGTTCTTCTTGGCGAAGATGCCGGTGTAGCCCCAGCCCTGGCCGGCGAGCGGGCCCTCCTCCTGCGGGATCGGGCCGACGTCGAGGATGTCGACCACCAGCAGGTCGCCGGGCTTGGCGCCCTCCACACGGAAGGGGCCGGAGAGTGTGTGGACGCTGTTCAGCGGGGCGTCGCGGACGTCATCGGCGGAGTCGTCGTTCTTGATGAAGCCGTCGAACCACTCACGGCAGTCCACGCGGAAGGTGTCGCCCGGCTTGACGGTGGCCACCGGGGGGATGTCCGGGTGCCACCGGTTGTGGCCCAGCTTCTCCTGGTCGGTGAAGGACTTGTCGGAGTCCAGCGGGAAGATGTTCGTCGGCATCGGGCTCTCCTTCGGGCGGGCCGCCCCGGACCTCCCGAGGCGGCGGTCGGGGTGGGTCAGGGGCGGGGAAGCTTGGCGTGGCGGGGGTCGCGGCTCACGGGGGTGGCGCGCTGCGCGCGACCGGGCGGCACCGCATCGACGACGCCGGGGGTGTGCGCGGTCGCCCGGGTGGAGTCGATGAGGCGGCCGGCCGTGGACTGGCTGCGGCCGAGGCCGGGCGATGAGGGGAGGCGCCGGGCGTCGGAGCCGCAGGTGGGGCAGGTCAGGGGCGCGTCGGCCTGCGACAGGGGGATGCGCAGCTCTGTGTGGTGCTGCGCCTCGCACCGGATGTCGTAGAGCGGCATGCGGCCTCCTGTTGCTGGCGGCCGGGGTGTTGGCAGCCGTGGCTGTGTGTCCTGCGTCACGCCGAACCTATCGGGGGGCCGGTGCGGCGGCAAGGGGTGGTGGGGGCGGGTGACGTGGGGAGGGGGCGCCGGTGCGGGGCGCTGGTGCGGGGCGGGCGGGCACTCGCCCCAAGGCGCTCGGACGCCGGGGCGCCGACCACGGCAAGCTGGCGCGCCAAAGGTGAACCCGGCACGCCGAACACGGCGTGCCGGGTTCACCTTTGCCGTGCCGGGTCCCCCTGGCGAAAGGACGTGGCGCCGGTACGGTCTCCTCCGCCACACCTCGAGGAGGGAACGATGGACAAGCGACGCGCAGGCTGGCGCTTGGCGGCCATGGTGTCGATGGTGTTGACACTGCTGCTCCTCCGCACCGCCATGCCGGAGGACGACGGGTTCGGCGGCTGGGTGCCGTTCATCCTGGCCGGAGCCGTGGGGCTGGGCGTACTGATCGCGGGGGTGGCCATCACCGACGAGGACGAGCGCAGCGGCGGAGTCTGACGCGCGTCGCCCGGTCACCGCGACGGTGTGCTCTCAGGGTGGGACACCCGCCGCCACGGGGCGTCGCGCGCCGCAGGCCTCCGCCACGCAGTACTGTCCGGGTGACCCACGCCACATTCCGGAGAGGAAGCCTCGTGACCCTCGGCCTCATCGGCATTGCCGTCTCGTTGATCCTGCTCATCGTTCTCGCGTACCGCGGGCACTCCGTCCTGGTCGTGGCACCGGTCGCGGCTCTCGTGGCAGCACTCTTCTCCGGCGCCCCGCTGCTGGGTACCTACACGCAGATCTTCATGCCGGCGCTGGCCGGGTTCCTCAGCACCTTCTTCCCGCTGTTCCTCACCGGTGCCATCCTGGGCAAACTCATGACCGACAGCGGGTACGCAGAGGACCTCGCCAGTTGGATCTCCGACCGCCTCGGGCCCAAGCACGCCCTGCTGGTCACGGTGCTCTCCACCGCTCTGCTCACGTATGGCGGCATCAGCGCGTGGGTCATCGTCTTCACGATGTTCCCGGTGGCCACCTTCCTCTTCCGGCAGGCCGACATCCCCCGCCGCCTCATGCCCGCCGCCATCGCGCTGGGCATCTTCACCTTCGCGACCGCGGCCCTCCCCGGCTCGCCGCAGATCCACAACGCCATCCCCACCCGCTTCTTCGGCACCAACACGTTCGCCGCACCCGGCCTCGCCCTGGTGTGCGCCGTCATCGTGTTCGGCCTGGGCATGTGGTGGCTCGCGGTGCGGCAGCGCCAGCTGGCCGCGGCGGGCGAGTCGTACACCGACCTGACCGAGATCGAGCGCCGCGACGCCGACGCCGGTCGCCCCTCCTCCTCCGATGCGGTGACTCCCCTCACCGCGGACGACTCCCGCGCGACCCGGCGAGTGAGCACCGCCCAGGGCCTGATCGGGCTGCTGCCGATCCTGGTGGTCGTGGGCGTCAACGCGCTGCTCACCTACGTGGTCATTCCCGCCATGGACACCGCCTACCTGTCGGAGGAGAAGTACGGCGGCGTCACGGTGGAGCAGGTGGCCAGCATCTGGTCGGTGGCCGTGGCCATGCTCGCCGCCATCGTGGTGATCTTCCTGCTGCGGCCCCGCCGCGCCCGGACCTACGTGGAAGGCCTGTCGCAGGGTGCCAAGAACTCCGTGCTGCCGGTCTTCACGACCGCCAGCGAGGTGGCCTACGGCGCGGTGATCGCCGCTCTGGCTGCGTTCGCCCTCATCCGCGACGGCATCTTCGACGTCTCGGACAACCCCATCGTGACCACGGCCCTGTCCACGGCGGGCATCGCCGGCGTGACCGGGTCGGCCTCCGGCGGTCTGACCATCTCCCTGAACACCTTCGGCGAGCAGCTGCTCTCCCAGGCGAACGCCCTGGGCATCGACCCCGAGGTGCTGCACCGCGTGGCCGCCATGGCCTCGATCAGCTTCGACTCGATGCCGCACAACGGCGCCATCATCACGCTGTTGCTGGTCACCGGACTGACCCACCGCGAGTCCTACAAGGACATCTTCGTGGTGACCGTGCTGGTGCCGTTGGTGGGCCTTGTGGCCGCCGTGGGGCTGGGCATGGCCTTCGGTTCCTTCTGACCGCGGCTCGGGGGCACCCAAGGGGTGGCCCCCCGCCTGCTGCCCCACTAACGTCGGCGCATGGACACCTCCCCTCGCACCCACGGCTCCGGCGACCACACGGTCCTCTACCTTCATGGCTGGTTCGGCTCGGCCCAGGCCGGGTGGGGCACCGAGTTCGTCGACACCCTCGACGCTGACGCCTGCACCCACGTCTTCCTCGACCACCGCGGGTACGGCCGCCGCCGGGACGAGGCAGGCGAGTTCACCCTGGACGAGATCGCCCGCGACGCCCTGGCCGCCGCGGACCAGCTGGGCGCCGGGACCTTCTCGGTGGTGGGCCACTCGATGGGGGGTGCCGCCGCCCAGCGCGTGCTCTCCCTGGCACCGGACCGGGTGGAGGCGATCATCGGCATCAGCCCCGTCCCCGCCTCCCCCACTCCGCTCGACGCCGATGGGGAAGCGCTCTTCGGCGGCGCGGCGCAGGCCGACGAGAACCGCGCCACCATCATCGACGTCACCACGGGCAGCCGCCTGAGCCGCCGGTGGATCGACGCGATGGTCGCGACCTCCCGCACCGAGTCCACCGAGGAGGCCTTCGGCGCCCACTTCCGTTCGTGGGTGTCCGCGGACTTCGCCGATGAGGTCCCCGGCGACGCCGCCCGCAGCCTCGCCATCGTGGGCGCACACGACCCGGCACTGGGCGAGCAGACCATCCGGGCCACCTGGTGCGAGCTCATGCCCTCCGCGGAGGTCGTGGTGCTGCCCGATGCGGGGCACTACGCCATGAACGAGGCGCCGATCCGCACCGCCACGGAGATCAACCGCTTCCTCGCCGGCTGAGCCACACCGGTCAGAGGTCGAGCACGAGCCGGTCGCCGCAGGCCCGCGAGCAGCAGGTCATCATCGACCGGCCGGCACGTCGCTCCGATGCGGTGAGCACCACGTCGCGGTGGTCCACCTCCCCGGAGAGAACCGGCACCTCGCACGACCCGCAGAGGCCCTCCTCGCAGTCGCTGGGGACGTCGATGCCGGCGGCGCGCAGGGTGTCCAGCACGGTGGTGTCGGCGGCCACCTCGAGGGTCTGGCCGCTGGTCTCCAGCTCCACGGTGAAGGCGTGCTCGACCGTCGGATCGAGGGCACCCAGGGTGCTGGCGAAGTGCTCCAGTTGGAGCATGTCCTCCGGCCAGTCGGCGGCCAGGTCCGTCAGCGCGTCCAGCAGTCGCTGCGGTCCGCAGGCGTAGACACGGGCGTCCTCGGGCAGGTCGGCCAGCAGCGCGGGCAGGTCGGCGCGCTGTCCCTCATCGGCGGCGTGCACGGTGACCCGGTCGCCGTGGTCACGTTCCAGGCGGTCCAGCAGCGCCATCGTGGAGCGCGACCGGCCCAGGTAGTGCACGCGGTAGTCGCGGCCCGCCGCCTTCGCGGCATCGGCGTGGGCGAGGACCGGCGTGATGCCGATGCCGCCGGCGACGAGCACGAGCGGGCCGCTCCCCTCATCGAGGCCGAAGTGGTTCCGTGGCCCACGGACCGTCACCTGCTGACCCGGCCGGATGGTGTCGTGCACCCAGGCCGAGCCGCCCCGCCCCTCGTCCTCGCGCAGCACCGCGATCTCCAGGTGGTCGGCGCCCGGATCGCCGCACAGGCTGTACTGGCGCGAGCGCAGGCCGTCCTCCCCCTCGCCGCAGTCGAGGTCGATGTGGGCGCCGGAGGTCCACCGGGGCAGCGGCTTTCCGGAGGGGTCGACCAGGCGGATGCCGACGACCTCCGCGGTCAGGGGCGTCACCGCATCGACGGTGAGGACCCGCGAGAGTGCGCCCTTGGAAGGCTCACCGATGGTGATCGGCCGGTGGCGGTCCAGGATGCCGGGGTTCGTGCGCTCCGGGTTGGCCGTGGGGTCCCACTCCACCCAGAGGTGCTCCGGGCCGCGGAACGAGGTGTTGGGCACGTAGGAGAACTCCTGGCCGGCCACCAGGCGCATGTGGGGCAGGCGAGTGGTGAGCTCCTCGAGGAAGACCTGCATCTCCATCCGGGCGAGGTTCTTGCCCAGGCATTGGTGGACGCCGTAGCCGAACGTGAGGTGCTCGGCGGCGGACTCGCGGCGTGGGTCGACGGTGTCCGCATCGGCGAAGTGGCGCTCGTCGTGGTTGGCCGAGGCGCTCACGATGAGGAGCTTTGCCCCCTCTGGGATGTCCACGCCACCCACCTGGGTGTCGCGGAGTGCCAGCCGCCGCCAGGCGGCCACGGACCCGGCGTGGCGCAGGCTCTCCTCCACCGTGTTGGCGAGCAGGGCCGGATTGGCGCAGACCTCGTCCCAGACCGCGCGGTGCTCCATGAGCAGCTTGACCATGTTGGCCGAGGCGTGGGCCGTGGTCTCGTGCGCTGCGACGATGCCGGCCATCATCATCGAGTGCAGGTAGGAGTCGGTGACGACCTCGGGCTGCTCGGCCTGCGCCCGCACGCTGAACGGCATCCACCCCGGGGCGTCAGGCTCCTGGCGGATCTTCTCGAGAACCTCGCCGGCGTACTGCCAGAACTGCCCGACGTTGTGTGCCACCTCCACCTGCTGCTCGGGCGTGGGACGGCCCCAGGTGTTCACGGTGTGGGCCACCGAGAAGCGCTTGAGGGTCTCCATGTCGTCCTCCGGCACACCGAGGAAGTGGAAGGCGACGTTCAGCGGTATCCAGTAGAGCAGCTGGGTGACCAGGTCGGCGCGGCCCTCGTCGATGAAGGCGTCCACGGCCTCGCGGGTGAGGCGGCGGACCATCGGCTCGTGCTCGGCCAGGTGCTCGGGGGCGAAGGAACCCATCAGGGCGCGGCGGCGGGCCATGTGGGCGGGCTCGTCCTCGTTGACGAGCGTGCGGTTCAGGCCGAAGTCGTAGGAGCGCAGGACCTCGGTGGCCTCGTCGGTGGTGGGGGTGATCTTCTCCAGCGCGATGCGGGGGCTGAACGTCTCGTGGTCGCGGAAGACGGCGCGCACGTCCTCATAGCGTGTGACGACCCAGTAGCCGAGGGCCTCGTCGTAGAACACGGGCTGTTCCTTGCGGAACACAGCCGTGGCGGCGGCGGGGTCGTGTTGGTAGGCGTCGCCAAAGGGGTCGAAGGGGTGGCGTCCAGCGTGCTGCTCGCGGTGTGCAGCGGTGTGCGCGACGGGGCAACCGGTGGGCGTGGTGGTGTCGGTCATGGCGGGCCTCCCGGGCGGTCGACTGTGACCCGGGCCACTGTAAGCGCGCGGGACGGCCCGGGTGATGGCGGGGTGGCGCGGCGGTGGCGTGGCCTCATCACGGACCTGGCACGCCCACTCCCCCCACCCACACACCCGCGTAGTCCCGCCCGGCAGTTACCGCTGGCGCCGTCGCCAGCGTCGCCGTCGTCGCCGCCTGATGCGGGGCCCGACAGCGCAACGACAGCCGATGGGGCGAGGATCCCCAGCATCAGCTGATCGCCGCGCGACCGGCCACCGCCCACACGCCCCATCCCCAGGGAGAACACCATGGACGACCGCACCCCGCAGGGCGCCAGCCCGCTCGACGCCACCGACGGCCCGCAGCCGACGACCCCGCCGCACGAGCACACGGGCCCGCAGTCGAGCACCTGGGCGCCCGGCCAGGAGACGCCCCAGCAGAACGCACTGGCCCCGTACCCGCAGGGCAACCCGTCCCACACCGGGCACCTGCAGGCGGGCTCCTACCCCGGTCAGCAGCCCGGCCAGCACTTCGCCGGCTCCTCGCACCAGTACCCCGGCCAGCAGGGCCTCGCCGGCCCGAACGGTCACGCCGGGCCCAACGGTCAGATGATGGCCACTCCAAAGAGCCCTGAGCTTGCCGCCGTCGCCAGCTTCTTCATCGCCGGCCTCGGCCAGTTGGTCAACGGCGACGTGGCGAGGGGCCTCATGTTCTTCTGCGCGATGGTAGGCATGGGCATCCTCTCGGCCCTGCTCACCTTCATCCTGCTCGGGTGGATCATGTGGCCGTTCATGTTCGCCACCTGGCTGTGGAACATCTTCGATGCCCACAAGGGAGCCCAGAAGCGCAACATGCGGATGGGATACGTCGGCTGACGCAGCCCCCTGCCAGGAGCTGACACACCCAAGCGGCACCTGACACACCGTGTTCGGTATGTCAGGTGCCGCATTGCTGTGTCCACTCGTGCGTGACGGCCGGGCACCGGGTTGCCAGCTTCCCGACCGGCCCCCGACCGGCCGACCAGCCCCCGGCCACACTCCCGCCTACCGCCGCCCGTCGAGCACGTCCGTCACGAACATGTGCCCCGGCGCGTGCGTGATCGCCCACGGCGGGCGCGACGCCTCCAACACCACCTGCGGCGTCACCCCACACGCCCAGAAAACCGGCACGTCCCCGGGCTCCAGCTCGGTCGCCTCCCCGAAGTCCGGCCGCTCCAGGTCGCCGATCCCCAACCCGGTCGGGTCCCCGGCGTGCACCGGCGACCCGTGCGCCAGAGGCACCGCAGCGCTGGTCGTCGACGCCAGCGGCACCAGGCCCATCGGCATCGGCCGCATGGAGACCACCAGCTCCCCGTGCAGCCGCCTGGCTGGCACGAGCGGCCGGTTGGTGCGGTACATGGCCACGTTCCGCCCCTGCTCGATGTTCCGCACCGGCACCCCTGCGCTCTGCAGCGCCGCCTCGAAGCCGAACGAGCACCCGAACAGGAAGGCCACGGCATCGTCCTTCCAGTGGTCGGTGGCGTCAGCCACCTCCTCGACCACCCGCCCGTCGCGCCAGATGCGGTAGGCCGGCAGGTCGGTGCGCAGGTCGGCCTCCTCGGCCCAGGAGGTGGTGGGGTCGCCGGGGTCGGTGACGTCCAGCAGCGGCATGGGGGCCGGGTTGCGGTGGGCCAGCAGCAGCATGTCGAACGCCCAGTCGGCCGGCAGCACCACGAGGTTCGCCTGCGTCACGCCCGGGGCCACTCCGCTGGTGGTCCGCACCTCCCCGGCGCGGTAGCGCAGCCGGGCCGCCCGCGCCTCGGCCACCGGGTCGTTCGATGGGGTGTGCATCCCCCCAGCGTAGGCAGCACCGCGCCGCCTACGCTCGGGGCATGACCACCCACCTGCTGTCCAAGGACGCCGGCGCCCCCGGCATCGACGCCGCCCGCGAGCCCGTGCTGCGGGTCGCTCCCGGCACCGGCGAGCGCATCACCTTCGAGACCGACGACGCTGCCTACGCGCAGATGGACGAGTTCCGCGACCTGGCGCAGGTGACCGCGCCGCTCAACCCCGTCACCGGCCCGGTGTTCGTCGACGGCGCCGAGCCCGGCGACGTGCTCGCGGTGACCGTGCACGGCATCGAGCTGGGCGACCACGGGTGGTCGGTCTACATCCCCGGCGCCGGCGCGTTGGCCGGGGTGATGGGCGACGAGTGGTTCGTCCGCCGCATCCCGCTGGCCGACGGCCGCGCCCACCTGTCCGACGAGCTGGTGGTCGACATGGCGCCGATGATCGGCTGCATCGGTGTCGCCGCGGCCGCCGACGAGATGTCCACGGTCATGCCCAGCTACCCCACCGGCGGCAACATGGACCTCACCGATGCCGCCGTGGGCAGCACCGTGTACCTGCCGGTGCAGGTGGCCGGCGCGCTGCTCTACATCGGTGACCTGCACGCAGTGATGAGCCGCGGCGAGTCGTCCTTCGTCGCCATCGAGGCCGCCGGCCGCGCCACCGTCTCGGTCGACCTCGTCAAGGCCACCGATGTGGCGACTCCCCTGCGCGCACCCCGCATCGACACCGGCGACGAGCTGCTCTGCGTCGGCCTGGGTGACCCGGTGCAGGACTCCGTCGCGATGGCGTACGAGTCGCTCTTCGCGGTGCTCACGCAGGAGCACGGCTACAGCCCCGGCGACGCGTACGCGCTGATGAGCGCCGTGGCCCACACCGAGCTCGGCGGGCCCACCGGCTCGTCCGACCCCGACCCCGTGCACCCCTTCCGCGCGGTGGGCGCGGTGACGGTCGCCCGCATCGAGAAGCGGTGGCTGCGGGGCTGATGGGGTGAGCCCCGCCTCAGGGCTCCAGGTCGTCGTGCAGCGCCACCCGGGAGAGCTCGATGGTGCCGTCCGGCAGCCGCCAGTAGCTCAACCGCCGGGCCGAGGGCGTCTTCTGCTGCAGGGGCGCACGCCGGCAGACCGCGCCGTCCTCGCGCGTGACGGCCGGGGCGTTGCCCGCCTCGCCGCGCCGCAGCACGTGGTCCTCGTCCACCCCGCGCCCGGTGAGCACCGCCACGGCCACGCGCAGTACGCGGTCGCGCGAGACGCCCTCCACCGTGCGCAGTGAGTCCGCCATGGCCGGTCCGATGCGGTAGCTCGCCGGCAGCGGCCACGTCGCCTTGTCCTCGGGCCGGGTGGTCTCCACCCAGGTGCGCTCGAGCTCCCACCGCAGCTGCCGCTCGGGGTCGGCGAAGCCGTGCACCTGGTCCACCGCCCCGGTCCGCCCGGCCTGCCGTTCGCGCTGGGCCCGGGTGCGGGCCTCGCGGTTCTCGCGGCGCAGGCGCCCCACCTGCTGCTCGGCGCGCTGCCGCTCCCGCGCCTCGACCTCCACCTGCCGCCGGGCCCGCGCCGCCTCCATCGAGTGCAGCTTCACCATCTCCTGCAGGTCCCGCACCCGCTCGGCCAGTGCCCGCTCGCGCGGGGTGCTGCCCGGCGTGACCAGGGGGCCGGTCGGCGGGTCGCTCGGCTGGCTGCCCGCTGCCGTGGTCACCCCAGGACCCGGCGCGGCGCCCGTCCCCTCCGATGCCGTGCCCCCACCGTCCGCGCCCGGCTCCCCAGCGCCCGGGCCACCCTCACCCGGCAGGTCGACGTGCGTGCCCCAGTCCTGCTGGTCCAGCCACGGCGGCCCCCCGGGCAGCAACGCCGGGGCCGGGACCACGGCCTCGTCGTCGTCCACGTCGAGCAGGCTCAACCCGAGGGCGCTGGACGTGCCGTCCTCGCCCGCGGCAGCCGCGCCCGCGCCCTCCGGCCTCGCGCCCGCGCCCTCGCCCGCGCCCGCCACGACCCGCGCGGCCAGCACCTCCCCGGGGCTCACCAGGTCGCGCAGCCGGTCCAGCTCGTTGCCGGTCACCTGCGCCAGGCCCACCGCCACCGTCACGCCCGGGGCCGGCTCCAGCTCCATCGTCGCGTCGGACACCTCCGCCACCCGAGCCAGCACCACCTCACCGGACACCCGGGCGCGCCACCACGCGGCGTGCTCCCCCGCATCGGGCGTGACGTCCACGCGCCCACGGGTGGCGTCGAACCAGCCGGTGACGCGCTGCCCGGGGGCCACGATCCGCTCCGCCGGAACCCCGGGGGCGACCAGCTCGGGCCACAGCACGGCCGACCCGCCGCCGTCGAGCTCCACCAACCCCCGCCCGCCGACCACGCCGCGCACCGTGCCGGTCACCTCACGGGCGCCCTCCGGGGTGGTGGACGTGCCGCCGGTGCGCACCAGCGCGTTGACCAGGTCCCGCGAGAGCGCCTCGGTGGACCACTGCGCCTGCCGCTCGTCCTGGCCGAGGCGCAGTGGGGCGAGGCGCCCGTCATCGAGCCAGTCGGTGCCCGGCGGGTAGACGCGCCCGGCGCCGCCGTAGACCCCCTCGCCCTGCAGCCGCTCGGTGAGGCGCCAGGTGGCCGCCCGCGTGGTGAGCACCTCCACGTCGGCGTCGGGCCCGGCCTCCTCCCGCAGGCGAGCGACGTCGATGAGGGGAGCGTCCGCATCGAGCGGCGCCGTCACCACGACGACGGGGCGGGCGCGGGCGGGGTCGAGCAGGTGCTCAGCGAGGGCGTCGGGGTCCTGGGGCGATGCGGTGTGCCCACCATCCGCGGCCGCCGGGCTCCCGTGGCCGGCTGCGGTGCGCGTGGTGGCCGGGGCGGGCTGCTGGCCGGTCATGCGGCGCCCGGCCACCTGGTGCTTGGCCTCGGTGATGAGGCGCTGGGTGACGCGGTCGACCTCGGAGGCGGACTCGGGCTTGTGGGCCAGTGGGGGCAGCAGCTTGCCGTCCTGGAGGGCGGGGAAGACGCGTCCGGCGCCGCCGAAGACCTGGGCGTGGCCGGGCAGTCCGGCGTTGAGCTCCCAGGCCGGTTGGGCCGCGACCACGCAGACGTCCGCGCGACCGCGCAGGGCGGCGTGGATCTCCTCGGGGTCCAGCACGCCGGCCTGGCCCTTGGCGTCCTCGGTGAGCACCACCAGTGGGTGGCGGCGCTGCGGGTCCAGGAGGCGGCGGCGCAGGGCAGCGGCCTCGGAGTCGGTCTCCACCCGGGTGACGCCCTGCTGTCCGGCCATGGGTGAAGAGTAGTCAGCGACAGCGAGAGACAGCGGCCGGAGCGGGGTGGCCCCGCGTGCCGGGCCGACGGGCGCGACGGCCGCCCGGGTGCGTGACAGCATCGAGGCCATGGAGACGACCACACGTGAGTACCGCACCGGCAGCCAGGACGTCGTGCTGGACATCACCCGCGACTGCGAGGAGTTCGTGGCCGGGCAGGGTGACGGGCTGCTGCAGCTCTTCGTGCCGCACGCGACGGCGGGCATCGCCATCATCGAGACCGGCGCCGGCAGCGACGACGACCTGCTGTCCGCCCTGGGCGACCTGCTCCCCGCCGACGACCGGTGGAAGCACGCCCACGGCACCCCCGGGCACGGCCGCTCGCACGTGATGCCGGCCATCGTCCCGCCCCACGCCACCGTGCCCGTGGTGGACGGTCGCCTCGCCCTGGGCACCTGGCAGTCGGTGTGCCTGGTGGACCTGAACGTGGACAACCACGACCGCACGGTGCGGCTGTCCTTCCTGACCGGATGAGGTGAGCGTCGCCCGCCGCTGTGGCCCGGCCCGCCTCAGGGCTCCAGGTCGTCGTGGAGCGCCACGCGGGAGAGCTCGAGCGTCCCGTCCGGCAGCTTCCAGTAGCTGAGCCGCCGCGCTGACGGCGTCTTCTGCTGCAGCGGCGCCCGCCGACAGACCGCCCCGTCCTCGCGCGTCACCGGCGGGGAGTTCCCCGCATCGTCACGTCGCAGCACGTGGTCCTCGGGCACCCCGCGCCCGGTGAGCACGGCGACCACCACCCGCAGCACCCGGTCCCGCGAGACCCCCTCCACCTGGCGCAGCGAGTCCACCATCGCCGGCCCGATGCCGTAGCTCGCCGGCGGTGGCCAGGCCGCCTTGTCCTCGGGCCGGGTGGTCTCCACCCAGGTGCGCTCGATCTCCCAGCGCAGCTGCCGCTGCGGGTCGGCGAACCCGTGCACCTGCTCCACGGCCCCGGTCCGCTCGGCCTGCCGGTCCCGCTGCGCACGGGTGCGGGCCTCCCGGTTCTCGCGGCGCAGGCGCTCCACCTGCTGCTCGGCACGCTGACGCTCCCGCGCCTCGACCTCCACCTGCCGGCGGGCCCGGGTGGCCTCCAGGGAGTGCAGCTTCACGGTCTCCTGCAGGGCCCGCAGCTGGTCGACCAGTGCCCGTTCGCGGGGAGTGCTGGCGGGCGTGGCCACCGGGGCCGTGGGCGGGTCGGCGGGACGCTCCGGCGCCGGCGTGGGCGGCCCACCGGCATCCGGGCTGCCCGCGCCACCCGGTGCACCGACCCCGCCGGACGCGTCGCCAGCCCCCACGCCACCGGCGCCCGCCCCCTCATCGGACCACGCGTCGGCGCCCCAGTCCTGCTGGTCCAGCCACGGCGGCCCACCGGGCAGCACCGGGGGCGGAGGCACCACCTGCTCCTCGTCGTCCACGTCGAGCAGGCTCAGCCCGCGCCCCGCGTCACCGGACTCTGCCTCGCCCGGGGCCTCCACCACGCGGGCGGCCAGCACCTCCCCGGGGCTGACCAGGTCGCTGAGGCGGTCCAGCTCGTTGCCGGTCACCTGCGCCAGACCCACCGTCACGGAGACCCCGGGTGCCGGCTCCACCGCCATCTGCGCATCGGACACCGACATCGCACGAGCCAGCACCACCTCACCAGGCACCCGGGCGCGCCACCAGGCGGCGTGCTCCCCCGCATCGGGCTCCACGTCCACCCGCCCCCGGGTGGCGTCGAACAACCCGCGCACCTGCTGCCCGGGGGCGGCGATGCGCTCGGCGGGCACCCCGGGCGCCACCAGCTCGGGCCACAGCACGGCGCTGCCCCCGCCGTCCAGCTCCACCAGCACGCGGCCACCCACCACGCCGCGCACCACGCCCGTGACCTCCCGGGCGCCCTCCGGGGTGGAGCTGGTGCCGCCGGCGCGCACCAAGGCGTTCACCAGGTCGCGGGCCAGGGCGTCGGTGGACCAGGCGGCCTGCCGCTCGTCCTGGCCGAGGCGCAGGGGGGCGAGGCGTCCGTCATCGAGCCACTCGGTGCCGGCGGGGTACACGCGCCCGGCGCCGCCGTAGACCCCCTCGCCGGCGAGCAGCTCGGTGAGGCGCCAGGTGGCTGCGCGGGTGGTGAGCAGCTCCACGTCGGCGTCGGGGCCGGCCTCCTCGCGCAGGCGGTCGACGTCGATGAGGGGAGCATCCGCATCGAGGGGGGCCGTCACCACCAGCACGGGGCGGTCGCGGGCGGGGTCGAGCAGCCAGGCGGCGAGCGCGTCGGGGTCGCCCGCCCTCGATGCGGTGGGCGCGCCCGGGGTGGCACCTGCGCCCGTCCCACCGGGTGGCTGGGCAGCGGCTGCCGGCGCGGGGGGCTGCTGGCCGGTCATGCGACGGCCGGCCACCGTGTGCTTGGCCTCGGTGATGAGCTGCTGGGTGACGCGCTGGACGTCCGCCTCGCCCTCGGGCTTGTGGGCCATTCCCGTGGGGAGCAGCTTGCCCTCGTGCAGCACGGGGAACACCCGGCCGGCGCCGCCGAAGACCTTGGCGTGGCCGGGCAGTCCGTCGTTGAGCTCCCAGGCGGCCTGGTCAGACACCTCCACCACGTCGGCCCGGCCGCGCAGGGCGTGGTGGATCTCCTCGGCGTCCAGCCGCCCGGCCAGGCCCTTGGCGTCCTGGGTGAGCACCACCATCGGGTGGCGGCGCTGGGGATCCAGCAGGCGGCGGCGCAGCGCAGCGGCCTCGGACGTGGTGTCCACCCGGGTGACGCCCTGCTGTGCCGACATGGGGGAAGAGTAGTCAGCGACAGTGAGATGACAGCACGGCGTGGGGTGGGTGGGGTTGCTGCGCCCGTGTGGCGATGTGGCCGCTCCGGGGATTCCCGTATGGCGATGTGGTCGCCTTGGCGGCCAGTACGTCACACGGGAACCAGCCCCACGACCAGAACGCCGCACGCGCGGGGGCATCTGTTCGTCGCAATTCGGGATTCCGCAACCGTTCGTCGCAGTTGGGGCCACATCGCGCTCTCAGGCCCGAAGAACGACGAACCGATGGGCGGGAAGCGGACCGTGTGACAAAGCGGTCGCCGGCGGGCACTCCCGTGTGGCAAAGCGGTCGCCCAGGCAACCAGAACGTCACACGCGCGGTCGCCCCAGCGGCCAGGACGTCACACGCGGTTCGATGCGCCCCACCTCAGGGGCGGATGACGGTGATGCCCCCGCCGCCCGTGGCCAGGTCCGCGAGGGCGGCCGGGGCGTCGTCGAGTCCCACCACGCGCCCGACCAGCCCGTCCAGCGGAATGCCGGGCCCTCCCGCATCGCCGGTGATGAGCTGCAGCATCGCCGGGTAGTCGTGCGCCGCCAGCCCGTGCGTGCCGTGGACGGCGAGCTCCCACGCGACCACCCGGTCCATCGGCAGCCCGGTGCGGGCGGCGTCGCCCAGCAGCAGGCCCACCTGCACGTGGCGGCCGCGTCGGCGCAGGGACAGCACCGAGGCCACGGCGGCCGAGGGCGCACCGAAGGCGTCGAGCGAGACGTGCGCGCCCCCATCGGTCAGGTCGTGCACGGCCTCGCCGACCTGCTCGGGGGTCAGGCCGCGGGCGTCGAGCGCGGCGTCGGCCCCCAGGGTGCGGGCGCGGTCCAGGGCGGCCGGGGCGAGGTCCACGGCCACCGCCCGCGCCCCCAGGGCCCGCGCGATCAGCACCGCCGACAGCCCCGCCCCACCGGCCCCGTGGACGGCGACCCACTGCCCGGGCTGCACCCCGCCGTGGGCCACCAGCGCGCGGTAGGCCGTGGCGAAGCGGCACCCCAGGGCGGCGGCGTGCACGTCATCGAGGCCGTCGGGGAGCGCGACGAGGTTGTGGTCGGCGGCGTGCAGCGCCACCCGCTCGGCCCAGGAGCCCCAGCCGGTGAATCCGGGCTGTGTCTGCTGCGGGCAGACCTGGCTGTCGCCGGCCGCGCAGGTGGGGCAGGCACCGCACCCGCAGACGAAGGGCGTGGTCACGCGGTCGCCGACGCGCCAGCGGGTGACGCCCTCGCCCACCTCGCGGACGGTCCCGGCGAGCTCATGGCCGGGCACGTGTGGCAGGGGCACCGGGTCGTGGCCCTGCCAGGCGTGCCAGTCCGAGCGGCACACCCCGGTCGCGCTGACGTCGAGCACCACGCCGCCGGGCGGGCAGGCGGGGTCGGGGACGTCCTGGACGGTGGGGAGGACCCCGGCCTCGTCGATCACCACGGCGCGCATGGTGGGGAGAGTAGGCGATGCGGTGTGCGGCGCCGCGCGTGGCCGGCGCGGGCCGGCGGCGCCGGTGCGGCCGGCGCAGGGGCCCGGCCTGTGGCAGCCTCCCGGTATGGCTGACGACCTGACCGTGCGCCCCATCGGAGCCGACGAGTGGGAGCAGGTGCGCGACCTGCGCCTGGCCGCGCTGCGGGACCCGGACGCGCGCATCGCCTTCTACACGCGCTACGACGAGGCGGCCGCGCGCACCGACCAGCAGTGGCGGGAGAACGCGCTGGCGTGGTCGACCGATGCGCCCGAGCCGACCGGGCAGCAGGTGGTCGCCACCACGGCCGATGGGGTGTGGGTCGCCTCCGTGGTGTGCATGGTGCAGCGGGCGGGTGAGCCGGAGTTCGGGGGCGGCACCATCCCGGTGGACCGCGGCCAGCTGCTGGGCGTCTACGTCGACCCGGCCCACCGCGGGCGGGGGCTGTTGGGCCGGCTCACGGAGGCGGCGGCCGACTGGGCGCGCGACCAGGGCCTCGGGGTGCTGTCGCTGTGGGTGCACGAGGACAACGCCCGCGCCCGAGCCGCCTACGCCCGCCTAGGTTTTCAGCCCACCGGTGTGCGGGCCGTGGAGGCGATGGGGCCGGAGCTGCAGATGGAGCGGTCGCTGTAGGTGTCGCCACAGGGCCTTGCCCTGACCTGCTGACTAAATTACACTCAGGTGCAATCTAGTCAGCAGGGAGGTGGCTGTGCGTTCCAGCGATGCCCTGACCGCCCTTGCCGAGCTCGGAACGGAGAACGAGGGCTTGGTGACCACTGCCCGGGCGGGCGCCTTCGGCGTGACGCCGCTGGACCTCAAGCGCCTCACCGACCAGGGCCACGTCACGCGTCTGCGCCGCGGCGTCTACGCCCTGCCTTCGGCACCCAACGGCCCCCTGCAGGAGCTGCGCGCCGCATGGCTGGAGGCCAGCGGGCCCGACCCCTGGGCCGGCGACCCGCCGGACACCGTCGTCTCGCACCTGTCTGCCGCCGCCGTCCACGGGCTGGGCGAGGTCATCCCCCACCGGCACGAGTTCACCTCACCGCGACGCCGCCAGACGGTGCACGATGACGTGCGCTTCCACCGCGCGACCCTGTCACCTTCGGAGCACACCACCTCCCAGGGCCTGGCCGTCACGACGGCGCCGCGCACGCTGGAGGATCTGGCCCCGGTGGTGGACCTCGACCACTTCGCAGCGATGGTGCGGGATGCGTTCTCTGTGCGGCACGTCGGGATGGGGTCGCTCTTCGCAGCACTCGACCGGTGCGCCCCGGTGTTCGAGCTCCCCGGGCACGCGGAGCTGATGCAGGAGTGCTTCCACCTGGTGGGCGTCCCGCCAGAGCTGGCAGCCGCCCAGGAGGTACTCCGGGTGGTGCAGCGCGCATGACCGCCACCCCGCGCCGGCCGCAGACGCCGCAGGCCCGCAACCGCCAGCTCACGGACCGGCTCCGCGCCGCGGCCAGGTCCCGGAACGTCCCGGTCGGCATGGTGCGCAAGCAGTTCGTGTTCGCGCTGCTGTTCAAGCGGCTCTTCGCGGAGCCGGATGACGACTGGCTCCTGCTCGGTGGCAACGCACTGCTGGTCCGCCTGGGCGGAGGTCGCTTCACCCAGGACGTCGACCTCGCCCACCCGCCGGGCGACCTGGACGCCGAGACCCTCCTGGCCGCACTGCGCGCCAAGGTGGCACGCGACCCCGGGGACGGCTTCACCTTCGAGCTCCACAGCATCACCACGCACGACCGCACCCAGGGTGACGGGTACGGCACCCGCGCCCACACGGTCCAGGCGCGCGCCCTCATCGGAGGGGCGTTGTTCGAGCCCTTCTCCATCGACGTCACGCGGCGCCGCCACGTCATCGGCCCGGTGGATCGTGCGCGGCCGACGCCCGTCATCGACGACCCGTCGTTGGCGGACCTGCCGGAGGTGCCCGTCGTCCCGCTGGAGAACCACGTGGCCGACAAGGTGTGCGGCATGTACGAGCGGCACAAGCGCGGCTCGGCCTCCACGCGCTGGCGTGACCTCGCCGATCTGGTGCGCATCACCCAGGCCTTCCCCCTCGATGCGGGGCGACTCGCCCAGGTGCTGCGCCACGAGGAGCAACGCCGTGGGATGCGTCTGCCCGCGGCCATGGGGGCACCCGGCGAGCAGTGGGCGCGGCGCTACCCGGCCGCGGCGCGGGACTTCGCCGAGTTCCCGGAGCGCTTCCACACCCTGGACGCGTCGTTGGCCGCCGTGGGCGCGTGCCTCGACCCGGTGCTGGACGGCTCGGTCACCCGCGGCCGGTGGGACCCGGCGGCGCAGGCCTGGGCGACCGGCGGCTGAGGCGACGCTCACCCCATCCCTCTGGAGGCTCATGGCAGCGCGGCGGGCCCGTGGCGAGAATGGGCGCGCGCGGCCACACACCCGCGCGGATCCCACGTCAGGAGAAGCCCATGCGTCGCATCGCCGTTCTGTCCACCCTCGCGCTGTCCACCGTCGCGCTGGCCGGGTGCGGGGGTGAGGCCGAGACGCTGTCCAAGGAGGACGCGAAGGCCGTGCTGCTCAGCGAGGACGCATTCCCGATGGACGGCTTCAGCAAGTCCGAGCAGGAGATCTCGTCCGACGACGAGGGCGACGACGAGGGCGACGACGAAGGCGGCAGCGACAGCACCTTCCAGGACCTCACCGCCGAGTTCGATGACGTGCCCCAGGGCTGCCTGGACGCCGGCAAGGCCATGGACGAGGACGACTCGCTCAACACCTCGGACGACAACGGCCTGGCCAAGGCCACCTACACCAAGGGTGAGCAGGTGGCGGAGCTGAGCATCTCCGAGAAGCAGGACAACCACGACGACGCGGTCAAGGCCGTCCACAAGCTGGCGGACGAGTGCGGTGAGCTCACCGGTGGCATGTTCGACATGACCATGGGCTTCGAGAAGGTTGACCAGGACGACGTGGACGGGCTCGTCATGAAGATCGCCGCCATGGGCCAGACCCAGGAGATCACCCTGCTGGTGACCACCGTGGGCGAGAACGTGGTCGCGGCGAGCGGCGAGGGCCTCTCGACCGATGACCTCACCAAGGTGCTCGAGGAGCAGAAGAAGGCCATCGAGAAGAAGTGACCAGGACCCCGCAGGGCGGCGCCTGACCTACCGAGAACGGTGCGTCAGGCGCCGCTGTGCTTCCTGCGCTTCCCGTGCTTTTCCGGGTGGTAGTGCCTCAGTTCCCACCCGAGCCAGAAGAACAGCACCAGAAAGGCTGCGGCCAGCACGCCGACGGCGACGGCGCCGGCGGTGTTGCCCTCGCGGTAGAAGCTCACCGCCACCCCGGCAATCACCAGTGACGACACGAGACAACCCCACTTGGCGATGAGCGTCCTCAGTCGGTTGGTCCCCGACCGGAACGCCGCCTCTCGCTCCTCGTGGGTCTGCGCCCGCCACCGCCTCATGCTCCGCCTCCTGCATCTCGCACCGCCGATGCGGTGACGCTCCCCATGGTGACACCCCGGCTCCCCCACGCCGGGCGGTGGCCGTGGCGTCAGTACGGGGCGGCGACGATGGCCGAGCTGTCGACGATCACCGGGGCAGCCCGTGGTCGTCGTAGAGATCCGCCAGATCATCACGCAGGGAGCCACTGCCTGTGCCCTGCAGGTCGATGCGGATCTGGTCCACCAGCGCTGTGACCTTCCCCCACCGCTCGTCCTCACTCGGGCGCTCAGCCGCGTGGCGCTCGAGGTACTCCTCCAACGCGGCCTCCAGCGCGCTGGTCTGGGACGTGCCGCGCAACGCCGCCACCTCCCGCGCCAGCTGGTGCACGCGCTCGTTCTTGATGTTGAGGGCCACGGTTACACCGTACGCCGCGCGCGTTTCACCATGGTGGCCCAACGCACTGCCCCGGACCGTCACCCACCCAGCACGGCCCGCGCGATCAGCCCGTCGAGCCGGCGCACGTCAACCCCTCGCAGCAGGTTGATCTTCACGTGCCCGGCGCGGGTCCACAGCCCCACCTCGGCGTTCACGTCAAAGCGCCCAGCGTTCTCCGAGGACCACATGTTGATGGAGCTGTAGGGCAGCGAGTACATCTCCACCTTCTTGCCCGTCAGGCCCTGGGCGTCGCGCACGATCAGCCGGTGGGTGGTGAAGATGGCCGCGTCACGGATGGTCTTGTACGCCGCCACGGCCTCCTCCCCCGGCACCAGCATGTCGATGACGTCGCCCGGTACGGGCACCTCGTCGCTGAAGGTCCACTCGGCGATGCTCGAGAACTCCATGGGCCGGGCCTCTCTCTAGAGCTGATGAGGCTCGCAGCGTACGGCGGCGGCCCCCACCCCGCCACGGTCAGCCGATGCGGTGGCGCCCGCCCCGCCGCTCCTCATCGACCCCCGCGCCGCCACCGGGGCGACAGGCGCTGCAGGGGCATCAGCAACAGCAGCCCCAGCATCACCGGCAGCGTCACTACCGGGGAGGCGATGGCCAGGTTCACCATCCACTCGTCACCGAACGCGACCAGCAGCATGGGGCCCGCAACCCCCACCAACGCGACCGCGCACAGGACGATGGCGACCGGCAGGGCCAGGAACAGCGGCAGCAGCCCACAGAACATCAGCAGCACGGACCACGCGGCGATCCACGCCCCCGCGGCGAAGATCAGCAGCGTGGGCGCCCACCACGAGTCCCCCAGGCTGGCCGGCGTCGGCACGAACCGCCCCAGCAGCGCCGCCGCCACCCCACAGATCACCGCGCCGCCGCCCACCAGCAGCAGGAACATGGCCACCACCACGGGGCGCGAGAGCGGAACGTTGTTGGCCGCCTCACCCAGCACCGGGTAGAGGGTCAGGACGTTGAGGAGGGCCATGCCCCCGCCGAGCAGGCCCCAGCTGACCCACGCGTCGTCCATCCCCCCATCGATCACGAGATACACCAGGCCCGCGCTCAGCACGATGGCGTTGGCCACCAGCGTCAGGCAGCCCGGCCTCAGGGCGAGCAGCACCGTGCCGGCGGCCCACTCCGCGCGGTGCTTGACGCCTGGTGTCTGCATGACCATGGGCCCCACCCTTTCCTAGTCGTCGTCCTCGGGCAGCGCGAAGAGTTGCAGCGGGATGGTCAGCAGGAGCCCGATCGCCATCGGCAGGGTCACCAGCGGCGTGAGCAGGGCGAGCTTCACCATCCAGCTCGCGCCGTGGTCGGTGAGCACCATGGGGCCGATGACACCGGCGCAGACGAGCACGATCAGCACGAAGGCGCCCAGCTGCGCGGGCACGGTCCGTACGCGCCCGATGAACGCCACGGGCACGGCCCACGCGGCAATCCATGCCGCCGCGGCGAAGATCAGCAGGGTGGGTGTCAGCCACGCGTCACCCAGGGAGGCCGGTGGCGGTTCGATGCGGGCCACCAGCGCCGCGGCGATGCCGGCGGTCACCGCAACGCCCACGAGCACCGTGAGGAACATCATCAGCACCACGGGGCGGGAGGCCGGCATCACCCTGGCCACCCTGCCCACCACCTTGTAGACGCTCATCATGTTGACCAGGGCCAGGATGCCGCCGAGCAGGCTCCACATGGTCCATGGGGCGTCCATGTCCTCCTGCAGCATGGCCACCACGGCCACCGCCATCGTGATGATGTTGATCACCAGGGCGATGAACCCGGGCAGCAGCGCGAGCAGGAGGGTGCCTAGTGCACGGGTGGGGGATGGCGTTCCGGGCGGCGTGAAGCTGGGCATGGGCCCATCCTGCCGGGAGGGTGGTTACGGGGCCGTCGTGCCGCGGGTGGGCGCGTGGAACGGCCGGTGGGCCCACAGCATCAGTCCGATGGCCGGCAGGGTGAGCAGGGTCGATGCGGTGACCCACCCCACCATCGTGGGCGTGCCCAGGTGCACGAGGAGGGCGGGCGCGAGGGGGCCCAGTGCGGCGATGAGGACCATCACCATGCCGCAGCCGAGGGCCACCACGGCGGCGCCGGGCGGGAGGCGGACGAGGAGGGTCATGGCAACGAGCCAGGCGCAGAACCAGAGTCCGCCGGCGGTGACCAGCAGGCCCGCGGCGAGGGGGCCCGCGAGCGTGTCGGGCAGCGGCTCGGCCGTGGCGAGCAGGGCGGCGCCGATGCCGGACAGCGCGCCCACCGTGACCATCGCCAGGGCGATGGCGACGAAGATGCCGGTGCGGGAGAGGGTGTCGCTGACGATGCCCTCGATCACCGCCGGGAGCGTGCGCGGGAGGCCGGCCAGCAGGAACAGCGCGGACGCCATGCCCCAGTAGAGCCACGGGTGGTCCCACGAGTAGGAGAACCCGACGACCGGCACGATCACGGCCGCGACGAGGGTGCCGATGACGACGCTCTCGGCCAGGGGGCGGGCCAGGTGGCGCAGTGAGCTGCCGAGCGTGGGCGGCGGGCCGGCGAGGTCCTCAGCGGTGCGCGGTGCGGTCATGGGGCCATGGTGGCGTAGGTGGGGTGGTGGGGTCCGCTGCCTAGCGGGATGCTTCCCAGGCACCAAACTACTTCGACCCACTCCTCAGGGAATAATCCTTCACGCGATTCCGCGAGCGCAAGTTCCTCGCGTAGGCCTTCCCGGCATCTGAGGATCCAAGCCCGGACATTCTTAGGACGATCCACCCGTTCCTGCGCACAGCAGTGGCCATGTCGCAGAACGTCACCCAGCCAGTATGGATCAACACAACGATCGCTAACCCACATGAACACATGAACACCAGGCTTGCAGCACCCCTGTTCCCCATCCCCAAGATCACCAAAGAAACAACGGTCAGCAGGGCAATCCCTACTGCCATCACGACGTACCACCCAGGTTCATCAGCCGTGAGCCTCCTCGCTGCCGAGTGTTCACGAGCGGCCTTGTTTAGATTGTCCTCTACGATCCACTGCCGAGCCTTGGGATCAACCCTCGCCGCATCAACCGCATACTGAGCAGAAGCAATCGCTGCATCACGCGACCTATAGCGCCTGATGGCCCTACTTCCAGGGTTTGAAAAAAGTTGCCCAAGCAGGAGATCAAAGCCCCCAATTGCTTGCAAGAACCCCGCTGCCGTCAGCGTGAAAGAAATCCACTCAAGATGTTCCACCGCACGCTCCTCGCGCAAATAAAAGTAGCGGCTAGTTTGGTAACAAATTGATAGAAAGCCATCCAACCTATCAACCCCAGTATAGGGGGTCACGAGGGAACCGCAAGGGTTCTTCTGCCGTTTCGCTGTCGCCCCTGCCTACGGTGGCACTCGAACCAGACCCAGACCGCGCCCGGCTTGCTATGGCCCCACCCAGGCCGCGCGACGTAGCCTCCACTGGAGACCCCAGCACACACCACACCCCACGTACGGAGACACATGGCACCGCAGGGCTTCGAGGACAAGGTCGCCTTCGTCTGGCGCATCGCCGACCGGCTCCGCGGCACGTTCAAGCAGCACGAGTACGGCTCCGTGATGCTCCCCCTGCTGGTCCTCCGCCGCATGGATGCCGCCCTGGCGGACACCAAGGACGCCGTCGTGGCCCAGGCCAAGGGGTGGGACACCATCGGCCCCGGCCAGGACAAGCTCCTCAAGCGCACCGCGGGCCGCCCCTTCTACAACACCTCCCCGCTGTCGTTCACCACGCTGCTCAACGACGCCCCCAACCTGCGCCACAACCTGGCCGCCTACATCCGCGCCCTCTCCCCCGAGGCCGCCCGCGTCATCGAGGCGTACAACTTCGATCCCAAGATCGAGCGCATGGACAAGGACGACATCCTCTACGGGGTGGTCGCCGACTTTGCCGACCTTGACGTGCGCACCAGCGTGGTCAGCAACGAGGCCATGGGCTACATCTTCGAGGAGCTGCTGCGGAAGTTCTCCGAAATGTCCAACGAGACGGCCGGTGAGCACTACACCCCGCGTGAGGTCATCCGGCTGATGGTGGAGCTCCTCCTCACCGGCAGGACGCACACCGAGCTGATGGAGAACCCCAAGCCCGTGCGTACCGTGTACGACCCCGCGGCCGGGACCGGCGGCATGCTCGTGGGCGCCATGGACCGCATCCGCGACCTCAACGGCAACGCGGTGGTCACCGTGAGCGGCCAGGAGCTGAACGACGAGACCTGGGCCATCGCCCAGTCTGACCTGATGATGCTGGATATCCCTCCAGAGCAGATGCGCAACGGGAACTCCCTCACCCAGGACGCCTTCGAGGGCCAGCAGTTCGACTTCATGCTCGCCAACCCGCCCTACGGCGTGGACTGGAAGAAGTACGCCGCGCCCATCAAGGATGAGGCGGAGCGCCTGGGCATGGACGGCCGCTTCGGCGCGGGCACACCCCGCGTCTCGGATGGCTCGTTCCTCTTCCTGCAGCACATGATCAGCAAGATGAAGACGAGCGGATCCCGCATCGGCATCGTGCTGTCTGGGTCGCCGCTGTTCTCCGGGCAGGCCGGCAGTGGGGAGTCGGAGATCCGCGGCTGGATCCTGGCGAAAGACTGGTTGGAGGGCATCGTCGCCCTGCCGGACCAGATGTTCTACAACACGGGCATCAGCACCTACATCTGGATCCTGACCAACAACAAGGATGAGGCCAGCCGCGGCAAGGTGCGCCTCATCGACGCCCGTGAGATGGGCACCAAGATGCGCAAGTCCCTCGGGGACAAGCGCAAGGAGATCAAGGACGACGCGATCGACCAGATCGCCAACCTCTACGGCGGCGCGCTGGACGAGTTCTCGGATGACAGCCGTGTGCGGGTGATGGACCGCAACGCCTTCGGATACCAGCGCATCACCGTGGAGCGGCCCATGCGGCGCCGTTGGGAGGTGACCCCCGAGCTGGCCGAGGCACACGAGGGGATCGAGGGTCTCGTGGGTCGCCGCTTCGACACCGAGAAAGCCCTGTCCAACGAGCTCACCGACCTCGACCCCAAGGACCGCAAGGCGGTACTCAAGGGCGCAGCCATCTCCGATGACGAGGCGCCGGTGATCATGAAGAAGGGTGAGCCGGCCCCCGACCCCGACCTCCGCGATCAGGAGAACATCCCCCTCCCCGAGGGGTGGATGGACCTTCCTCAGCACCAGCGCTACAGCACCTTGGATGCCGATGCGGAGAAGCACCTCCACGACGAGATCCACCCCTACGTGCCCGATGCCTGGCTCGACTACAGCAAGACGAAGGTCGGCTACGAGATCCCGTTCACCCGACAGTTCTACGTGTACGAGCCCCCGCGGCCCGTCGAGGAGATCGCCGCGGAGATCCGGGACCTGGAGGAGCAGATCCAGGGCTGGATGAAGGGGCTGGGGCTGTGAAGACGGTTCAACTCCGGCACCTGAGCGGCGCGCCCATCGTCAACGGTCTTGGGCTCCCCGGCGCCCACAGCGAACCTACGTGGCCACGCTACGTACGAACCACCGACATCGCGACACCCACTTCTCTGCGCGAAGACGTTTTCGCCTCGCAGCCACCCGAGATCGCGCGAAACGCGCCCCTCCTCAAGCGCGACATTGTCATGACGGCAGCCGGGAGCATCGGCAAGAGCACGATGTACATGTCCGATGATCCCGCATGCTTTGCCGGCTTCCTAGCAAGGTTCAGGGCCAACGACCGCACAGACGCGAGATTCGTTCTGCACTGGATGCAGTCCAAGCACTACTGGGATCAAATCGTAACCGGCGCCGTGAAGTCGACAATCGAGAACTTCTCCGCCGCCCGATATCGTTCGCTTCAGGTGCCCCTTCACAGTTTGGTGGACCAGCGACGGATCGCCGACTTCCTCGACGACCGCGTGTCCCGCATCGACCGGATCATCGCCGCCCGCCGGGCGCAATATGCACTCCTCGACGACCACCTACAGGCAATTCCAGACTCGGTATTGTCGACGGCGAACTGGCAAACGGCCGCTCGTTTCGGCTACGCCATAACGCGAATCGAGCAAGGATGGAGTCCACAGTGCCATTCGGAGCCGGCCGAGCCAGGCGAGTGGGGAGTCCTGAAAGTCAGCGCAATTCGCCCGGGGCTTTACCGGCAGCATGAAAACAAGTCGCTCCCCCCATCCCTCCAGCCCCAGCGGCAGTATGAAGTGAACCCCGGCGACCTTTTGATCTCTAGGGCGAACACACCACCGAGAGTCGGGATCTTCTGCTGTGCACCGCCAGACTGTGAACCGCGACGAATTTTCTCAGACAAAATCATGCGCGTGCAACTAGGTGACTCAGTCCTCCCCCAATTCGCTTCCCTTGTTGGGCAAACTCGCCGAATCCGCGGCGCCCTCAGTGGAGCCGGGACCGGGACGTCGGGATCAATGGTGAATATTCGCGCAGAAGATATCCGCTCCCTCCCCATGCCGCGGATTTCAGTGGCCGACCAAGAGCGAGTAGTCCATGAGTGGACCGCGAGAGCGTATGCCGTGCGCACCACCCAAGACGCACTCACCCGCTCCATCGAACTACTCACCGAGTACAAGCAGTCCCTCATCACCGCTGCCGTCACCGGGCAGCTGGACGTGACCACCGCAAGCACCCGCATCCCGGAGTGACGCCATGGCGAATACATGCGAGCAGCCGTTCGAGGCCAATGTCGAGAGCCATCTGACCGACCAGGGGTGGTCCTTCCTCTCCCCCGACGGTTACGACCGCCGCCTGGGGTTGTTCCCCGACGAGGTCGCCACCTGGCTGGCCGACAGCCAGCCGAAGGCGTGGCAGCAGCTCGTCACCCGCCACAGCGGGGCCCAGGTCGCGCGACAGAAGGTCGTCGAGGCACTCGCCGACGCCGTGGACCACCGCGGCACGCTCAGCCTCCTGCGGGACGGGTTCAAGAACTCGGGCGTCCCCATCGACATGGCCACCTTTCGCCCTGCCAGCGGACTCAACCAGGCCATCGCAGGGCGATACGCGGCCAACCGTCTTGCAGTGGTGCGCCAGCTCCACCACTCGGAGAGCAATCCCAGCCACTCGGTGGACGTGACGCTGGTGCTCAACGGCATCCCCGTAGCCACGGCCGAGCTGAAGAATCCCCTCACCGGCCAGACTGTGGAGAACGCCAAGACGCAGTACCGCGAGGACCGCAACCCCCACGACCTCATCTTCCGTGGGCGGACGTTGGTGCACTTTGCCGTCGACCAGCACCACGTGGCCATGACCACTCGACTGGCCGGACGAGAGACGCGCTTCCTGCCCTTCGACCAGGGCAGCAACGGCCCCGGTCATCCGGGCACGGCGGGCAACCCCACGAGCCGCGGCTACCAGACCGCCTACCTGTGGGAGGAGGTCTGGCAACGGGATGCCTGGCTGGAACTCCTCGGCTCGTTCATCCAGCAGCGCAAGGCCCGAGGCGGTGAGTGGGAGGTGCTCTTCCCCCGGTACCACCAGTGGCACGCGGTCCGCTCCATCCTGCAGGCCACCTATGAGGACGGTGCCGGGGTGGACCGGCTCATCCAGCACTCGGCCGGCTCGGGCAAGTCCAACACCATCGCCTGGAGCGCCCACCTGCTCTCCCGGCTGCACGGCAAGGATGACGCCCCCATCTTCGACAAGGTCGTGGTGCTGACCGACCGCAAGGTGCTGGACAAGCAGCTGCAGAACACGGTGGCGGGGCTCCAGCACACGGAGGGGACGATCGTCCGCATCGACAAGGACTCCAAGCAGCTGAAGGCGGCGCTCGAGGGCAACGCTGCCCGCATCATCATCACCACGCTCCAGAAGTTCCCGGTGGTGATCGAGCTCGCCAAGAAGCAGCAGGAGGAGCTGGGGGACAGCGGCCAGGTGATGGGGCGGAAGTTCGCCGTGATCGTCGACGAGGCCCACTCCTCCACATCGGGCACGGCGTTCAGCGGCATGAAGAAGGTGCTCAAGGGCGACATGCAGGCCGCCCTGGAGGACGCGGAGGCCGCCGAAGCCACCGACGGCGACGAGCCCAGCGAGGCGGAGAACTCCCTGCTGGAGAGCGCGAACGCCCGAGGCAAGCAGTCGAACCTCTCGTTCTTCGCGTTCACCGCCACGCCCAAGCCGAAGACGCTGGACATCTTCGGCCAGATGGGCGAGGACCGCCTCAAGCGGCCGTTCCACACCTACTCGATGCGGCAGGCCATCGCCGAGGGGTTCATCCTCGACGTGCTGGCCAGCTACACGACCTACGACGTCTACTACAAGCTGGTCAACACGAACGCCTCGCACGACCCCAGCATCGACACGCGGAAGGGACGGGCCGCCCTGGCCCGGCACGCCTCGCTGCACCCCCACATGATGGAGGGCAAGGCCGAGGTGATCGTGGAGCACTTCCGCGCAAAGACGGCCCACAAGATCGGCGGGCGCGCCAAGGCGATGGTGGTGACACGCTCGCGGTTGCACGCGATGAAGACCCACGAGGCGATCCAGCGATACATCACCAAGAAGGGATACGACCGGGGGCCGGGGGCGCTCCGCACCTTGGTGGCCTTCTCCGGTGCGGTGTCGGACCCGGATGCGCCCGAGGTGTCGGTGACGGAGTCGGCGCTGAACGGTTTCCCGGAGAGTGAGCTGCCGCGACGGTTCCACGACGAGTACCAGGTGCTGGTGGTGGCGGAGAAGTACCAGACGGGCTTTGACGAGCCCCTGCTGCACACCATGTACGTGGACAAGAAGCTGTCCGGCGTGGCCGCGGTGCAGACGTTGAGCCGGCTCAACCGGACGACGCCCGGCAAGGACGACACGTTCGTGCTGGACTTCGCCAACTCTGCCGAGGAGATCCAGGCGGCGTTCGAGCCGTTCTACGAGGAGAGCCTGGCCCAGCCCACTGACCCGCAGGTACTCCACACCATGGAGCAGGAGCTGAAGCACGCGGGTGTGCTGGTGGCCGACGAGATGCAGCAGGCCGTGGAGCTGGTGTTGGACGGGACGGACAAGGACCAGGAGCGGATCTACCACCTGGTGGGCCAGGCCGTGGGGCGGTGGGTGCTGCTCAACGACCGCGACCCGGACGCGGCGGAGGCCTTCCGCGGGCAGCTGGATGCGTTCTGCCGGGCGTACACGTTCATTGCTCAGGTGATGCCGTGGGCCGATCCGGAGCAGGAGCGGCTGTACCTGTTTGGCAAATTGCTCCTGGCCGACCTGCCGCGGCAGGAGGGGGACCCGATGCCGCAGATCAGCAAATCGGTGCAGTTGTCGCACCTGCGGATCTCGGCGCAGGCCGAGGCGTCGATCGTGCTCGACGGCGACGCGGAACCGGGTGACGCGCTGCCCGGTGAGGGCAAGGGTGCGGAGGCCGAGCCGATGGCGGACCGGCTGTCGGCGCTCATCGCGGTGCTGAACGAGAAGTTCGGCGCCGACCTCGACGACGCCGACCGGCTGTGGTTCGAGCAGCAGACGATGGTGGTGGGCCAGGACTCGGAGATGCAGGAGGTGCGCGACAACAACGACCGCGCCGCCTACAAGCTCGTGGTGGACCACAAACTGGAGGACATGATGCTCGAGCGTGACCAGAGGAACGGGCAGCTGTTCACGAAGTTCTTCGAGAACCTGGACTTCCGCCAGATGATGGTGGAGCACATCGTCAGCGCCACGTACGACGATTGGCGGCAAGCGGCGGGGTAGTCGGCTCCGCGCGGGCGCCGGGCATGAGAGCTCCCCTCCTCAAGTCGAGTCACAGCGGCGACCAGAAGACCGTGTACACAACCCCCGGCTAGCTCATCGAAACCCGCCTCAATCGACCAACCACTGTGCGAATCCGCCGTCTAGGGCTTGCACCAGCGATGAGCGCAAGCGAGTAGCATCGAGACATGTCGCCTCGAGCAACCCCGACGTCCAACCCGGCGCAACGGCTGTATGAGATTTTGGAGCGCCACGAGGAGGCCTTGGGAGATAAGACAAATGCGATGTACAACAGCGTCTGGTCGGAGACCTTGCAGGTGGATTCGGAAGACGTCACCACATCCATCGCGCAGGCATTCGCTTTGATCAGCGATATCGAGCGTGCCCTCGAAGTCACGGGTGACGAGCACCAGCGACGAATCTTCGCACTGAATAAAGAAAGTTGGTCTCGCGCGTTCATCCCCTTGGCATCCGGCCGAAACAACTACATCAATCAGGGCGGCACATCTGAACAGTCCCGAGCGGCACTGGGGGGCTTGGCCTCGCATCTCCGCGACAACTTCATCGAAGGTCGATTGCCGAGTGAAGAGCAGGCCACGGAACTGCGGGCGCAGGTAGCTGAACTGATTGATGATATTGGTGCCGACGAGCACCTTCCCGCCCAGATCGCCGACCTGATGAACCGTCGCCTACATGACATGTTGTGGGCGTTAGACCATATCGCAATCATGGGGCCAGACGGAATCTCTTCTGCCGCTGAACGGATGGCGGTTGCATATGGATGGGTGTCTAGGACAATAGAGCAAGAGGGTCTCAGGGTCGAGGACGAGAACGATTCGAGCTCGCTCGCTGAACGATTCAAAACCATTGCATCCAAGGGCTTGGATGTCGTCTCGATTCCTGGCGCTTGGTACGGGTCTTGGCAGGCCGTGAACGCCCTAGCCCCCGTCGCATCGGATGCACTTCAGCGACTGCCTGACATTGGGTAGCTCAAAACATCTCTATGCGGGACCGCTCTTATGGGGCTCTTCACAGATGAGGGTGTAGGAGTCGTGGGCGCGTCGGTGCGGGGGTAGGTGTCGAGGTCTCCCTGAGGATGGAAGTTCTGACGCTCACCATCCGGAAGACCTCGACGTGCCTGACGCTACCTTCACTGCCCCTGACCTGACGACCTTCACCCGCCTGGACGCTCTGGGCCTTGTCGCTACGGGGCAGCGGCTGCTGCCCGATCGGGCGGTGCTTGCCTGCCGGGTGGCCGAGCCGGATGACTGGTGCAGGCGGTGTGGCTGCAAGGGCATCCCGCGGGACACCGTGACCCGGGAGCTTGCACACGAACCCTTCGGGTGGCGCCCCACCACGTTGCTGGTCACCATCCGCCGGTACCGGTGCGCCGACTGCGGGCACGTCTGGCGTCAAGACACCAGCGCAGCAGCGCAGCCGCGGGCGAGGGTCTCCCGCGCCGGGCTCCGGTGGGGCCTGGTCGGGATCGTGGTCGGCCACTTGTCGATGTCCCGTGTCGCTGAGGGTCTGGGCGTGGCGTGGAACACCGCGAACGACGCGGTCCTGGCCGAAGGTAGGCGCCTGCTGATCGACGACCCGACCCGCCTGGACGGCGTCCGCGTGGTCGGGGTCGACGAGCACGTATGGCGCCACACCCGGCGCGGCGACAAGTACGTGACGGTGATCATCGACCTCACCCCGGTACGGGACGGCACCGGCCCTTCCCGCCTGCTGGACATGGTTGAGGGACGTTCCAAGAAGGCGTTCAAGACCTGGCTGGCAGACCGTGACCAAGCCTGGCGGGATGGCATCGAGGTCGTCGCGATGGACGGCTTCGCCGGGTTCAAGACCGCCACCACCGAAGAGCTCCCAGACGCGGTGACCGTGATGGACCCGTTCCACGTCGTCCGCCTCACCGGCGACGCACTGGACTCCTGCCGGCGCCGGGTCCAGCAGGAACTCCATGGGCACCGCGGCCGCAAGAGCGACCCGCTCTACTCCGCGCGCCGGACCTTGCACACCGGCGCCGATCTACTCACCGACAAGCAGACCGACCGACTCACCGAGCTGTTCGCAGACGAGAAGCACGTCGAGGTTGAGGCGACCTGGGGGATCTACCAGCGCATGATCCACGCCTACCGCCACCCCGACCGGGCCGCTGGCCGCGCCGAAGCCAGATCGGTCATCGACGCCCTCACCGACAGCGTGCCCGACCCGCTGCTCGAGCTGCGCAAGCTCGGCCGCACTCTGACCAAGCGGGCAGAGGACGTCTTGGCCTACTTCGACCGGCCCCGCACCAGCAACGGACCTACCGAGGCCGTGAACGGGCGCCTGGAACACCTACGAGGCTCCGCCCTCGGGTTCCGCAACCTCACCCACTACATCGCCCGCAGCCTCCTCGAAGCAGGCGGCTTCAGACCCCAACTACACCCTCAACTGTGAAGAGCCTCTTATGGGTGCGTGCTTACACGCTGCCTGCAGAACGACCTGACGGACAGAGGCGTCTGACACTGTTGGGTAGCCGCAACCCTGGGGGAGCAAGGTGAAGAATGGGCTTCACTGCGTCGGCTATCAGCTCACACGTCGAAGTGTGCGGCCAACCTCTCCAACGTGAACGTCTGACGGAGCTTGCACGCGCTGTTCTGATTGGCGAACATCCCCTTCTCCCAGTACGCCTCGGACAGCGGGCGAGCGTCCAGCCACCGCACCGGCAGGGCGTGCTCTCCTCGACCCTCGGCCACAGCCTGAGCGCCGTGCTCATAGCTGCCCGCCAGTTCCATAAGGCTGAAGGGACGAGGCTGACCGTCGACCTCAAGCGTCAGCTCCTCCACGGGGGCGGCCACCCCGGTGGTCTCGCCCACGGCTACGTAGCCGGTGCCTGGGATGTGCACGTTCACCCGCGCGCCGACCGGGACCGCGTGCAACGACCGGGAATACCACTCGCCCCCGCCTGCGGAGACGAACCCGTACCGCAACGCGTCCTCCCAGCGACGCCCGCCATCGGGCTCGTGGCCGAACGAGATGAACCAGTCCGTGCCGTTCCAGTCAGCCGTCTTTCCACGGCGACCACGCCCACTGGCACCGGCAGAGGTCGCATCTTCCTCCGACGCCAGCCACGAACGGGCCAGGTAGCGGCGGGAGTCGTCCTCCAGGTAGGTGAAGAATGCGACGTTCACCGGGACCCCGAACTCGCGCAGGTAGTTGACGATCCGCTCCGACCCGGGGTCCAGGTCCGTGGCCACAATGAGCATCCTCAGCTCCGAGTTGATCTCATCGGGCGCTGAGGTTCCGAAGGTCTCGTCGAAGGCGCTCTCGAAGGGTGCACTCAGGTGGTCATTCGCCAGCTCGATGACCTGCTCACGGTCGAGGGTCGAGACCCAGGCGCCATAGTCGAGGACCTGCGCCACCACATCGCGGGGCGTGCGGTCGCGCTTCAGTTCCAGCACGTGGAGGTTGCCCTCGGCGTCGATGGCCAGCAGGTCGACGAGCTTGCCGTGTGGGGTGCGCACCTGGCGCCCGATGATGAGCAGGCGCTCGCCCAGAAGTGAAGGATCGCGCTCCAGGAACGCCTCCAGTTGGGCCTCGCTGGGCAACACGTTGGCAGACAGGCGGCGCGGAGCATCTCCGTCGATGCGCCAGATTCCCATTTCCACAGGCATGTGGCCATCGTGCCAGTCGCGGGGCGGGGAGGTTGTCGGTGGCATCTGATCGGCTGGAGCGACCTACCAGGTTCCCGAGGAGGGCTGATGCTGGAACTACTGGCTGCGTTGATCGGTCGCATCACAGGATGGAGCTTCGTGGGGCGCCAGCTCTACCGGCTGACGCGTCCACCGGCGACTGACGACACTGCGAGACAACTACTGGAAGACCTGCAGGAGGCGGAGGCATTCAACAACCCCCATGAGCAGAAGATCTATCACCACCTGCGGAAGGTGGCAGAGGAGCGGGCCATGGCCAGCCGGCTCAGTTATGCCAGCACACCGCCAAGTTCCATCGCGCGCGCCGCTCTGACGTGGTGCGTCATCTCTCTCATCTCCCTGCTGGTCGCGGGGGCCTTCTGGGCCGCCTCAATCATCCACGAACCCCTCAACGAGTGGCGAGACCTGGCAAGGGCCGCCACCGGCATCGTGACATTGTTGGCGTCCTTCCCCACCCTCCTGCTCCTCTTCCTGGGCCTAAGGGCCTCTAGTCGTCAGGCGCACAAGAAGCACCGGTCTGAGGTGATCTCCGCGTTCCTTCGCAGCAAGGGGATGGCCGATCCGGGAGACAAGGTGGACAACTCACCGCTAGACATCTCGGCTATGGATCTCAAGGGCCTCGGCTGTACGCCCGGCATTGCCTCCACAGCCTTCTCCGCTCGGCGCTGGCCCACGAAGGACCTCGGCTACCAGAACCGTTTCACGGGTTAGACCCATACCCTCGAGGTCGGTGGGCCTGCTCACCCCGCGTTACACCCGGACATCAAGGGCGGCATCACCCCCATGCCTCGCGTCACCGGCAAGGCCGACGTGCCCCAGCCCGAGATGGAGGGTGAGCCGACCGACTGACCCACGCTCACCGCATCGGGACAAGGGCCCTCGCCAGTGCCACACGTCCGGCCCCCACCTGCCGGCACAGGCGCTGCAGCACGGTGTTGGTGGTGACGAGTTCCTGCTGGGTGATGCCCCGCATCCGCTCCTCCCCCAGCTCGGCCTGCACTGCCGCGGCCCGCTCAAAGGCCTCCCGCCCCACCAGCGTGAGGCGCAGAAGCCCACCGGCACGCTCCGCCCGGCCCTGCTCCACAGCCGCCTCGACGGCACAGCGCACCACCTCATGGGACTCGTTGGGGCCAATCCGCTCCAGCATCGCGGCCTCATCCACCCCGTCGGGCGCCAGGGTGAGCTGGTGCAACACCCACCACTGGGGCTGCGGCACACCCACCGCCTCCAGGGCCGAGCGCGCGCGCTGCGTAATCACCTCCCCGGCACGCACGGTCCAGAAACCGATCGGCTGCTTCTCCGGCCCGGGGCCGCTACATTCCATGAATGGGGAACACCACACGCCGCCGCACCGTCCAGACGCTCGGCATCGTCGCCTGCGCCACGCTCGCCCTGGCGGGATGCACCACCACCGAGGGCGAGGAGCAGGTGACCTCGAGCGAGGCCCCGCAGCCGTCCGAGTCGACGTCGCCGTCGGCCAGCGGCGAGCCGTCGGCGAGCGGCGAGCCCTCCCCATCGGCCTCGGGGTCCGACGCACTTGCCCCCTCCGGCGAGCCCGGCGAGCCCATCACGCTCCCCGGCCACGTCGTGTGGGCCTCCCCCGAGGTGATCGTGGTCGGCCAGGCCGAGCCCCACAACACCCGGTACACCGGCTACTCGCCCACCGGCGAGGAGCTCTGGACCCACGCACTGGACGTCGAGCGCATGGAACTCACCTCCCTCTGGGAAGCAGGCGAGTACCTGGCCGTTCGGGGCGTCATCCTGGGCGATGCCGGAGCGTCCGGCGCGGCCTCCGGCTCCCCCTCGGGCGGTGGCTCCGCCAACTCCGCCGACCTCGCCCTGCTGAACCCCCTCGATGGGGAGATCGTCGCCGCCGACGTGGACGGCAAGCCCGCCGAGGGCCACGACGGGGCACAGGAGCAGCTCGACCGCCAGACCGCCGGCTGGAAGACCACCCTGGCCGAGCTGGAGAAGGAGCACCCCAGCTCCCTCCTGGAGACCGGCCCGCCCGCCACCCCCTTGGTGCTCGTGCGCGGCGAGACCACCTCGGTCACCAACCTCGCCACGGGCCAGAGCGCCGAGGTGGACTGCCACGACCTCTCCAACATCAGTGCGCCCCTCCACCTGCTGCCCGCCCAGGGTGACTTCGCCATCGCCCTGCGGCACATCGTGATCGATGCGGAGTCGATGCAGGTGCACTGCTTGGCGTTCGACGAGGACAAGCCCAACGGCGTGGACGACGTCTCCGCCGGCGGCCGCATCGTCTACGGCGCCGCACCCCACACCACCGACAGCGGGGGCCAGCAGGTGGTCGCCACCCTGGACGGCGAGATCCTCTGGGAGTCCGAGCCCTCCGACGATCCCAACCAACGGGTGAACGTGATGCGCTTCGTGGACGAGGACACCTTGGCCATCACCACAACCCACGTCAACGAGGTGACCACGCACCTGCAGGAGATCGACGCGGGCTGAGGCGCACCGCATCGAGGCGGCACCCGAGGCGGCGGGGCATCCCGCACCCGCACCTACCCTCAGCCCATGACCCCGTGGGCGCGCGACGGCGAACTCGTCGCACAGACGTGCCGCGACCACCTGCCCGGCGCCGCCGTGTACGTCCACGGGTCGGCCGCGCTGGGTGGCTTCTCCACCGCATCCGACCTGGACGTCCTGGTGGTCGCCGATGAGGTGCCCGCCCCGGAGGACCTCGCTGCGCACCTGCTCCGCCTGCCCACCACCCACCCCCTGGAGCTGAGCGTCGTCACCCCCGATGCCGCCCGCGAACCCCGCGCGCCGTGGCCGTACCTGCTCCACGTGGCCTCCCCCGACCGCCACGTGACCGACCCGGGCGCAGGCGACCCCGACCTCATCGCCCACTACGCCGTCACCCGCCAGTCGGGCATCGCCCTCATCGGCCCGCCACCTGACGAGCTCATCGGCCCCGTGGACCACGGCACGCTGCTGGCCCACCTCGCCGACGAGCTGAGGTGGGGCCTCACCCACGCCGACCAGCGCTACGCCGTGCTCAACGCCTGCCGCGCCGTCGTCGCCGCCCGCGAGCAACGGCTTGTCTCCAAGATCGACGGCGGCCGATGGTGGATGGCGCAGCGCGGCCCCGATCCGCTCGTCGCCCAGGCCCTGGCCGCACAGCGGGCCGGGAACGACCTCGGACCCTGCACCGCGGCCGCCCGGCGTTTCGTGACCACCGCCGCCGGCGAGCTGACCGACTGACCGGTGCTCACCGCATCGGGGAGTGGTGGCTGCGCCCTGTGGCGGCACCCGGGGCGAGCCCCTACGGTCGAAGGACGAAGGGCTGGCCGCCCTGGCCAGCCCGACCAACCCCATCGGAGGACGCCATGAGCCACGTGAAGACGATGCTGGATGCCCACCCGCAGGACGACGGCACCATCGACCGGGAGAAGCTCGCCGCCGCCATCGAGGCCTGCCTCGAGTGCGCGCAGACCTGCGCGGCCTGCGCCGACGCCTGCCTGGCCGAGGACATGGTGGCCGAGATGCGGGACTGCATCCGCACCGACCTGGACTGCGCGGACATCTGCGCCGCCACCGGCGCCGTGCTCACGCGACAGACCGGGGAGAACACCGCGGTGCTGCGCGCCCAGCTGGAGGCCTGCCGCACCGCGTGCGCGACCTGCGCCGAGGACTGCGAGCAGCACGCAGACATGCACGAGCACTGCCGGATCTGCGCCGAGGCGTGCCGGCGGTGCGAGCAGGCGTGTGCGGAGCTGCTCGGCGCGCTCGGCTCAGGGGCGCCTGGGCGGGGCCCGGGGCGCACGGCCCCGGCGAGCACGGCCCCGGCACCCGGGGCCTAGCGGCCGCCGGGGCTGTGGACGCGACGATGCGGGAGCTCCACCGGATGCTCTACCTGTGGACGGGACCCTCGCACCTGCGCCCCGGCGCGCTGACCCGGGAGGAGTGGCTGCAGCCCACCCCCTGGCCGGAAGTGGTGCGCGGGGCCGTGGAGGCGGTGGGTGCGGGGCACCCGGGGTGAGGGGGCTGCCTCGCCGTGGGGGGGTTGTCCACAGGTCGATGGGGTGAGCTTCCGGGCGGTGGGTGCTCGTCCACATGTTCTAGTTCGGGGTTGCGGTGTACGATCATTTGTACTAGGGTGGGGGTAGTCGATCAGGCGGGACCTGACCGGGATCTGACTCAGATCTGACCTACTCGACCCGGGGAAGGGGGCGACCATGGAAGACCTGTTCGACGGACTCACTGCGGCGCCCACCGCGCCCGGGGTGGCCGCGCCCGGTGGCGGCACGGCTGCTTTCGCTTCTACGGATGGGCTCGAAAAGTTGGGGCCGCGGGAGGCTATGGACGCGGCCCTGGCCCAGGCCGATGCGGCAACCACTCATTTGATGGCCGCGATGGCACGCCTGGGTGAGCACCCCGAGGAGCTCGACACTGCCTACTTGGAGCGACTCCTGCAGCAGGTCCAGACGTTGAGCAACAAGCACGGCCGGTTGCGCGTCCGAGCCCTGGACGTCGTGCGGGCCACGCGTGAGGTGGGGAACGCGCACCACGAGAACGATGCCCAGTTCACCGCCGGACGCACTCGTACGCGGCGTGCCCAGGCCGGCAGGGATGCTGACCTGGCCAAGGCCCTGGGCAACCACACACCCACACCCCCACCAACAGACCCCGGCAGCCCGAGCAGCGACGGTGCGGGGCTGCTGGACGGCGCGGGCGACGGCAGCCAAGCCGGCGGCGCCCACGGTGGTGCGGTGCAGACGCCGACGGCGGCTGCGTGGGACGCGGGGCTGATCACGCGGGATCACGCGTTGATCATCACCCGCGCCCTTGACGACCTGCCCGAGGGCCTGACCGCTGAGCAGCGGCACACCGTGGAGGTGGACCTGGTGGGCAAGGCCCAGCAGATGAACCCCACCCGGTTGGGCAAGGCAGCCAAGCGTGCCCTGGAAGCCCTCGACCTCCCGGTCGAGGAGGTCGATGCGCATCACAACGAACTGGTCCACGCCGAGGAAACCGCCGCGTGGGACGCCGCGAGTTTCTGGATGAAGGACAACCGCGACGGCACCTGGTTCGGCCAGTTCACCCTCCCGGCCCTGCAGGCCCAGATGCTCAAGAAGGCACTGGACTCCATGACCAGCCCCCGCCGCCACACCAAGGGCGGTGGCACCCCCGGCGCCGCCACCGGGGCAGCCGCTACCGGCGCAACCGCTGGTAACGGTGCAGCGTTCGGCCCCACCGGTTCGCAGGCGGCGACCGCTGGTGGGGCGTGGACCGGTGATGTCCGGTTCGACCGGGAGCTGCGTGACCAGCAGCGGGGTCAGGCACTGGCCGAGCTGATCGACCACCTGCCCACCGACCACCTGCACCCCAAGATCAACACCATCCTGCTCGTGACCACCGACCTGGAGACCCTCCGTGGCCAGACCGACCGGGTCGGAGTCACCGACACCGGAGACGACGTCTCCGCCGCACAGGTCCGCCGACTGGCCAGCAACGCGGCCCTGATCCCGATCGTCATGAACGGCGCATCAGTCCCACTGGACTTGGGACGCAAACGACGATCCTTCACCGAATCCCAGAAGGCAGCCCTGGCCACCAAGTACGACTCCTGCGCTGAGGAGGACTGTGACCGGCCCTTCGCCTGGTGCGAGATCCACCACGCCGACCCCTGGCGACCCGTGTACGCACCCGACGGCACCCTCCTACACCCCGGCGGAGGAAAAACCGACCTCTCCAACGGCATACCCCTGTGCGGAAGACACCACCGCCAAATGGACGACCCCCGCCTCAAACACACCATCACCACAGACGCAGAAGGACGCGCCACCATCCGCTTCACCTGGCGACGCCCCGGTGAACCCTGGAGCACCCGACTCCAGACATCCGACCCGGCCACCCCGGCGCCGCCTGCCCGCAGCCCCAGTGGCCCCGATACCGGTCGGCCTCTTTCAGGGCAAGCTGACACCACATAGCCTCGAGACCCCGACCTCAGGAGCACCCATGCCCCTCACGGACGACGCGAACGCCAGCAGCACCAACGCCGGCAGCCCTGGCAGCCCTGGCAGCGCCGCACTGACCCGCGACGCCGAGGCCCTGGCCCCCGAGCTCACCGCCCTGCGACGCGAACTGCACCAGCTGCCCGAGGTCGGCCTGCACCTGCCGGTCACCCAGCAACGGGTGCTGGACGCACTCGAGGGCCTGCCGCTGGAGGTCACCACGGGGACCACCACCACCTCGGTCGTCGCCGTCCTGCGCGGGGAGCACCCCGGCCCGGCAGTGATCCTGCGCGCCGACATGGACGCCCTGCCCCTCGTGGAACAGAACGACCTGCCCTACCGGTCCACCAACGAGGCCATGCACGCCTGCGGACACGACCTCCACACGGCCGCGCTGGTCGGTGCCGCACGCCTCCTCTCGGAGCGGCGGGAGCAGCTGCACGGCAGCGTCATCCTGATGTTCCAGCCCGGCGAGGAGTCCCTGGGCGGCGCCAAGTACATGCTCGAGGAGGGACTGCTCGACGCCGCGCGCACCCCCCACGACACCGTCCCCGCGGGCGACACCCCCCGAGCCGGTGCCGTCCCCGCAGACGGCGGCCCCACAGAAGACGTCCCCGACAACGAGGTGGCCGCGGCCTACGCCCTGCACGTGTTCCCCGGCGAGCGCGGCCGCATCGAGTACGCGGTCGGCCCTGCGATGGCCAGCAGCAACCGGTGCTACGTCACCATGCACGGCGCCGGCGGCCACGGCTCCCAGCCCCACCTCGCGACCGACCCCGTACCGGCCCTGCTGGAGTTCGGCACGGCCCTGCAGACCCGCATCACGCGGCGGTTCAGCGTGTTCGACCCCGTGGTCGCCACCATCACCCAGCTCAGCGCGGGCGATGCGGTGAACGTCATCCCACCGTCGGCCAACCTGGGGGCCACGGTGCGGACGATCTCCGATGAGGCGCTCGACGGCATCGAGGCCGAGGTCACCCGCCTGGCCAACCACGTCGCACAGGCCCACGGGTGCACGGCGGAGGTCGAGTTCGTGCGGCAGTACCCCGTGACGCACAACCACCCCGAGGCCACCGAGCAGGCCGCCGGATGGCTGCGGGAGCTGTTCGGCGAGCAGGCCGTCACCCACCACCCCACGCCCCGGATGACAGGTGAGGACTTCTCGTTCGTGGCCAACCAGGTGCCGGGAGTGTTCCTGTACGTCGGGGCATCGCCGGACGACGTGGACCCCGCCACCGCCGCGTTCAACCACTCGCCACTGGTGCTCTTCGACGATGCGGTGCTGCCCACCATGGCCGCCACGCTCAGCCACCTGGCCCTGCAGCGGCTGGCCGGCTGAGCCCCCCGATGGCGTCGAGCGAACAACCGTCCCCGTAACGTCGGCATCCCGAGTGAAGGAGCGTCCATGAGCCTCGTCGATGAAGCCCAGACCCTCGCGCCCACGCTGACGGCCCTGCGCCGCGAGCTCCACCAGGACCCCGAGATCGGCAACCACCTCCCCCGCACCCAGCAACGGGTCCTCGAGGCACTCGACGGGCTACCACTCGAGATCACCACCGGCACGTCCACCACATCGGTGGTCGCGGTGCTGCGCGGTGAGCACCCCGGACCCGCGGTCATCCTCCGTGGCGACATGGACGCCCTGCCGGTGGCCGAGGAGAACGACCTGCCCTACCGGTCCACCAACGGCGCCATGCACGCCTGCGGACACGACCTCCACACGGCCGGCCTGGTCGGCGCCGCCCACCTGCTGGCCGCCCACCGGGCCGAGCTGCACGGCAGCGTCATCTTCATGTTCCAGCCCGGCGAGGAGGGCCCCGGCGGCGCCGAGCCGATGCTCGCCGAGGGACTGCTCGAGGCCGCCGGCGTCCCCGTGGTGGGCGCCTACGCCATCCACGTGATGCCCGGCCCGGCCGGCCAGTTCCAGTACTCCATCGGTCCCGCCCTGGCCGGCGCCAACGAGGTCTACGTGACCATGCACGGCGCCGGCGGCCACGGCTCCCAGCCACACCTGGCCACCGACCCCGTGCCCGCCCTGCTGGACTTCTGTACCCAGCTGCAGGTGGCCGTCACCCGCCGCTTCGACGTGTTCGACCCCGCCGTCGTCTCCGTCACGCAGCTCAGCGCGGGCGATGCGGTGAACGTCATCCCCCCGTCCGCCTCCATGGGCGCCACCATCCGCACGCTGTCCGCCGAGTCGCTGGAGCGCATCCAGCAGGTCACCCGACAGCTGGCCGATGCGGTGGCCACCGCCCACGGGTGCACCGCCGAGCACGACTTCCAGGTGCACTACCCGGTCACGCTCAACGAGGCCGACCAGACCCGGCAGGCCGTCGGCTGGCTGACCGAGCTGCTCGGGCCGGACGCGATCGCCGAGCGGCAGACACCGATCATGGGCTCGGAGGACTTCTCGTTCGTGGCCAACGAGGTGCCGGGTACGTTCCTCTTCCTCGGCGCTTCACCCGAGGGAGTCGACCCCGAGACCGCCGCCTACAACCACTCGCCGCTCGTGCTCTTCGACGATGCGGTGTTGCCCCGCCAGTCCGCCGCGCTGGCGCACCTCGCGCTCCAGCGCCTCGGTGCCGATGGGGTGAGCCCCACCCCGGGTGCCGCGCCCACGACCGGCGTGAACACCCCGGGAGCCGCGCCGACGACGGCGGGCGACGCTGACCGCATCGAGGAGAACTGACATGGAACCCATCTACGCAGCCACCGGCATCCTGGCGGCCATCGCGCTGGGCGAGGTCGTCTCCATCATCACCCGGGCCCGCGTGCCCTCCTTCCTGGTGGCACTGCTGGCTCTGGTGGCCGCGGTGCAGCTGGGGCTCTTCCCCCGCGAGATCGTCGAGGCGTCCTCGCTGCTGGCGTTCGGGGCGATCCTCACCCCGGCGGTCATGGTCCACATGGGAACCCTGCTGCCGGTGAGCGTGCTGAAGGCCAACTACAAGTCGGTGCTCATCGCCATCGGCGCCATGGTGGGTGCTGTCGCGCTGATCCTGCCCATCATCACGATGGTGTTCGGCTACGGCGAGGCCGTGGCCGGTGCGGGTCCGGTGGCCGGCGGCACGGTCTCCACGCTGCTGACGGTGCAGGGCCTGCAGGACGCCGACCGGGCAGCGCTGGCAACGATCCCGCCGCTGATCCTCATGCTGCAGTTCCTGCCCGCCATGCCGTTGAGCAACTGGATGCTGCGCGGGTACGCGGCCAAGCTGGTCTCCGAGGGGCGCGGCGAGGGTGGCGCGAGCGGTGCCGGCGACGACGCGGGTGCCGACGCAACCGTGGACTTCGACGCCGTGGACGACTCGCGTCTGCGGATCCCCGCCTCCTGGGTGGCGAGCCAGCCGGTGCTGTTCTTCCTGGTGGTCGGCGTGGGCGCCATCGCCTGGTGGATCGGCGAGCTCACCGGCATCAGCTACAGCCTGTGGGGCCTGGGCTTCGGCATCCTGCTGGCCTTCCTGGGCCTGCTGCCGCTGCGGGTCATGGAGCGTGCCAACGGTTTCACGCCCGCCATGGTCGGTGTGATCGCGGCAGTCATGGCACCGCTGGCACTGGCCTCCATGCAGGAGATCATCGACTCACTGGCCGCTGTGGCGAGCATCCTGGTGATCGGCCTGTTCGGTGTGGTGGTCGGCGGCTGGGTGGTCTCCAAGCTGGTGGGCTGGGACTGGCGCCTCGGTGTGCCGGTGGCCCTGACGGCCATGATGGGCTTCCCCGGCGACTACATCGTCAGCCAGGAGGTGGCCCGCAGCTCCTCGGACGACGAGGGCGAGCAGCAGCGCGTGCTGGGCAAGATCCTGCCGCCGATGCTGGTGGGCGGATTCACGTCCGTCAGCGCCGGGTCCATCGTGGTGGCGAGCATCCTGGTCGCGACCCTCTGAGGCCCTGACCGGCTGGCCGCTCGGGCCAGTTCTGAACCCCGCACCGGTGCGGAGCTGGCCTGCCAGCCCCAGCCACGCTGCTGGCTCACACCACCTCGCGGCCGGCCTTCCACACGCGCAGGTCGCCACCGCGGAGCTCGCCGATGCGAGCCAGGTCGGCCTCGGGCAGCGCCACCAGGCTGGCGGTGGCATCGGCCTCCACGCGCCCCAGGTCCGGACGGCGCAGCAGGTCCGCCGCGGTGGAGGTCGCGGCGCGCAGGGCGTCCTCCAGCGACATCCCCACGTCCTGCAGCAGGGCCAGCTCCTCCAGGTTGCTGCCGTGGACGCCCACGCCGGCATCGGTCCCCATCGCGATCTTCACGCCCCGCTCCACGGCGGTGGCGATCGACGCCCGGTGCACGTCCAGCACCCGCCGGGCCTTGGCCACCACGGCCGGCGGCAGCGAGGCCACCCCGGAGTCAGCACCGCGCAGCACCTCGATCGGCGCCTGCAGGGTGGGCACCAGGAACGCGTCGTGCTCCAGGAACAGGTCGATCGCCTCATCGTCCAGGTAGATGCCGTGCTCGATGGTGCGCACCCCGGCCCGCAGCGCGTTCTTGATGCCGGGCGCCCCCTGGGCGTGGCTCATCACGTAGCTGCCCTGGCTGGCGGCCTCGGCCACCACGGCCTCGATCTCCGCGGGCAGCATCTGGCTGTGCAGCGGGTCGTCCGTGGGCGAGAGCACGCCGCCGGTGGTGCAGATCTTGATCTGGTCAGCACCGGCACGGAACAGCTCGCGGGCGAGGCGCAGGAAGTCGTCGGGTCCGTCGGCAACAGAGCGCGGACGGCCCGGGTGGGTCTGGAAGAAGGGCAGGTCCGCACCCGATGCGGTGTGGTGGTCGGCGTGGCCACCGGTCTCACCGATGACCTGCACGGCGATCGCCAGCTCCGGCCCCAGCACCCACCCGCGCTCGATGGCCTGCTTCACGCCCAGGTCGGCACCACCGGCGTCGCGGGCAGCGGTGATGCCGGTGCGCAGGGTGGCCTCCAGGTTGCGGGCGGCACGGAAGAACTCCAGCGAGAAGGGCTCGTGGACGGCCTCCATCGACCCGGCACGCTCCGCGCTGACGTGCACGTGGCAGTCGATCAGGCCGGGCAGCACCACCTGACCGGACATGTCGATGCGGTGAGCGTCGCCCCCGCCGCCCCCGTCGCCGCTGGCGGTGGTCGCCTTCGCGTCGCGGTCTGCGGGGCCGGACGCACCCGCATCGGCGCTGCTGGGGCGCACGTCGGTGATGCGGCCGTCGGTGACGTGCACGTCGTGCGGGCCGTCGAGGAAGGTGGTGCCGGTGAAGACCTTCGCACCGGCCAGGATGAACGGGCGGGGCTGCTCGTCGGTGCCGGTCGTCGGTTCTGCGGTCACTTCGGCCATGGCGGTACCTCCTGGGAGCGGGGATGGTCCCTCCCGAGGCTACGAGCCCCTCGCGCGCGACGGGACGGCGGTCCCCCAGCGGGAGGGGCCCCGGCGGCCCACCGCTACACGCAAGCCGGGGCCCGGCGTGTGACGGAGTGGTTGCGTGCCTCAGTCGACCCGCGGGTAGCTGCCCACCAGCTTGAAGAACACCGCCGAGTCACGCAGCTCTGCCAGCGCAGAGGCCACCGCAGGGTCGCTCGCGTGTCCATCCACCTCGATGAAGAACAGGTACTGCCACAGCACGCCGCGCATGGGGCGGGACTCGAGCTTCGTCATCGACACCCCGTGCGCGGCCAGCGGTCGCAGCATGGCCAGCAGCGCCCCGTCGCGGTCGGTCTTCGGCGGCGAGACCACCAGGCTGGTGCGGTCGTGCCCACTGGCCGGCGGCGACTCGTGGCCCAGCACCAGGAAGCGCGTGGTGTTCTCCGGGTCGTCCTCCACCCCGGAGCGCCACACGTCCAAGCCGTACAGCTCGGCGGCACCCGACGGGCCGAGCGCCGCACAGTCGGTCACGCCCTGCGCCGCCAGCTCGGCCACCAGCCGAGCGGCCTCGGCGTTGCTGCTCACGGGCACGCGCTCCGCATCGGGAAGGTGTCGCGTGAGAAAGTCCTGGCACTGCGCGAGCGCCTGCGAGTGCGCGAACACCCGCCGCACCCCCGAGCCGCCCGCGCCCGCAGCCGCGCCCGAGCCGCCGGCGACCGCGCCGCCCGCACCCGAGCCCGCGCCGGCACCGCGCCCCATCAGGTGGTGCACGATCCGCAGCCGCACCTCCCCCACGGCCTCCAGCGGCGACCGCGAGATGAGGTCCAGCGCCCGCCCGACCGCACCCTCGGTCGAGTTCTCCACCGGCACCACCGCGTAGTCGGCCTGCCGCGCCTCCACCTCGCGCAGCACCTCCTCCAGGCTCGCTGCGGGCACCGTCATCGCCGCACCGCCGAAGTGCCGCCGCGCCGCCTGTTCGGTGAACGTGCCGGCCGGGCCCAGGTAGCTCACCGTCAGCGGCCGCTCCACGGCCAGGCACTCGCTCATCAGCTCGCGGAACACGCGGCGCACCGCATCGTCCGGCAGCGGTCCGGGGTTGCGCTCCACCAGCCCGCGGAGCACCTGCGCCTCCCGCTCGGGGCGGTAGGCCGCAGCGGTCCCCTTGAGCGTGCCGATGGCCCGCGCCTGCGCCGCCCGCGCGTTGACCAGGCGCAGCAGCTCGCGGTCGATGCGGTCGATCTCCGCCCGGTGCGGCGCCAGCTTGGCGGCCAGGTCGTCGGCGGCATCCGGGGTTCCCACCCCGCCGACATCCAAGCCCTGGAGCTCCTGCACGGCACGGGAGCCGAGCGTCTCCGCCGCCTCCTCGGCCGATGCGGCCCGCAGCGCCTTCCCGGCGGCGAGCAGCTCGCGGCTCTCGGCGAGGAACTCCTCGGAGTGCCCGGCGAAGTACTCGCGGACGGCTTCGAACTCGGCCACGAAGCCCTCTCGGTCCCCCGCCCGCAGGCCGGCCACGAGGTCCCCGAGCGTCCGGTGGAAGTGCTCCAGCAGCTCAAGATTCGCCGGGGAGGCAGTGATGATGTCGTGGTACAGCTCGGGGTCCTGGGCGAACAGGCGGCCCACCATCATCAGCTCGGTGCGGTAGATGGGCGAGCTGAGGGCGAGCAGCGTGTCCAGGTCGGCACCCTCGCGACGGAGGTCCACGCCGTAGGCGACGGTCACGGTGTGGCGGAGGGCCTGGATGATGCCCATGAGCCGGTCGTGCTCGGCGGCCTCCACCTGCTCCACGCGGCAACCCCATCCGGCGATGCGGTCGATCACCCAGTCCACGTCGCCGCGGCCGGGGCTGTGCACCACCACCTCCCCGGCGGGGCCGGCGACGTCGGGGCCGAACATCGGGTGCAGGCCGGCGACGGACCCGGGGTGGGCGGCCAGCATCGCCTCGACGGCGGGGGCCTTGACGGAGGTGAGGTCGGCGAGCACCGCATCGGGGCGCAGCGGGGGCAGGTGGGCGATGACCTCACAGGTCACGTTGATGGGCACGGCCACGAGCACCAGGTCGGCGGCGGCGAACGCGTCGGCGTCGCGCGAGCTGGGGCCGGTGGAGGCAGGGGGGTGGGCGGGCGAGCCGGCGGGCGCGGCGGGGTCCACGACGTGCACCAGGTCGCCACTGCCGCGGAACCACTCCACGAAGCGTGAGCCCAGGGCACCGGCCCCTCCCACGACGACGATGCGGCGAGTTCCCTCAAGCGGCTCCATGGCGGGAAAGTCTAGGAGCCCGCCAGGGCTGGTTGCCCCGAGCCCGCGCGCCGCCCCGCTACTCGTCCTCCAGTGCCACGTCGAGCCATCGGGCCGAGTGGGTGAGCGCACCGGAACTCAGCACGTCCGCACCGGCCTCGGCCAACGCCCGGGCCGCCGAGGGCTCACCCGGAGCCGCCGGCACCACACCACCGGACACCTCCACGACCGGCCGCACCCCCGCATCGCGAAGGAGCTCAACGGCCTCCCGCACACCCGCCGGACCCATGTTGTCCAGCAGCACCACGTCGACCACCGGCCGCTGCCCCGCATCGATCCGGCGCCGCTCGAACCCAGCCAGCTCCCGCAGCTGCTCGAGCGTGTCGACCTCCACCTCGATGCGGACCATGTGCCCCGGCGCGTCCGGTCCACCCGCGAGCCGCTCCAGCACCGCCGTCACGCCGCCGGCGAGCGCGATGTGGTTGTCCTTCACCATCACCGCGTCGTGCAGCCCGAGGCGGTGGTTCGCCCCACCGCCGTGCCGCACCGCACGCTTCTGCGCCGCCCGCAGGCCGGGCACGGTCTTGCGCGTGTCCACCACCTGCGCACCGGTGCCGGCCACCTCGTCCACCAGCCGCGCGGTCGCCGTGGCCACCCCGCTGAGCAGGCCCAGGAAGTTCAGCGCCACCCGCTCACCGGTGACGATGCCGCGGGTCGGCCCCGCTACACGTGCCACGGGGGTGCCGGGGGCCACGCGGTCGCCGTCGGCGGCGAGCAGCTCGACCTCCAGGCGGGGGTCCACCTGCGCGAACGCGGCCACCACGAAGTCCACCCCGGACACCACACCCGCCTCACGTGCGACGACCACGGCGCGTCCCGTGGCATCGGCAGGGATGGTGGCGCGGGCGGTGAGGTCGCCGACCTCACCGAGGTCCTCGGCCAACGCCGCAGCCACCAGGGCGTCGACGTCACGCGGTCGCGGGGCGCTCATCGAACCGTCCCCGATGCGGTGAGCGTCGCCCCGGGTGCCACGCCCGGTGCTGCGTGGGCGGGTGGTGCGGCGGCAGGTTCTGGCCCCGCCCACCGGTGGCCGCCGACCGAGTTCGCACGCCGCAGCGCCGAGCGCAGCAGCAGTCGGGCGACCAGCGCGTCGTCGCCGGGGCGGTCGGTCAGCGCGGCCAGGGCGTCCTCGACGCCGTCGCGTGTTCGGACCACACCAGCATGTGCGGAGAGCAGCTCGCTGACCAGGGCGTGCTCGACACCGTCGCGTGTTCGGACCACACCGGCGTGTGCGGAGAGCAGCTCGCTGACCAGGGCGTCGCGGCCGGGCGCGTCGGGCTGTCCGGCCAGCGCGAGGTCCGCGGCATCGGCGCGGATCGTCCGATCGGGCGCCACGGGCGAGCGCCACCCGTCCCGCCACGCGCCGTGGGACCCAACGGTCCGCGACCACGCCGCCAGGTCCTCCGCAGCGGCCTGTCCGGCGACCGCGGCCTCGAGCAGCGAGTTCGATGCCAACCGGTTGGCCCCGTGCAGCCCGGTGCACGCGACCTCACCGACGGCCCACAGGCCCGGCACGTCGGTGCGGGCACGCGCATCGGTGAGCACTCCCCCCATCGAGTAGTGGGCTGCGGGGCAGACGGGCAGCCCGTCGCGGCGCGCGTCCAGACCGGCTGCGGCAGCGGTGGCGGCCAGGGCGGTGAAGCGGACCAGGCCCGGCACGGTGCGGCAGTCGAGCTCCACCCGCCGGCCGGCCCGACGCTCGGCGTGCACGGCGGCGGCGACCACGTCGCGCGGGGCGATCTCGTCGACGAAGCGCTCCCCGTCGCTGAGCAGCACCGCCCCGGCGCCCCGGAGGGCCTCGGTCAGCAGCGGCAGCCGGCCGGAACCACCCGCGGCGGTCGCCGCCGCCAGGTCCAGCGCGGTCGGGTGGAACTGCACGAACTCCAGGTCGGCCAGCCGCGCCCCGGCCCGGGCCGCGAGCGCCAGACCCGCACCGCGGTTCGTCGCCGGGTTGGTGGTCTGCGCGTACAGCCCCGCATACCCGCCGGTGGCCAGCACGACCCGGTCGGTCCCGATCTCCCGCGTGCCCCCGGCCGTGCGGACCACGACCCCGGTGACGCGGCCGTGACCGTGGGTGCACACCTCGGTGACCACCCCCGCCAGGTGGGTGATGTGCGGGGCGGTGCTCACCGCATCGGACAGGGCGGCGGCGATCGCGGCGCCCGTGCGGTCACCCACGTGGACGATGCGGTGACGCCCGTGACCGCCCTCGCGCCCCAGCGCCCACGGGGCGCCCCCCGCCACGGCCCCGGCGCCCGGCGCTCCCGCGCCATCGGCCGCGGCGCGGTCCCAGGCCACCCCGAGCGCGGCCAGCTGGGCGACCACGGCAGGGCCGGCGCCGGTCACGCGGGCGACGGTCTCCGCATCGCACAGGCCGGCGCCGGCCGCGTGGGTGTCGGCGGCGTGGTCGCGCGGCGCGTCCCCCACCCCGACGGCGGCGGCCAACCCGCCCTGCGCGAGCTCGGTGGACCCACCCCGGCCCGGCACCTGGGGCGAGACGAGCAGCACCGGCGTCGGCGCGAGGCGCAAGGCGGTGACCATGCCGGCCAGCCCGGACCCGACGACCACCACCGGGGCGCTCACGAGAGCTCCAGCATCCGCTCGACGGCGCGGCGGGCACCGGCGGCCGTGGCGGGGTCGAGCGTGACCTCCGGGCCGCCTGTCTCCAGCGCAGCGCGGATGCGGCCGAGGGTCGAGCGGCGCATGTGCGGGCACAGGTTGCACGGCTGCACGTACTCCAGGTCGGGCTGGGCGGCGCGGATGTTGTCCGCCATCGAGCACTCGGTGATCAGCGCGACCTGCGGCGGGCGGTGGGTGGTCACGTGCTCGAGCATCTGTGCGGTGGAGCCGGCGACGTCGGCCGCGGCCACCACATCGGGATGGCACTCGGGGTGCGCGACGACGGTGATGCCGGGGCGCTCGGCGCGCAGCGCCTCCACGTCGGCCACGGAGAAGCGCTCATGCACCTCGCAACGGGTGGGGTGGGTGATGACCTCCACGCCGGTGGCCGCCGCAACGTTGCGGGCCAGGTACTCGTCGGGCACGCAGATGATCTTCTCGGCCCCCAGGTGGCGGACGATCTTCTCGACGTTGCCGGAGGTGCAGCAGATGTCGCTGGCTGCCTTCACCGCGGCGCTGGAGTTCACGTAGGTGACCACGGGGACGCCGGGGTGCTCGGCGCGCAGGGCCTCGATGTCGGCGACGGTGATGCCGTCGGCCAGCGAACAGCCGGCCGAGGCGTCGGGTACGAGCACGGTCTTGTCGGGGTTGAGCAGCTTGGCGGTCTCGGCCATGAACGGCACGCCGGCCAGCACGATGGTCTGGGCCTCGACCTCCTGGGCCATGCGTGCCAGGGCCAGGGAGTCACCCACCAGGTCGGCGACGCCGTGGAAGATCTCCGGGGTCTGGTAGTTGTGCGCCAGGACCACCGCGTCGCGGGTGCGCTTGAGCTCGCGGATGGCGACGACGTCCTGGGCGAAGGTGGCCCACTCGGCGGCGGGGATGACGTGACGGACGCGCTCGTACTCCTCGCGGGTGGCCTCGATGGCGGCCGCGGCGTCGAGCAGCTCGGCCTGCGTGGCGCGGTGGCGGATGCGGGGCGTGGCGAGCGGGGTGGGTGCGGTGGCGGTCACGGGGGCTCCCTTGTTGTCAGGGTGAGTACATGCTCAGAGTGAGCACAAGGGTAGGTCATGGGGTGGGGTGGGTCACACCGGGGCGCTGCGCGGTGTCGGGGCAGGTGAGTTCCGCACCGGTGCGGTTCTCAGGTGCGCTGAGGCCCGTGGTGGGCCAGACCTCCCACGAAGCCCGCACCGGTGCTGAGCTCGACAGTCCAGCTCCGGGCCGGTGCGGATCTCGATCCAGGTGCCACCCGAGACCAGCACCGGTGCGGAACTCAACTGCGCAGGACTGGGCGGGCGCAGGTGAACCCCGCACCGGTGCGGCTCTCAACTGCGCCGGCGGTTCCCAGCCGCCGCGCCGGCCCCGCTCAGCGCACCTTGGGACGGGGCAGCTTGGTCCCCACGTGGCGCCGCTCGGCGTGCACGGCCCGGCGGAACCGGTACAGCTGCGCCGGCCGCCCCCCGGTGTCATTGCTCGTGCGGCCGGTCGGCTCCACCAGTTGCGCCTGCTGCAGCACCAGACGGCGGAAGTTCGGCTTGTGCACCTCCTGGCCGGCGAGCGCCTCCACCGTGGCCTGCAGGTGGCCCAGCGTGAACTCGTCCGGCAGGAGCTCGAAGATGATCGGCCGGTACTGCAGCGTCGACCGCAGCCGCGCCAGCCCGGTGGCCAGGATGCGGCGGTGGTCGTGCACCAGCGGCCGGCCCGTGGCGGGGTGACCCCCACCCGCCTCGGCCACCAGCCCGGCCTCCCACAGCAGCTCGTAGCGCTGCAGCACCAGGTCCGCCTGCCACGGCTGGCCGTCCAGCCCGAAGGTGTGCGCCACCCGGGCCAGCGCGTCGGGATCGTCCCCGGCCCAGGACCGCAGCGCGTCCTCCAGCGAGCGGCGCCCCGCGTCCGGCTCGCCGCCCGCCGCACGCCGGTCCTCCCAGGGCAGCAGGGTGTACAGGTCGAGCCACCCGGCCCGGCTGGCCGCCCGCGTGAGCCCCAGGTAGCTGATGGCGACCGTCCGGCCCGGCGCAGCCCCCTCGGACGAGTCAGCACCCTCGGACGAGTCCGCCCCCTCCGGCGAGCCCGACCCCTCCGGAGGGCGCGTCACGTCGGGCAGCCGGCCCGCATCGGCAAAGGTGTACAGCTGCTCCACGTAGCCGAGCTCCACCGCGCGGTGTTCCGCCACCCACGCCCGCACCCCCGCCTGCAGCGAGCGGTGCGCCGGCTCCAGCGGACCGTGCGGCAGCGCATCGGCCTCGGCAGCACCCAGCACCACCGGGGCACCGTCCTCCACACCGATGACCACGGCGACCAGCTCGGCGGCGATGAGGGAGGACACGCGCCCATTCCAGCATGCCCGCCCGGCCCGGTTGCGGTGACGGCACGGCAGGGGAAGGCTCGAGCACATGAGCCAGTACCCGAGCCACCCCGGTGACGCCGAGCGCACCCACGACGGCCGCGACCCCTACACCGGCACCGACCCGCTGGCGGGCGCCCCCTCCGCCGATCCCCTGTCCCCCCACGCCGATCCGATGGCGGAGCGCCCCCGCCGCCGCGGCGGCCTCTTCCCCATCCCGCACCGCACGTACCGCACCAAGCGCGGCTCGTCGGTCACCGTCGGGGGCTGCTGCCTGCCGATCCCGTTGGGCTTCGGGCTGCTCGTCGCCGCAGGCGGGTACGCGGCGCACCAGGTGCTGTCCTCCAGCCCCGTGGCCTGAGGGCCGACCCGACACGCCGACCCGACACGCCAACTGACCGCGCCCCACCGCTCCGCCCACGGACGCACCCCGGGCCCGGTGCTGCTGCGTACTCTCGAGGCGTGAGCACGCGACTTCCTGCACCTGAGGACACCCACGAGGACCGGCCGGCCCCCGCCACGGGCCACGAGGACCGGCCGGCCCCCGCATCGGCCAGCGAGGACCAGCCGGGCACCGGCCGCGGCCCGGCGCACCCCATCAGCCCCGTGATGGCGCTGGTGGGCGTGGCGGCGCTGGTCATCATCGGCGCGGGCATCCGCAGCCAGGCCAGCATGCTCGGCCCGATGTTCCTGGCCCTCACACTGGTGATCACGGCCTACCCCATGGTCACCTGGATGCGCCGCCACAAGGTGCCCGGCCCGCTGGCCACCCTGGCCTCGCTGGTGGCGATCTACGCGGTGCTGGCCGCCATCGCCTGGTCCATGGTGTGGTCCGTGCTGCGCCTGGTGGAGGTGATGCCGCAGTACATGGAGCAGGGCACTCGGCTGTACGACCAGGCCATCGCCCAGATGGCCCGCTTCGGGGTCGAGGAGTCGCAGCTGGAGGAGATGCTCTCCACCATCGAGCCCGGGCAGGTGGCCGGTGTGGTCGGTGGCCTGGCCGGTCAGCTCTCGGGCGGCGCCAGCCTGCTGACGCTGCTCATCATCGGCCTGATCTTCCTGGTGCTGGACACCGGCAGCATGGAGGCGCGGATGCGGGTGCTCGCCGACGAGCGCCCCGGCGCCGCGGCCGCCTTCGGCGACTTCGCGCGCCGCGTGCGCTCCTACTGGCTGGTCACCACTGTCTTCGGCATCCTCGTGGCCGTGGTGGACGTGGTGTTCCTGTGGGCGCTGGGCATCCCGCTGGCCATCACCTGGGGGGTGTTCAGCTTCGTCACCAACTACATCCCCAACGTGGGCTTCGTCATCGGCCTCATCCCGCCCACCCTCATCGCGCTGCTGGAGAAGGGCCCGGTGATGGCGGTCATCGTGGCCGTGGGCTACTGGGTCATCAACTTCGTGTTCCAGACCATCATCCAGCCGCGCGTCACCGGCGACATGGTGGGCCTGAACGCCACGGTCATCTTCGTCTCGCTGATCGTGTGGGCCTACCTGCTGGGTCCGCTGGGCGCACTGGTGGCGGTGCCGGCCACGATCTTCGTGAAGGCGCTGCTGGTGGACCACATCCCCGCCAACCGGTGGATGGCCGCGCTGCTGGGCGAGACCCCCAAGCAGGCCGTCACCACACCCCGTGAGGACAGTGGGCGAGCCCCTGAGCAGGGCGCCGAGGCGTCACCCGCCGGGAGTCCGCAGACCCCCTGACACCAGTTCAGCGGGTCGGAGCGAACTCCGACCCGCTGATGCTCTTCCGGTGCCCCGTGGGAGTCCCATCCACCGTCCGAGCCTGATGACCACTGGGAGATCCCGGTCCCTGTGGCGTGAGGCCCACTCTGCCCTGCCCGGGGGGGTTGCGGAGTCACTTTCCGGCACTTCTAGGGCAAACCTTTACCGTTGTTGCGCCAGAAGGTGATCCACGTCTCCGCACCGGAGGGTCGTGTGGGTCGCGGGAGGTTGTCGGCGGGCGGATCTAGGGTGGACGCATGGCCCAGACGCAGCGTCCGACCGCCACCCCCTCCGCCCCCTCCACCCGGGGCCCGTCCGCCGGGCCGGAGGAGCAGGCAGGCGGGGTCCGCGCCCCACTGCCCTCCGGCATCGAGTGGGTTCCCAGCGGCTCCGGCGCCGGTGAGATCGTCGCCCGCACCGCCGCGTGCGCACTGCGCCTGGAGCTGCAGGGGGCGCAGGTGCTCTCGTTCGTCCCCGCCGGGGGCTCGGAGCTGCTCTGGCTCAGTCCCGATGCGGTGCGCGCGCCCGGGCAGGCGGTGCGCGGCGGCATCCCCCTGTGCGCGCCGTGGTTCGCCGATGGGCCCGATGGGGAGCACTCCCCCAGCCACGGCCCCGCCCGCACCACCGCCTGGACGCTCGAGTCGGCCACGGTGGACCAGGACGGCACCGTCCGCCTGGGGCTGACGACCACGGCCGATGGGGTGGACCTGCGCCTCGACCTCACGGCCGCCCAGCGGCTGCACCTGGACCTGACCCTCGGTCTGCCGCCCGGCGCCGAGCCGCGCCGGGTGGAGGCCGCCCTGCACACCTACTTCGCGGTGGCCGGCGTGGACTGCTCCACGGTCACGGGCCTCGACGGCGCGACCGTGGTGGACAAGCTGACCGGCCAGGTCATCGAGCAGGCCGGCGACCTGCGGCCCACCGGGGCGGTCGACCGCATCCACCGCACCGCGGGCCCCGAGGGCACGGTGGGGCTGGACGACGGCGACCGGAGCATCGGCATCGAGTCGCAGGGGTGCGCGGACACGGTGGTGTGGAGCCCCGGCCCCGAGGGGGCGCGGTCGATGGCGGACACCCCCGACGACGGGTGGCACCGCTTCCTGTGCGTCGAGTCCGCATGCGTCGGCGAGCGGGCGGACGGCATCGACCACTCCATCCACCTCGAGCCCGGGGGCAGCCACACCCTGTCCGTCACGTACTCCGCCTCCGATGCGGGAGGAGCGGCCGGGAGCGCGCCGTGACCATCCGACGGCTCACCCGGGTGCCGCTGCGCACGGCCGATGCGGACGTCATCGTGGTGGGCGCCGGGGTGGCGGGGCTGACCGCCGCGGCACAGCTCACCGCCGCCGGACGGCGCGTGGAGGTGCTGGAGGCCGACGTGACGACCGGCGGCCGGGTGGGGTCCGAGCTGGTGGACGGGTTCACGGTGGACCACGGGTTCCACCTGATCTACCCGCGGCAGCCCGGCCTGGCGGGACTGGTGGGGCTGGACGAGCTGGACCTGCACCCCCTGCTGCCGGGCCTGGACCTGCTGCTGGGCACCGACGCGCACGGCTCGGAGGTGCGGACCGTGGCCGACCCGCGGCGAGCGCCCGGACAGCTGGTCTCCACGCTGCGGGCGGGGCTGCGCTCGCACGACCTGCACAGCGCCCGCGAGGTGTGGGCGCTGCTGCGCTGGGCCCGGGCCGCGGAGGCGGCCGGGGACGACCTGCCGTGGCCGCAGGCCCTGGCAGCGGGTGGCCTGCACGGACGACCGGCCGTCGTGGCCGAGCGGCTCCTGGCGGCGATGCTGCTGGAGGACCCCGGCGACCGGCGGTGGCAGGCCACCGCATCGGACGGCGGCACGGCACGCGGGCGGCTGCGTTCCTTCCTCAGCGGCGCACCGGCCCTGCCCGCGCACGGCATGGTGGCGCTGCCCGTGCACCTGACGGGGCACCTGGAGCGGCCGGTGCGGACGGGGACCCGGGTCGATGCGGTGCGGCGCCGGGCCGGCTCCTGGGTGGTGGTCGGCGACCACGGCACGTGGAGCGCCCCGCAGGTGGTGCTGGCCACGCCGGCCGGTGTCAGTGCGGAGCTGCTGCACGGGTCCGGGGTGGACCTGCCGCTGCCCCACCAGGAGTGGCACGGCGTGACCACCTGGTGGTTCACCGCCGAGGAGGCCCCCAGCGGCTCCACGGCACTGCGGCTGGACGCCCGGGCCCACCGGGGGCCGGTGGCTGCCACGGCCGTGGTGACCAACGTGTCGCCGACGTACTCGGCGGACGGGCGGCCGCTCATCGCGGCGCTGGTGCTGCACCGCAACGGCCACCCGGAGGGGCAGGAGGCCGCGGTACGGGTGCACCTGTCGGAGCTGTGGGGCACGCCGGCGTTCGGCTGGGAGGTGGTGGCCCGGCAGGAGCAGACCCGCGGCGTGCCGGTGCGCCCGGCCGGCGGCGCACCCGAGGCGGCCGACACCCCCTCGGG